>NZ_JBXAPA010000011.1:0-72141 GCF_058803545.1 Agrococcus sp. GW821-FHT14H11
AGCTGACCACACACGCGGGCATTCCTACGTGAGGCACCGCTTCACGCACGCGGGCATATTGACATGAGGCACCTCGGTCGTTGACGAGGTCGCCGAGCTGGATCACGAACGCGGTGTCGAGCGCGTCGCGGCTGTCGCGCACCCAGGTCAGCTGCTGCAGCAGCGCCTGCTTCCCGTCGCTGTAGTTCTGCGTGTCGGGCACCACGACGACCGTGAAGCCCTCGGCGGCGGGGTCGCTCGGCACGGTCGCGCCGCGCTCGCGCCCCTCGAACGCGACGTCGACGCTGCCCCCGTCCGGGTCGCTCGCGGCCACGCTCAGCGTCGGGCTGACGGATGCGGTGGTGCTGCCGTCGGCGGGAGCCACCAGCAGGGGGGCGGCGGGCGGCGCGGCCGAGGCGGCGATCGGCACCGTCAGGCTCAGCACCATCGCGGCGATGACCGCGCAGCCGAAGCTCGTCGTGCGGGAGAGGGGTCGACGCGCGACGGTGTGCTCCAGAACCGGCCCGTGACGCCAAGCGGATCGTGGGAGCGGCTGGGTGGGGCTCCCTGACGCGCATGATCCCACCGGCGCCGGACGGCGACAAGGGGTGCCCGGTAGCCTCGCGGGCATGAGCCCGAACCCCGACGAGCTGCCGTTCGACGTCGACGCCGTGGCGGCGAGCCTGCCGACCGACCAACCCGAGCGCGCAGCCGAGGGCCTGCGCGCCCTGATGGAGCACCCGGGGTTCCGGCAGCTCGTGCAGCAGGTGCAGGCCGGCGAGCTCGGCGACGACGAGCTGCGCGAGGAGGCCACCTCGATCGCGCACGACCTCGCGGCCCGGCAGGAGCTCCGCCGCGACGAGCCGTAGGGCTGGCTACTCCCGCGGCTTCCGCGGCAGCCAGCGCAGCAGCATCCCCGCCCCCGCGACGCACAGCACGGCGAGGCCGCCCGCAGCCCACGCGATCGACGCGACCGAGACCAGCAGCGAGATGAGCAGCGGCGCGGCCGCGCCCCCGAGGTCGACGGTGAGGCGCCAGGCGCCGAGGAACGACGCCGGGTTCTGCCGGTCGGCGAGGTCGGCGCCGAGCGTCATGAGGATGCCGGAGCCGAGCCCGTTGCCGAGCGCGAGCACGATCGCCGCGGCGATGAACCAGGTCGTGGCCGCGTCGAGGTCGTGCGACCCGGCGAGCAGCACGAACGCGATCGCCATGATCGACAGCGACGGCACGACGCTCCACAGTCGGCCGAATCGATCCATCACCCAGCCCGAGACGAAGAACAGCGCGAAGTCGACGCCGCCAGCGATGCCGATCACGAGGCCCGTGGTGACGCCGTCGAGCCCGATCGACACCGCCCACAGCGGCAGCAGCACGCTGCGCGCCGAGCGGGCGAGCGACAGCATCGCCGCCCCCACGCCGACCGTGCCGAGCACGCGCGCGTGCTCGCGCACCACCTGCCACACGCCGGCGCGCTCCGACGCGAGCTCGATCACGCCGGTCGTCGCGGGCGTGCGCTCGAAGACCGACGTCGGGTCGGGCAGCACCACGAGCACGGCGATCGCGATCACCGTGCCGATCGCGCACACGACCCACACGGCGCCGAGCCCGAGCCCGAGCCCGAGCACGGCCGAGCCGATCAGCGGGCCGACGAACATGCCCATGCGGAAGATGCCGCCGAGCGTCGACAGCGCGCGGGCGCGGTAGCGCAGCGGCACGTACGTCGTCATGAACGCGTGGCGGGCGAGCCCGAAGACCGCGTGGCCGAGGCCGAGCACGAAGATCGCGACCCCGAGCATCCACACCTCGCTCGCGACGAAGGCCAGCGCGAGCGCGACGAGCACGAGCAGGCCGGCGCCGATCATCGTCGGGCGCTCGCCGAAGCGCCCCACGACCGCGCCGCCCGGCACGTCGCCCGCGAGCTGGCCGACCGTCAGCATCGCGGCGACGACCGCCGCGACCGCGAGCGACGCGCCCAGGTCGCCGGCGATCAGCGGGATGTAGGGGATGACCGCGCCCTCGCCGATCGCGAACGCGGCGGTGGGCACATAGGCGGCGCCGGCGACCCTGCGCCAGGGGAACCGCTCGGACTGGTCGACGCCGCTCACCATCCGAGCCTACGGCGGATGCGCGGGGCGGCCGGGCGGTCGCTCGTCGGTAGGCTGGGGGGACCATGGCCGATCTCGACATCGCCGGCGACATCGCCGCCCTCCGCTCCACCTTCGCCGACATCAAGGCGGTGGCCGACGTCGACAGGCTCGCCGCCGACATCGAGCGGCTCTCCGAGGAGGCCGGCGCCCCCGACCTCTGGGACGACCCCGACGCCGCCCAGAAGGTCACGAGCCAGCTGAGCCACGCGCAGACCGACCTCAAGCGCATCACCGAGACCGAGTCGCGCATCGACGACCTCGAGGTGCTCGTCGAGATGGCCAACGAGGAGGGCGACGAGGAGACACAGCAGGAGGCCAAGAAGGAGCTCGCCGCGATCCAGCGCATCGTCGCCGACATGGAGATCCAGACGCTCCTCGACGGCGAGTTCGACCCGCTCCCGGCCGTCGTCACGATCCGCGCCGGCGCCGGCGGCGTCGACGCCTCCGACTTCGCCGAGATGCTGCTGCGCATGTACCTGCGCTACGCCGAGCAGCACGGCATGCCCGTCACCGTCTACGAGACGAGCTACGCGGAGGAGGCGGGCATCAAGTCGGCCTCGTTCGAGCTGAGCGCCCCCTACGCCTTCGGCAACATGTCGGTCGAGGCGGGCACGCACCGCTTGGTGCGCATGAGCCCGTTCGGCGCCGCGGGCAAGCGCCAGACCTCGTTCGCGGCCGTCGAGGTCGTGCCGCTCTTCGAGCAGGTCGACGAGGTCGAGGTGCCCGAGAGCGACATCCGCGTCGACGTGTTCCGCTCGTCGGGCCCCGGCGGCCAGAGCGTCAACACCACCGACTCCGCCGTCCGCATCACGCACCTCCCGACCGGCACGGTCGTCTCGATGCAGAACGAGAAGAGCCAGATCCAGAACCGCGCCGCCGCCATGCGCGTGCTGCAGAGCCGCCTGATGCTGCTCAAGCGCGAGGAGGAGGCGGCACGCAAGAAGGAGCTCGCCGGCACCATCAGCGCGAGCTGGGGCGACCAGATGCGCTCCTACGTGCTCGCGCCGTACCAGATGGTCAAGGACCTCCGCACGCTGCACGAGGTCAACAACCCGAGCGCGGTCTTCGACGGCGACCTCGACGGCTTCATCGCCGCCGGCATCCGCTGGCGCAAGCAGCAGCAGCTCGCCGACGACTAGGCCGAGCGGGAGGGGAGCGCCATGACCGAGCCGCAGACAGGCAGCGACTACCTCGCGAGCCTCGACGACGGGCGGGCGGTCGTCCACGACGGCGCGCGCGTCGAGCGCGTCGCCGACCATCCCGCCTTCGCCGGCGCCGCATCCACCATCGCCTCGCTCTACGACCGCCTGCACGGCGATGAGGCGGATGCGCTGACGACGGTCGTCGACGGCGTGCGCACCCATGCGTTCTACGCGATCCCGCGCTCGCACGACGACCTCCGGGGGCAGCGCGACGCGATCCGCGCCTGGCAGCGCACGACGCACGGGTGGATGGGCCGCACGCCCGAGACGCTCGCGTCGGTGCTCACGTCGATGGCCGCGCACGCCTCGTCCTACGGCCGCTTCGCCGACGGCGTGCGCGGCACGCTCGCGCGCGACGCCGCCGCGGTCACGCACTACGCGCAGGCGCTCGTCAACCCGCCCGTCGACCGCGACCTGCCGCCCGACGAGGTCGGCGACATCTTCCTGCACGTCGTGCGCGAGACCGACGAGGGCGTCGTGCTGCGCGGCGCGAAGGCGGTCGTCACCGGCGCCGCGACCGCGCAGCGGCTGCTCGTGTCGCACTTCGGCGGCGAGGTGCAGGACGACGACTTCGCGATCGCCGCGACGGTGCCGGTCGGCGCGCCCGGCATCACGCTCTACACGCGCGGCACGCCCGCGCGCGACGACCAGCCGCTCGCGACGCGCTTCGCCGAGCACGACGCGCTCGTCGTCTTCGACGACGTGCTCGTGCCGTGGGAGGACGTGCTCATCCGCGACGCCGAGACGATGCTCGGCCACAACCGCGGCGCCGTCGGCTGGAACGCGCGGCTGGCCTTCCAGTCGGCGACGCGGCTCGAGGCCAAGCTCGAGTGGATCGCGGGGCTCGCGGTGCGGGCGACGGAGATCATGGGCACGGGCGAGCTGCGCGGCGTGCAGGCGGCGCTCGGCGAGGTCATCGCGCTGCGGCACACGGTCGCGGGGCTGCGCGACGCGATGATCGAGCAGGCGGGGCCGGTCGGCGACGACGACCCTGCCGGGCGCGCCTGGGGACCGGCGGTCGAGCCGGCGCTCGCCTTCTCGGCGCTCGCGCCCGACGCCTACGGCCGCATGCGCGCGCTGCTGCAGACGGCGCTCGCGTCGGGCCTCGCGCACCTGCCGCTGCCCGCCGGCGCGCTCGCCGACCACCCCGATGCGGCGCGGCTGCTGCGCGGCTCCGGCGGGGCGGATGCGTCGGAGCGGCTGGCCGTCTTCGGCGCGCTGTGGGACGCGGTCGCCTCGGGCTTCGGCGCCCGGCACGAGCTCTACGAGCGCAGCCACTGGGGTCAGCCGGAGCGCACCCACGTCGGCATCCTGGGGCACGCCCGCGCGACCGGGCGCCTCGACGCCTGGCGGAACTAGCGCCGCGCCGAGGCGGTGCGCGGCCGCGGGCCGGGCCCGCCCATACCCTCGACAGGCCATGATCCGCTTCGACGAGGTCTCGAAGACCTACTCCCGCAAGGCCCGGCCAGCCCTCGACGGCGTCTCCTTGGAGATCCTCAAGGGCGAGTTCGTCTTCCTCGTCGGCGCCTCCGGTTCCGGCAAGAGCACCCTCATCCGCATGGTGCTGCGCGAGGAGAGCCCCACGAGCGGCGAGGTGCACGTGCTCGGCCAGCGGCTGAAGGCCCTGCCGAGCCGCCGCGTGCCCTTCTTCCGCCGCAACCTCGGCGTCGTCTTCCAGGACTTCCGTCTGCTGAACAACAAGACGGTGTACGAGAACGTCGCGTTCACGCTGCAGGTGATCGGCAAGAGCCGCGGCTTCATCTCGGAGGCGGTGCCCGACGTGCTCAAGATCGTCGGCCTCGCCGGCAAGGCGAGCCGTCTGCCGCACGAGCTCTCGGGCGGCGAGCAGCAGCGCGTGGCGATCGCCCGCGCCGTCGTGAACCGCCCGCCGATCCTGCTCGCCGACGAGCCCACCGGCAACCTCGACCCCTCGACGAGCGCGGGCATCATGGCGCTGCTCGCCCGCATCAACGAGGGCGGCACGACGGTCGTCATGGCCACGCACGAGGCGTCGATCGTCGACGAGCTGCAGAAGCGCGTCGTCGAGCTCGACGCCGGCCGCATCATGCGCGACGAGGCCCACGGTAGCTACCGCCGGCACCTCGAGGAGCTGCGCGTCGACGAGCTCGAGGAGGAGACCGCGTGAGGCTCCAGCTGATCGCCAACGAGGTCTGGAACGGTCTGCGCCGCAACCTCTCGGTCGTCGTCTCGGTCGTGCTCGTCACGTTCATCTCGCTCTCGTTCGTGGGCGCCGCGATCCTGCTGCAGATGCAGATCAACCAGATGAAGGGCTTCTGGTACGACCGGGCGCAGGTGGGGATCTACTTCTGCGGGCCGGTCGACTCGACCGCGACCTGCACGCAGACCGCCGCCACGGAGGAGCAGGTGCAGGCGGTGCGCGACGTGCTCGACAGCGGCGCGATCGAGCCGTACGTCGCCGCAGTCGAGTTCGAGGACCGCCAGCTCGCCTACGAGCACTTCATGGAGCAGTTCGGCGGCACCGCGAGCGCCGAGTTCGCGAGCCCCGAGACCATGAACGAGGCGCTGTGGGTGCGCCCGACCTCGCCGCAGGACGCCGACCTCATCCGGGAGGCGACCTCGGCGCTCCCGGGGGTGCTGGAGGTGCGCGACCAGCGCGCGCTGCTCGAGCCGATCTTCCAGGTGCTCAACACCGCGAGCCTCGCAGCGATCGGCGTGGCTGTGCTCATGCTCGTCGCGGCCGTGCTCCTGATCTCCACGACCATCCGCCTCTCCGCCTTCTCGCGCAAGCGGGAGCTCGGCATCATGCGACTGGTGGGCGCGTCGAACCGGTTCATCCAGACGCCGTTCATCATCGAGGGGGTGGTCGCGGCGCTCATCGGAGCGGTGCTCGCCGCCGGATCGGTGGTCGCCCTCGTGCACTTCTTCCTGCAGGGCTACGTGGCGCCGATGCTGCAGACGATCGCGATCGTCACGATCGACGACGCGCTCGTGGTGGCGCCCGTGCTCGTCGGGATCGGCGTGCTCTTCGCCGGGGTGGCCGCAGCGGTCGCGATCCGGCGGTACCTCAGGATCTGATCGCGCGCTAGACTGGTCGGCTGCCCGTCCGGGCATCCGACGACCGCACACCCCAGGAGCACGCCATGCCTCGCGAACAGGGCCAGAAGGTCGTGGCGCAGAACCGCAAGGCGCGCCACGACTACACGATCGAGGACCGCATCGAGGCGGGCCTCGTGCTCACCGGCACCGAGGTGAAGTCGCTGCGGGCCGGGCGCGCGTCGCTCGTCGACGGCTACGCCTACGTCGACCGCGGCGAGGCATGGCTCGACGCCGTGCACATCCCCGAGTACGGCCAGGGCACCTGGACGAACCACCCGCCGCGCCGCAAGCGCAAGCTGCTGCTGCACCGCGACGAGATCGACAAGCTCGCCGCCAAGGTGGCGCAGGGCGGCTACACGCTCGTGCCGCTGTCGCTCTACTTCTCCGACGGCCGGGCGAAGGTCGAGCTCGCCGTGGCGAAGGGCAAGAAGGAGTACGACAAGCGCCACGCGCTGCGCGAGCGGCAGGACAAGCGCGAGGCCGAGCGGGCGATGCGCACGAGGAACCGTCTCAACGAATAGCGGCACCGGTTCGACATCGCCATGCGCCGACGGGTTGAATGGTCGGCACCGGCAGGATTCACCCAGGGCCCTCCGGTGGAAGGCGAAATGCGAGTCGGCATCCTCACGTCCGGCGGCGACTGCCCCGGACTCAACGCAGTCATCCGCGCTGCCGTGCTCACCGGCATGGTGCACCACGGCCTCGAGTTCGTGGGCTTCCGCGACGGCTACCGCGGCCTCGTCGAGGGCGATGTGCGCGTGCTCAACCGCTCGTCGGTGCGCGGCACGTCGCGCATCGGCGGCACGATCCTCGGCACGAGCCGCACGAACCCCTACGAGGGCCCCAACGGGGGGCCGGTGAAGATCGCCGCGACGCTCGAGCGGCTCGGCATCGACGCGGTGATCGCGATCGGCGGCGAGGGCACCCTCGCGGCGGCCAACCGCCTCGCCGAGGACGGCATCCCGATCGTGGGCGTGCCGAAGACGATCGACAACGACCTCGACGCCACCGACTACACGTTCGGCTTCGACACCGCCGTGCAGATCGCCACGGAGGCGGGCGACCGCCTGCGAACCACCGGCGACTCGCACATGCGCTGCATGGTGCTCGAGGTGATGGGCCGGCACGTCGGCTGGATCGCGCTGCACACCGGCATCGCGACCGGCGCGCACGTCACCCTCATCCCCGAGCAGCCGCGCTCGATCGAGTGGATCTGCGAGTACGTGCAGTCGGTCTACGACCGCCGGCGCGCGCCGCTCGTCGTCGTCTCCGAGGGCTTCAAGCTCGAGGGGATGGAGGAGGAGTACTCGCGCAAGGGGCTCGACGCCTTCAACCGTCCTCGCCTCGGCGGCATCGGCGAGGTCATCGCGCCGATGATCGAGGAGCGCACCGGCATCGAGTCGCGCGCGACCGTGCTCGGCCACATCCAGCGCGGCGGCGCGCCGAGCGGTGCCGACCGGGTGCTCGCGACCCGCTTCGGCCTCGCCGCGATCGACGCGATCACCGATGAGGCGTGGGGCTCGATGGTCTCGCTGCGCGGCACCGACATCGTGCGCGTGCGGATGGCGGATGCGCTCGGCGACCTCAAGCGCGTGCCCGACCACCGCTACCGCGAGGCGGAGCTGCTGTTCGGCTGACGCTTGCCGGGCGACGGCCCGACGCGGTACCATGGTGGGCTGGCCCCGCCAGCGCGCCGGACGCATCCGGCCTTGACAACTCCACAGCGTGCGACTCGCACCCAGCACGGGGATGATCGGTTTCGACATCGTCTCAGTCGCTGCGGGAAGCGGGTAGAGGATGCAGGGTCATCTCTTCAACGCCCCCTGCAAACCCATAGGTGCCAACGCAAAGCGCACCGACTTCGCCCTCGCTGCCTAAGCGAGCCTGAAGTCCGTCAGACCGGAGACGCCCTCGCTCCGGACCCTGGCGTCATGAAGAGGGCTTGCTGCGATGCTGCGTCACAGGGCATCGCGGGACTTTCGCTGTGACTGGGCTCGTCGACCTAGGTGCTCAGGACAAAGGTCGGAGCCGAGCAGAACGCCACCCCTGAGCTGCACCCGGAGAAGCCGCACGGTCCGAGCGTTGGACGGGGGTTCGATTCCCCCCATCTCCACCATCGGTCGAGTCGCACGCTGTGAGAGTCCGTCGCCGCCGCCCCATTACGCTGGGATCATCCGATCCTGCGAGGAGGCAGCGTGAGCGAGTACCGGGTCACCGACCCCTACACCGGCCAGGTCGTCAAGGAGTTCCCGACGGCGACCGACGAGGAGATCCGCGCCGCGATCGAGCGCGCCGACGCGGCGTACGAGCCGTGGCGCACGACGCCGATGGCCGAGCGCGCGGCGATCCTCGGCCGGGCGGCCGACGCGTTCGCGTCGCGCTCGCGGGAGCTCGCCGAGATCATCCGCACCGAGATGGGCAAGCCGCTCGGGCAGGGCATCGCCGAGGCGGAGTTCTCGGGCGAGATCGTGCAGTACTACGTCGACAACGCCGAGGCCTTCCTCGCCGACGAGGTGCTCGAGGTGCGCTCCGGCGTCGACGCGCGCATCCGCAAGTCGGCGCAGGGCGTGATCCTCGGCATCATGCCGTGGAACTTCCCGTACTACCAGGTCGCGCGCTTCGCCTTCCCGAACCTCATGCTCGGCAACACGGTGCTCCTGAAGCACGCGCCGCAGTGCCCGTGGTCGGCCACCGCGATCGCCGAGATCCTCGCCGAGGCGGGCCTGCCGGCCGGCGCGTACGAGAACATCTTCGCGACGAACGAGCAGATCGCCGACATCGTCATCCCCGACCCGCGCGTGCGCGGCGTCTCGCTGACCGGCTCGGAGCGCGCCGGCGCGGCCGTCGCCGAGGTCGCCGGCCGCCACCTCAAGAAGGTCGTGCTCGAGCTCGGCGGCTCCGACCCCTTCGTGGTGCTGTCGGCGGACGACATGGATGCGGTGGTGCAGGCGGCGGTCGACACGCGGCTCGAGAACTCGGGCCAGTCCTGCAACGCGTCGAAGCGCTTCATCGTGCTCGACGAGCTCTACGACGACTTCGCGTCGCGGCTCGGCGCCGCGATCGCCGCGGTGCCGGTGGGGGAGCCCGGCGACGAGGACGCCCTCGTGGGCCCCCTGTCGTCGCAGGCCGCCGCCGAGCGGCTGCGCCAGCAGACGGCGTCGGCCGTCGCCGAGGGCGCCGAGGTGCTCGCCGGCTCGCTCGACGACGGCGGCGACGCCCGCGTCGCCCCCGCGCTGCTCGGCGGTGTGACCGAGCAGATGCAGGCCTACCGCGAGGAGCTCTTCGGGCCCGTCGGCACCGTCTACCGCGCGAAGGACGTCGACGACGCCGTGCGCACCGCGAACGGCACGCCCTTCGGCCTCGGCGCGCGCGTCTGGTGCACCGACCCCGAGCTCGCCCTCGCGGTCGCCGACCGGCTCGACGCCGGCATGGTGTCGATCAACGGCGCCGGCTCCGAGGACGTCGACATGCCCTTCGGCGGCACGAAGCGCTCGGGCTTCGGCCGCGAGCTCGGCCCGCACGGCATGGAGGAGTTCATGAACAAGAAGCTCGTCGTCGGCTGAGCCGGCGCGAGCGCTGCGGGGTCTGCTCAGTCGAGCAGGCCCCGCATCTTCTTGGCGATGATGCCGCCGACCTTCGCGGGCATGAGGCGCGCGAGCCGGTCGAGCGCCCGGGCGTCCTTGCCGATGACGACGCGGGGCGCGCCGGAGGCCACGGCATCGACGATCTGCCGCGCGGCGTCCTCGGGGCTCGTGAGCGAGCCGGCCGACGCCGAGGCATCGGCGGTGCGCCGCATGGTGACGCCCGAGTTGCCGGTGATGTTCGTGCCGACGCCGCCGGGGAAGACGACCGTGACGGCGACCGGTGTGCCCTCGAGCTCGGCGTGCATGCCCTCGGTGAGCAGCTTGACGGCCGCCTTGCTGGCGCCGTACGCCGACTGGCCGGGCACCGGCGCGAGCGCGCCCATGCTCGAGACGTTGACGACAGACGCGGCGGGCCGCGCGCGCAGGAGGGGCAGGAACGCGCTCACGGTGTGCACGACGCCCCAGAAGTTCACCTGCATGACGCGCTCGATCTGCTCGAAGGGCAGCTCGCCGATGCGCTGGAACGGCTGGATGATGCCGGCGACGTTGAGCAGCCCGTCGACCTGGCCGTGCGCGGCGAGCACCGCCTCGGGCAGCGCCTCGACGGCGGCGCGGTCGGCGACGCTGAGCCGGTGCGTGGAGAGCCGTGCGCCCGCGGCGCCGAGCCGTGCGGTCTCGGCGAGGCCCTCCTCGCTCAGGTCGACGGCTGCGACGCGCGCGCCGCGGCGCAGCAGCTGCAGCACGACCTCGCGGCCGATGCCGTTGCCGCCGCCGGTCACGACGAAGGTGCGATCGGTGATCTCCATGGGTCTCCTCCTCGAGTCGGTCGTCAACTAAGTTGACACCTCGAGACGATGCTACGCGATCGCTGCCTGGATCACCGCGCCGTAGCGGCGCACGAGCGCGTCCCGATCGGCGTCGAGCGCCTCGTCGCCCACCGCCCACAGGGCGTAGAGCAGCCCGCCGGCCGCGGCCGCGGCGAGCCGCGCGCGGAGGTCGGCGGCATCGCCGCCGCCCAGCCGCTCGCGCAGCGGCGCCACGAAGCGCTCCTCGTGCGCGTCGCGCAGCCGAGAGCCGATGCCCTCGGCGTCGCTCGCGCGCAGCAGCGCGAGGAAGACGCCCCGGGTGTCCTGGCGGCTGTCGAGCAGCGCGGCGGCGCACCGCTCGCCGAAGGTGCCGAGCGGGCCGTCGAGCGTCGCCCGCCATGCCCGCGCGAGCTCCTCCGACTCCGTGGTGCGCAGGAACAGCGACTCCTTCGAGCCGAAGCGGCGGATGACGACCGCGGGATCGACGTCGGCCGCGGCCGCGATGTCGCGCACGGTCGTCGCGGCGTAGCCGCGGTCGACGAACAGCCGGGCCGCGGCCCGGGCGATCGCGTCGGAGTCGACGGGGGAGCGCGCCACCTCAGACGACGGGGCCGGTCATCGGCCGGCCCTCGGCGGCCCAGCGCAGCGTGCCGCCCTCGACGTTCGCCGCATCGAGCCCCTGCTGCGCGAGGTAGGCGACCACCTGGGCGCTGCGGGCGCCGGAGCGGCAGATGATCGCCGCGCCGTCGGGCACCTCGGCCACGCGGGCGACGATCTCGGTCATCGGGATGTGGATGGCGCCGTCGGCGTGCCCCGCCTGCCACTCGTGCGGCTCGCGCACGTCGACGATCGGCAGGGCTGCGGCCTCGGCGGGCGTGATCTCGCGCATGGATCCGAGGCTACCCAAGGCGCGCGCCGAGGAGCATCATGGCCCCCATGACCGACGTGCGCACAGTGCTCTGGTTCCACGGCCGCATCGAGGAGGCCGCCGAGCTCTACGTCTCGCTCGTGCCGGGCTCGCAGATCACCGACGTGCTGCGGATCCCGGCCGGCGACAACCCATGGCCCGGCGACGCGCCCGCGGGCGAGGCCCTCACGGTCGACCTGACGATCGGCGGCGCCCCCTTCCAGCTGCTGAACGGCGGGCCGCAGTTCCCGCAGTCCGAGGCGGTGTCGATCTCGGTCACCGTCGACGGGCAGGAGGAGGTCGACCGGCTCTGGGACGGGCTGATCGCCGACGGCGGCGCCGAGTCGCAGTGCGGCTGGTGCCGCGACCGCTTCGGCGTCTCGTGGCAGGTCATCCCGAAGCAGCTCGGCGAGCTCATGCAGACGCCGCGCTCAGCGGGGGTCACCCGCGCGATGCTCACGATGCAGAAGCTCGACGTCGCGGCGCTCCAGGCGGCCGCCGCGGGCTGACTCAGGCCGCGACGAGGCCCTGCAGCCGCCACGGCCACCCGCGGCCGGGCAGCACCGGACGCATCCCGCCCTCCTCGAGCGCGCGCAGCATGGCGCTCGGCGCGTGCAGGAAGGAGCGGTAGCGGATGCTGCGGGCGCCCGCGAGCGCGTTCTCGATCGCCGAGACGACGCGCGACGCGGGATCGCGGCTCGGATGCGTGAACGCGAGCCGCCGGCGGCAGCGGCCGGCCGCGGCCGCGAGCAGTCGCCCGGCGTCGGGGTAGCAGCACACGACCCGGTGCAGCACCACGAGGTCGGCCCGCTCGACCGCCTCGGGCTCGGCGGCGAGGTCGACGATGCGCCGCCGCACCCGGTCCGCCACGCCCGCATCGGCGGCGAGCCGCGCCGCCTGCTCGTCGTAGGCCGACGACAGCTCGAGCGTCGTGCAGCGCTCGGCGCCGCGGCGCAGCAGCTCGAGCCCGATCTCGCCCACGCCGCCGCCGATCTCGAGCACCGTCGCGCCGCGCACGCCGTCGGCCGCGAGGAAGTCGACGAGGCGCCGCTCGGCGAGGGTGAGGCCGCGCCGGCGGTAGCGCGCCGCCATCCGCTCGGCGAACGCGGCGTCGAACTCCTCGGCGCACCCGCGCGAGTCGCAGCACTCGGCCATGGCGCCAGTATGCGCGCGCCGCGGCCCGCGCGACAGCCCCTCGCCTCAGCGCGCGAGCCGCTCCAGCAGCGCGTCGTGCAGGCGTCCGTTGGTGGCGAGTGCCGAGCCGTGCCAGGGGCCCGGCTGCCCGTCGACCGAGGTGAAGGTGCCGCCGGCCTCCTGCACGACGGGCACGAGCGCGGCCATGTCGTAGGGCTTCAGGTCGAACTCCGCCACCGCATCCACCTTGCCCTCCGCGAGGAGCATGTAGCTCCACGCGTCGCCGTAGGAGCGGGCGCGCCAGACGTCGCGCTGCAGCGCGACGAGGTCGTCGATCCGGCCCGCGCCGTCCCAGCCCTGGATCGCGTTGTACGACAGCACCGCGTCCGACAGCGCGCCGACGCCCGAGACCCGGATGGGCCGCGGCCGCGCGGGGTCGGTCCAGGCGCCCTGCCCCTCGGCGGCCCACCAGCGCGCGCCGAGCGCGGGGGAGGAGACGACGCCCACGACCGGGCGGCCGTCGACCGCGAGCGCGATGAGCGTCGCCCAGATGGGCGCGCCGCGCAGGAAGTGCGCGGTGCCGTCGATCGGGTCGATGATCCACTGCCGGCTCGCGTCGCCCGAGGTGCCGAACTCCTCGCCGAAGATCGCGTCGTCGGGGCGCTCCTCGGCGAGCAGGGCGCGGATGCGCTGCTCGACCGAGCGGTCGGCGTCGGTGACGTGGGTGGTGTCGGCCTTCGTCGTCACCTCGAGGTCCTGCGCGCCGAAGCGCTCCATCGAGATGGCGTCGGCGGCATCCGCCAGCCGCAGGGCGAGGTCGAGGTCGTCGTCGTAGCCGGTCACGATCCCAGCGTACGGCGGCGCGTCACTCCTGGTGACGCTGCTCGCGCGCGGCGACGAGCGTGCCGAGCATGCGCTGCATCGAGTCGACCCGGCGCGGCTCGAGGCGGCCGTCCGCGGCCGCGATCGCGAGCTCGCAGTACTGCTCGTCGACGAGGTGCGTGCAGCCGCGCGGGCAGTCCTCGGCGACCTCGGCGAGGTCGGGGAAGCCACGCAGCACGTTCGCGGTGGCGACGTGGCCGAGCCCGAAGGAGCGCACGCCCGGGGTGTCGATGATCCAGCCGGAGCCGAGCTTGAACGACACCGTCGACGACGAGGTGTGGCGGCCGCGGCCCGTGACGGCGTTCACATGGCCGACGGCGCGCTTGGCATCCGGCACGAGCGCGTTGACCAGCGTCGACTTGCCGACGCCCGAGTGCCCCACCGCGACGGTCGTGTGGCCGTCGAGCCGCTCGCGGAGCGCCTCGACGGGCGGATCGTCGATCGACGAGCGCCACACCTCGATGTCGAGCCCGGCGAAGTTCGCGAGGAACGGCTCGGGGTCGGCGACATCCGTCTTCGTCACGACCATGATCGGCGTGATGCCGGCGTCGAGCGCGGCGACCAGGTAGCGGTCGACGAGCCGAGGCCGCGGCTCGGGGTCGGCGGCGGCGACGACCATGAGCAGCACGTCGGCGTTCGCGACGATGACCCGCTCGACCACGTCGGTGTCGTCGGCGGAGCGGCGCAGCACGGTCGTGCGCGGCTGGATGCGCACGATGCGGGCGAGCGAGCCCGTCTCGCCGGTCGTGTCGCCCACGACGTCGACGCGGTCGCCGGCGACGATCGCCTGCTTGCGCAGCTCGCGCGCGCGGGCGGCGGTGACGATCGCCTCGTCCTGCTCGTCGATCCGCACCGCGAGCGTGTACCGGCCGCGGTCGACGGCGGTGACGATGCCGGTGACGGCGTCCTCGTGCTCGGGGCGCTGCTTCGATCGCGGCCGGTTGGCCTTCGGGTTCGGGCGCTCGCGCACGCTCGACTCGTCGTACTGCTCGTACGGGTCCTCGTGCTCGGTCATCCAGCTCATGCGCGGCTCACCCCAGCTCTCCCGCGAGCATCGCGGCCCACAGCTCCGGGAACTCCGGGATGGTCTTCGCCGTCGCGCCGATGTCGTCGACCTCGACGCCCGGCACGCGGAGGCCCACGACCGCGCCGGCGGTCGCGATGCGGTGGTCGTCGTAGGCGCGCCACGGGCCGCCGGTCAGCGGGGCCGGGTCCACGCGGATGCCGTCGGGCAGCGCCGTCGCGGTGCCGCCGAGCGCGGCGATGTCGTCGACGAGGGCCTGGATCCGGTCGGTCTCGTGCCCGCGGATGTGGCCGATGCCGGTCACCTCGACCGGGCCCGACGCGAGCGCGCCGAGCGCGACGATGGTCGGCGCGAGCTCGCCCGCGGCGTGCATGTCGAGCGTCGCGCCGGGGATCTCGCCGCCGACGGCCTCGATCGTGAGCGAGCCGTCGGCGACCGACGACGTCGCGCCGAACGGGGCGAGCAGCTCGGGCAGCAGCCGCCCCACCTGCGTCGTCCCGTCCGGCCAGCCGTCGAGCACGACCCGGCCGCCCGCCGCGACCACGGCCGCGAGGAACGGCGCGGCGTTCGACAGGTCGGGCTCGATGCGCTCGTCGAGCGCCCCGATCGGGCCGGGCTCGACCCGCCACGAGGCCTCGCCGACCGCGCGGGCGTCGACGCCGCGCTGCCGCAGCGCCGCGAGCGTCATCTCGATGTGCGGCAGCGACGGCAGCCGCTCGCCCCGGTGGTGCAGCGTGAGGCCCTCGTCGAAGCGGGCGGCGACGAGCAGCAGCGCCGACACGAACTGGCTCGAGGCGCTCGCGTCGATCTCGAGCTCGCCGCCGCGCACCCCGCCCGCGCCGTGCACGGTGAACGGGAGGCGGGGCTCGTCGGCGTCGACCCGCACGCCGAGGCCGCGCAGGCTCTCGATCGTCTGCTCCATGGGGCGCTTCCGCGCGTGCGGGTCGCCGTCGAACGCGACCCGGCCGTCGCCGAGCGCCGCCATGATCGGCAGGAATCGCATCGCCGTGCCGGCGAGTCCGCAGTCGATGGATGCGCCGCCCACGACGGGGCCGGGGGCGACGACGAGGTCGGGGCCGAATCGGCCGTCGCCGGGCGCCTCTCGGATGTCGGCGCCGAGCGCGCGCAGCCCCGCGGTCATGAGCTGCGCGTCGCGGCTGCGCAGCGGCCGGTGCAGCGTCGAGGGCGCGTCGGCGAGGGCCGCCAGCAGCAGCGCGCGGTTCGTGAGGCTCTTCGAGCCGGGCAGCTGCACGCGGGCGTCGAGGCGCGCGGTCGCGGTCGGCGCGGTCCAGGGGCGGGAATGCTCGAGCGGGCTCATCGGTTGCAATCTATCGGTCGGGCAGCGACAGCAGAGGAGGGGCTGGTGGCAGGGACGACGGTCATGGCGCCGACGGCGACACTAGACTCGCCCGCGATGGACGAGCAGCGTGACGAGGCCAAGCGCGACGACTTCGTGGAGCAGGCGATGCAGTACGCCGACCAGCTCTACGCGGCCGCCATGCGCATGACGCGCAACCCGGCCGACGCCGCCGACCTCGTGCAGGAGACCCTGCTCAAGGCCTACGCCGCGTACGACTCGTTCCAGCAGGGCACGAACCTGCGGGCGTGGCTGTACCGCATCCAGACCAACACCTACATCAACACCTACCGCAAGCAGCAGCGCAGGCCGTTCGAGGCGCCCCTCGACGACCTGGAGGAGTGGCAGATCGGCGACGCCGAGTCGTTCACCGCCATGTCGTCGCGCAGCGCCGAGGCCGAGGCGATCCACCGGATGCCCTCCGGGATCGTGAAGGACGCGCTGCAGCAGGTGCCCGTCGACTTCCGCATGGCGGTCTACTGGGTCGACGTCGAGGGGCTCAGCTACGCCGAGACCGCCGAGGTCATGGAGACCCCCGTCGGCACCGTCATGAGCCGCCTGCACCGAGGCCGCAAGCTGCTGCGAGGCCTGCTGGCCGACTACGCCCGGGAGCAGGGCATCGCCGTGCAGGACACCATCGTGAAGGAGAAGAAGCCGTGAGCGAGACGCTTGAGGCCAAGAAGGACTGCACCGAGGCCCGTGCCGCCCTCGAGGAGTACCTGCACCACGAGCTCTGCGCCGAGGACGCCGCGGATGTGCGTGCGCACCTGGCGGAGTGCGAGGAGTGCTCGGCCGAGCACCACGTCGGCGAGATGCTGACCGCCGCCCTGCAGGGCGCCTGCAAGGACCGCGCCCCCGAGGAGCTGCGAGCGAAGCTGCTCGAGAGCCTGCGGGCCGCGAAGGCGAGCCACGCCTGACACGAAACGCGACGGGGCGGGATCCCTCGGACCCCGCCCCGCGCATCCGTCGCCGGTCCGCACCCGCGCCGCTCAGGCCGCGACGCGCTCCTGCACCGGGATGGGACCGGTGATCGGCCGCTCGGCCCCGTCGCCCAGGTAGCGCTCGGTGCCGGCGAGCGTGAGGAAGGCCGGGTAGGTCTCCTCGAGCGCGATCTCGCGGAACAGCGCGATCGCCTCGCGGTAGCGGTTGCCCGGGCTCCGGTCGAAGCCCGCGGCCAGCTCGTCGACGATGGCCTCGCAGCGCTCGCGCGTGATGGTGCGGCCGTCGGCGGTGGCCGACTCGTTGTGGATCCACTGCCACACCTGCGAGCGCGAGATCTCGGCGGTCGCGGCGTCCTCCATGAGCGAGTGGATCGCGACGGCGCCGTGGCCGCGCAGCCACGCCTCCATGTAGCGGATGCCGATCTCGATGTTCGAGCGGAGCCCCGCCTCGGTGATGTCGCCCTCGGTGGTCGAGAGGTCGATGAGCGCCGCGCCGTCGACGGGCACGTCCTCGCGGGTGCGCTCGAGCTGGTTGGGGCGGTCGCCGAGCACCGCGTCGAACGCGCTCCGGCAGGTCTCGACGAGGCCGGGGTGCGCGACCCACGAGCCGTCGAAGCCGTCGCCCGCCTCGCGCGCCTTGTCGCTCGCGACCGCCGCGAGCGCGCGCTCGGTCGCCTCCGGGTCCTTCGCGCTCGGCACGAAGGCGGCCATGCCGCCGATCGCGTGCGCGCCGCGTCGGTGGCACGCGCGCACCAGCTGCTCGGTGTAGGCGCGCATGAACGGCGCCGTCATCGTGAGCCGGGCACGGTCGGGGAGCACGAACTCCGGCCCGCGGAGCCGGAACGCCTTGATCATCGAGAACAGGTAGTCCCAGCGGCCGGCGTTGAGGCCCGCCGAGTGCTCGCGCAGCTCGAAGAGGATCTCCTCCATCTCGAACGCCGCCGTGATCGTCTCGATGAGCACGGTGGCCCGGATCGTGCCCTGCGGCAGCACGAGCAGCTGCTGCGCCATGACGAACACGTCGTTCCAGAGCCGCGCCTCGTGGTGGCTCTCGAGCTTCGGCAGGTAGAAGTACGGGCCCCGGCCGGCGGCGATGAGGTCGTCGGCGTTGTGGAGCACGTGGAGCCCGAAGTCGACGAGCGATCCCGACATGGGCCTGCCGTCGACGAGGATGCGGTGCTCGTCGAGGTGCCAGCCCCGCGGCCGCACGACGATCGTCGGCGTCTCGGGGGCCGTCACCTTGTACTCCTTGCCCTCGGGGCTCGTGAAGGCGATGCTGCCGCGGATCGCGTCCTGCAGGTTCACCTGGCTCGCGATGACGTTGCGCCACAGGGGGCTCGAGGCGTCCTCGCAGTCGGCGAGCCACACCTTCGCGCCCGAGTTGAGCGCGTTGATGGTCATCTTGCGCTCGATGGGGCCGGTGATCTCGACGCGGCGGTCCTCGAGGCCGGGAGCGGGCGGGGCGACCCGCCAGCTCGCGTCCTCGCGGATGCGCCGCGTCGACTCGAGGAAGCGGGGGCTGTCGCCGTCGGCGAACGCGGCGCGGCGCCGGCGGCGGTCCTGCAGCAGCTGCTGGCGCGTGCACTCGAACGCGTCGTGCAGCTGCAGCAGGAAGCCGAGCGCCTCGTCGGTGAGCACCCGGTCCTGACCGGGGGCGTGGGCGGTGATGCGGATGCGCGTGGTGTCCATGGTCTGGCTCCTGACGTGGGTGCGGATCAGTGGAACTGCTCGGACTCGGTCGAGCCGGCGAGCGCGAGCGTGCCGGAGCTCGGGTTGAGGGCGGTGGCGACGAGGTCGAACCACCCGGTGCCGACCTCGCGCTGGTGCTTCGTGGCGGTGTAGCCGTCGGCCTCCGCCGCGAACTCGCGCTCCTGCAGGTCGACGTAGGCCGTCATGTGGTGCTCGGCGTAGCCCTTCGCCAGGTCGAACATGGAGTGGTTGAGGGCGTGGAAGCCCGCGAGGGTGATGAACTGGAAGCGGAACCCCATGGCGCCGAGCTCGCGCTGGAACGCGGCGATCTGGTCGTCGTCGAGGTGCTTGCGCCAGTTGAACGACGGCGAGCAGTTGTAGGCGAGCAGCTGGTCGGGGAACTCGGCCTTGATGCCCTCCGCGAAGCGGCGGGCCACCTCGAGGTCGGGCTTGCCGGTCTCCATCCAGAGCAGGTCGGCGTACTCGGCGTAGGCGCGGCCGCGGGCGATGCACGGCTCGATGCCGTTGCGCACCTCGTAGAAGCCCTCGCTCGTGCGCTCGCCGGTGAGGAACGGGCGGTCGCGCTCGTCGACGTCGCTCGTCAGGAGCGTCGCCGCCTCGGCGTCGGTGCGGGCGATGATGACGGTCGGCACGTCCTCGACGTCGGCCGCGAGGCGTGCGGCGTTGAGCGTGCGCACGTGCTGCTGGGTGGGGATGAGCACCTTGCCGCCGAGGTGCCCGCACTTCTTCTCGCTCGCGAGCTGGTCCTCCCAGTGCACGCCCGCGGCGCCGGCGGTGATCATCGAGCGCATGAGCTCGAACGCGTTGAGCGGTCCGCCGAAGCCAGCCTCCGCGTCGGCGACGATCGGCACGAGCCAGTCGTCGACGGCCCGGCGGCCCTCGCTGCGCTCGATCTGGTCGGCGCGCTGCAGCGCGTTGTTGATGCGGCGCACCACCGCGGGCACCGAGTTGGCGGGGTAGAGCGACTGGTCGGGGTAGGTCTGGCCCGACAGGTTGGCGTCGGCCGCGACCTGCCAGCCCGAGAGGTAGATGGCCTCGAGGCCCGCGCGCACCTGCTGCACAGCCTGGTTGCCGGTGAGGGCGCCGAGCGCGCGCACCGGCTGCTCGTCGGCGTGCAGCCGGTCGAAGAGGCGCTCCGCGCCGCGGCGGGCGAGCGTGTGCTCCTCGACGACGGAGCCCCGGAGGCGGATGACGTCGGCGGCGCTGTAGTCGCGGGCGATGCCGCTCCAGCGGGCGTCCGCCGCCCACTCGAGCTCGAGCTCGGCCGCCTCGGTGGCCATCGTCGTGTCGTGCTGCTCGGTCATGGTGTCCTCCTGCTGTCGCGCCGGGGCTCCTGCGCCCTCGGCGTCCGGTCGTGCCACCACTGTGCGTGCAGAACTGCACTGCGAGCGGCGATTTGCACGGTGAAGATCATCACTTCTGCCAGATTCCGCAGAACTGGCGTATGGTGCTCGCATGACCGAGCGAGGCACCGCATCCGCCACCTGGGACCGACCCGCGCGCTCGGCGCCCGCGCCGACGCAGGTCGACGCGCTGCAGCTCGGCAAGGCGCTGCGGCACGCGCGCAAGCAGGCCGGGCTCACGCTCGACGCCGTGCACGACGCTATCGGCCTCGCGCCGTCGCAGCTGTCGGGCTTCGAGACGGGCAAGCGCGAGGCGCGCTTCTCGCAGCTGCAGCAGCTCGCCGCCCTCTACGGCGTCAGCCTCGAGCAGCTCACGGGCACCGAGCCGCCGTCGCGGCGCGCCGAGCTCGAGCTGCGGCTCGAGCGCGCCATGCAGTCGTCGACCTGGCAGCAGAAGCGGCTGCCGACGATGCGCATCGGCCCGCGCACGCCCGACGACGTGCTCGAGACGATGCTCGCGCTCGTCGACGAGCTCGACCGCGTCGCCGAGGAGCGGGTCGCGACGCCCGAGGAGGCACGGCGCGCCAACACGCAGCTGCGGGCCGAGATGCGCGCGCGCGACAACCACTTCCCCGAGATCGAGGCTGCGGCGGCGCGCATGCTCGAGAAGGTCGGCTACCAGTCGGGGCCGCTCTCGCAGCACCTCATCGCGGCGATCGTCGAGCGGCTCGGCTTCACCGTGCACCACGTCGGCGACCTGCCGCACTCGACGCGCTCGGTGACCGACCTCAAGCGCCGGCGCATCTACCTCTCGCGCTCCTCCCGCATCGGCCACGACCCGCGGTCGGTGCTCCTGCAGGCGCTCGGGCACCACGTGCTCGGGCACTCGGTGCCCGCCGACTACGGCGCCTTCCTGCGCCAGCGCATCGAGACGAACTACTTCGCGGCGGCCCTGCTCATGCCCGAGCGCACCGCCGTCGAGTTCCTGCGCGCCGCGAAGGAGGAGCGGCAGCTCGCGGTCGAGGACCTGCGCGACGCCTTCGCCGTCTCGTACGAGACCGCCGCGCACCGGCTGACGAACCTCGCGACCGTGCACCTCGGGATCCCGCTGCACTTCCAGAAGGTGCACGAGTCGGGGATCATCTACAAGGCCTACGAGAACGACGGCGTGACCTTCCCCTCCGATCACACCGGCGCCATCGAGGGGCAGCCGGTCTGCAAGCGCTGGACGAGCCGCGAGGTGTTCGACGTCGCCGACAAGGTCAACGCCTTCGAGCAGTACACCGAGACGCCGGCGGGCACCTTCTGGTGCACGGCGATGACCGAGCGCAGCACGTCGGGGGAGTTCTCGCTCTCGATCGGCGTGCCGTTCGCGCAGGCGAAGTGGTTCCGGGGGAGGGGCACGAAGGAGCGGTCGATCTCGGGCTGCCCCGACCCCTCGTGCTGCCGCACGCCGCCTGCCGATCTCGCCGAGGCCTGGGCCGGGCAGGCGTGGCCGAGCGCGCGGGCGCACTCGCACCTGCTCGCCGCGCTGCCGCCGGGTGCCTTCCCGGGCGTCGACGAGACCGAGGTCTACAGCTTCCTCGCGTCGCGGGCGTAGCCCCCGGCCTCAGGAGTGCTGGGCGAGGGCGGGCGACGCATCCGCCGTGCCCTCGAGCAGGCTGAGCGCGCGCCGCAGGGCCGTGCTCGACGTGTGCGCCGTGTAGGGGAAGTAGACGACCTCGACGCCCACCGCGCCGAGCTCGCGCTCGAGCCGCAGGCCCCGCTCGGTGCCCCGCCAGTCGTCGCCCTTGAAGAAGTGCGTGAACCCGACCTCGCGCCACGTGTCGAGCTTGTCGGGCACCGTCTCGACGTGCACGCGGTCGACGAAGCGGATGGAGCGCACGATCTCGACGCGCTCGAGCGTGGGGATCACGGGCTCGACGCCCTTCACCTGCAGCAGCATCTCGTCGCTCACGACGCCGGCGATGAGCACGTCGCAGTGCTCGCGCGCGTGCCGCAGCACGTTGAGGTGGCCGACGTGGAACAGGTCGAAGGCGCCTGCGGCGTAGCCGATGCGCTGGCTCATCCGCTCCTCCGATCTCCGTTTGCAAACAGTGTTACATCAGCGTAGGGCACGCACGGGCGGGACGCGAGCGCCTCACGCGAACCACGCCCCGAGCCGAGGCCGGCCGCGCTCGAGCGCGCGCTCGAGCGACGTGCCCGACAGCCCGCGCTCGGCGAAGCCCGCCAGCAGCCGAGCGGTGAGCGCGCCGCGGTCGAACGCCGGGATGTTGCCGTCGTCGACGCCGTCGTCCACGCCGGCCCGGCCGTCGTGCCCGAGCAGGATGAGGCCCGGTCGGGCGTTGCGCATGGCGCTCGCCACCCGCCCGTCGGTCGTGGTGTCGGCGCTGTCGAGGCTCGTGCCGCCCCAGAGCACAGGCATCACGCCCGCCCGCCGGATGGCGTGGTAGGCGCGCGGCGACTGCCGGCCGTACGGCGGCCGCATCCACCGCACGGGCGCGCCGGCGACGTCCTCGAGCTGGGCCTTGCCGTCGAGCGTCCGGCGCGTGATCTCCTCGGGGGTGAGCCCGCTGAGCGGCCGGTGGTCGATGCCGTGCAGCGCCACCTCGTGGCCCTCCGCGATGACCGCCCGCACGAGCCACGGCAGGCGCCGCGCCCTCGCGCTCAGCATGAAGAAGGTCGCGTGCGCGCCGCGCTCGGCCAGGGCGTCGAGCACCCGCTCGGTCTGCGGCGGCTCCGGGCCGTCGTCGTAGGTCAGCACCACCACCGGCTGGTCGGTGTCGACGCCGACCACCGAGCCCATCGCCCGCACGTGGCGGCGCAGCACCCCGTGCACGGCAGCTCCCACGCTCATCGCTCCGCCTCCCGCCTGCGGTACTCCTCGAATCGGTGGCCCATCGCTGCCGTCAGCACGCCCCACCCGCGGCGCACCTGGCTCTCGCCGCGCTGCTGCCGCACCGGGTCGCGCGTGCACACGCCCCAGGCGAGCCTGGCCGTGCCGAGCACGATGCGCGCGGGACCGCCGGCGAGGCCCCCGAGGCGCGCGCGCACGCGCAGCGCGGGCGTGGGGGCGAGTCGCTCCCGCGTGTGCTGCAGCGTGTTCCCGTGCGCGAACGCGCGCCGCCGCACCCAGTCGCGCGTCGTGCGCTCCGGGACGACCGGGTCGAGGGTCACCGACTCCTGGCACCAGACGATCCGGCCGCCGGCGCGCACGAGCAGGCGGGTGAAGATGGTGTCCTCGCCGCCGGTCAGGCCGAGCGACTCGTCGAACCGCAGGCCCGCGCGCCGCACCGAGCGGAGGTCGAGGAGCAGGTTGCCGGTGGCGGCGGCGGGCAGCAGGGTGCCGGTCTCGCGGGAGGCGCGGTGGAAGAACTCGCTCGAGGCGACCCACGGCTCGACGCCCTCGGGCAGCTGCGCGACCACCCGGCCCATCACCGCATCCGCCTCCGACTCGCGCCAGACGTCGACGAGGGCCGTGAGCCAGCCCGGCTGGGGGATCTCGTCGTCGTCGATGAACGCGAGCAGCCGCGAGCCGGCGCTCTCGTCGAGCGCCCGGTTGCGGGCGGCGGGGATGCCCGGGCGCGCCTCGTGCGCATAGGCGATGCGGATGCCGTGGGATGCCTCGGCGTCGCGCCGCACCGCGTCGACGACGGGCCGGGCCGAGCCCACCGGGTCGTTGTCGACCACGAGGATGCGCGGCTCCACGGCCTCGAGCGCCTCCCGCACCCGCAGGCTCACCGCCTGCAGGTTGGCGCGCAGCTGCTCGGGTCGCCGGAAGGTCAGGATGGCGACGGTCAGCATGGGCCGACCCAGGGGCGCGGCGTGCCGGGCGCGGGGGGCCGCCGCCTCGGCCTGCTCGAGGCGCCCGCGGACGCGCTGCACCGTCATCGGAGCCCCGCCGCGGTGCGGAAGGCCTCGACGTGCGCGTCGGCGCTCGACGACCAGGTGCGGGCCGCCAGCCGGGGCGGCTCCGCGGGCGGATGAGCGGCGAGCTCGGCGAGCGTGGCATCGATCGCGGCACCGGTCAGCGTGCCCTCGAAGCGGTGCACCCACCCCGGTCCTACCTCGTCGGCCAGCGCGCGGTTGACGGCGTTGTCGGGCACGAGCACCGGGCGGTCGAGCGAGAGGCCCGCGAGGGCCGCGCTCGAGTTGTGCATGTGCAGGTACGGCAGCACGACGAGGGATGCACCGGTGATGGCGCGCACGAAGTCGGCGTCGTCGAGGAAGCGCAGCGAGAGCTCGATGCGGTCGTCGCCTGCGGCGAGCTCCTCGAGCGTGCGCGCGAGGTCGTCGGAGGTCGGCCTGCCGGCGATCGCCAGCGTCGCGCCGGGCGTGCGGCACTCGCGGAAGGCGCGGAGCAGCTGCTCGGTGCCCTTGTACCGGCGGATCAGCCCGACCGACACCAGCCGGCCCGGCGTCGCCGGCAGCGTCTCGTGCTCGCCGAACCAGTCCCGGAAGTGCGCGTGGGGGATGGTGTGGACGGGCACGCGCAGCGGCACCGCGGTCGTCTCGTTGAGCCGGATGACCCCGGTCGTGCGCTGGTCGACGGCGTCGAGCAGCGCGTGGTCCCAGCGCGACAGCTCCTGGGGGCGCTCGGTGTTGTGCCACGTGCGCACGATGGGCGTGCGCGTGAGCGTCAGGCGCGCGAGCAGCAGGGTCGTGAGGCTCCTGCGCGCGAGGCGGCCGGCGGTGCGATGCCCGCCGAACAGCACCTCGGGCCAGTGGACGTGGAAGACGTCGTAGCGGCCGAGGAGCGCGCGCGGGTAGCTGAAGGTCTCGACGGCCGCATCGGGGCGGCCGTCGAGCTCGGCGAGCAGCTGCGCGAGGTAGGGGTTGGTGGTGGGACGGATGGCCTTGACCGACTCGAGGACGCGGACCGGCCGGTGCCGGGCGGGGCTCGCGGCGCCGCGGTACCAGCCGTCGACGAGGGGCGCGAGCCGCTCCCGCGACCAGCGCTCGTGCGGGACGCCGGTGGCGTCGCCCGCGAGCGCGAGCTGCTCGACGACGCTCGCGACGACGTCGCCCTCGAGGCTCGCGACGAAGCCGTTGGGCTGGGCGAGCAGCGGTGGGCCGCCGAGCGGCAGGCAGACGACGGGCGTGCCCATCGAGCTCGCCTCCGCGACCGCCCAGCCCGCCTGGTCGTGCATCGAGGGGAAGAGCAGCGCGTCCGCGCGCGCCATCGCCTCGAGTGCCTCGCGGCGCGGCACGTGGCCGGCGAACCGCACCCGGTCGCCGAGGCCGAGGCGCTCCGCCTCCGCCTCGAGCGCGCGGCGCAGCGGCCCGTCGCCGTACAGGGTGAGGCGCCAGTGCGAGGCCGCGGGCCGGGCGAGCGCGGCGAGCGCGATCGAGACGCCCTTGAGCGGGATGAGGCGTCCGACGGCGACGGCCTCGCGCATCCGCCCCTCCGGCTCGCGGCGTGCTCGTGCCGGCAGCGCCGCGAGGTCGAGCGCCGCGTTGGGCTCGACCACCACCCGCCGCGCGCGGCGGAACCGCTGCGCGACGTCGCCGTTCTGCGCGACCACGAGTGCCGCGCGCCGGGCGGTGCCGTCGCCGAAGATCGCGCGGGGCAGCGTGGTGGCGACGGTGCGGGCCAGCTCGGTCGCGACACCCCTGGCGCCGAGCCAGCGGCGGAGCCGCCAGACCGGGATGCGGGTCGCGCCGCCGACCGGGCCCCACACGAGCGGCACGTCGCGCAGGGCGGTGAGCCCGCACGGCAGCCAGTCGTTCGCGAAGGTCACGTGGTGCGCGACGTCGAACCGGTGGCGGGCGTGGAGGCGCACCGCGGTGCGCGCGAGCTTCGCCTGCCAGAGCGCGTAATACCAGTAGAGGTCGCGGGGGCGGCGCTTGCGCGCCATGACGCGCTCGGGCAGGTCGATCGCGACGACGTGCAGGTGGCGTGCGAGCTCCCGGTCGGCGGCGAGCGCCGCGGCGATGGCCGGCGCGAAGCGGCGGCGCGTGATGACCCAGACGTCGTGGGTCGCCGCGGCCGCGGTCGCGAACGCCCAGCCGGCGCTCGCCTCGGGCTCGTCGGACGGCCCGCAGGCGTACGCGCCGACGAGGATGCGGAGGCGGGTCATCTCCGGCCGCCGACCCTCGGCTGTGGGCATCTCGTGCTCCGCTCTCGTGACCTGCGCGGCTTGCGAGTCCGACTCGCGGGAGTATCGTAACATCGTTACATCAATCCGGGCAGACGCCCGGCGACGAGGGTGGAGGGCGAGCCATGACTGGAGCGACGCTCGGCATCCGCGCCGCGCACGCGCGCCTGTCCTCGGCGCAGAAGGGGCACGCCAGGGGAGCGCCCGCCTACTCGGTGTACGTCAACCGCCGGATCGGCCGTGCGTTGGCCGCCGCGGCCCACGCCGCCGGCCTGACGCCGAACCAGGTCACCGCCATCAGCGCGGTGCACACCTTCGCCGCCATCGCGCTGCTCGCCGTCGCGCCCGTCGAGTCTTGGACCGGCATCGTCGCGGCGGTCCTGCTCGCCCTCGGATATGCGTGGGACTCCGCCGACGGCCAGGTGGCGCGCCTGCGCGGCGGCGGCTCGCTCGCGGGGGAGTGGCTCGACCACTTCGTGGACGCGCTCAAGATCGCCTCGCTGCACCTGGCGCTGCTCGTCGGGCTCTACCGAGGCGCGCCCGGGCTCCCGGAGCCGGTGCTGCTGCTGCCGATCGCGTTCTCGGTGGTCGCGACCGTCACCTTCTTCGGCATGATCCTCAACGACCTGCTGCGCGGTGCGAGGGGTGTGCCGTCGACCCACGCGCGCGGCGGAGGCTCGCTCGGGCGCTCGATGCTGCTGCTGCCGACCGACTTCGGCGTCGTGTGCTGGCTGATGGTGCTGTGGGGATGGCCCGCCCTCTTCCTCCCCGCGTACGCGCTGCTGCTCCTGCTGCAGACGGCCTTCCTGGCGCTGGCGGCGGTCAAGTGGTTCCGTGAGATGCGCCATGTCGGCTGAGCCTCGGCGTCCGCTCGCGATCGTCGTCGTCAGCTACGCGTCGTCCGGGCTGCTCTCCGAGCACCTGGTCGCCTCGGCCCGGAGCGTCGCGCCCGAGCTGGTGGTGGTCGTCGACAACCTCTCGTCCTCCGATGAGCGGGAGCGGGTCCTGGCGCTCGCGCAGCGGCACGGCTGGCAGGTCGTGACGCCGGAGCGCAACCTGGGCTTCGGCGGCGGCGTCAACTGCGGCGTCGCCAGGGCCCGCGCGCTCGGAGCCCGCGACCTGCTCGTGCTGAACCCGGATGCGCAGATCGAGTCGGCCGCGGTCGCTGCGCTGCGCGCGGCCGCCGACGCGGACGGGCTCGCGGTGCTCGCGCCCGTGATCCGCGATCCGCAGGGCGGCACGTGGTCGGCCGGATCCGATCTCTATGTCGCCGATGGTGCGACCCGGGGCCGCGCACGCCGCGCCGCGCACGCCGACGCCGAGCGCTGGGAGTGGCTGAGCGGCGCGTGCCTGTGGATCCCGGAGGAGGCGTGGGAGCTCGTCGGCGGGTTCGACGAGGACTACTTCCTCTACTGGGAGGACGTGGACCTGTCGCGGCGCCTCGTGGAGCGCGGCGGCCGGCTCCGCGTCGTCGAGGACGCCGTCGCGGTGCACGACGAGGGCGGCACTCACCGCGAGCGTGGTCAGCTCGGGCGCGGCAAGTCGAGCGTCTACACGTACTACAACATCCGCAACCGCATGCTGTTCGCGGTCAAGCACCTGGATGCGCAGGGCGTGCGGCGATGGCGGCGCGGCGTGCTGGGCGCGGCATGGGAGGTGCTCGGCAGAAGCGGGCGCCGACAGCTGCTGCGGTCGCCGGCGCCGGTGCGCGCCGCGTTGCGAGGCGTGGTTGATGCTCGGCGAATCGTGCGCGAATCGGCTGGCGTGCGCTGAACCCGCCGCACGTACAGTGTGCCCATGACGAGCGAGCAGCGGAGTGCGTCGACGCCTCGCGGCCGAGCCGCGCTCGTGCTGGGCGGGGTGACGGTCGTCGGGCTCGTGCTCTGGGGCGTCCTCAGCGCGAGCGGGGCGGGCGACGCCGAGCAGCCGGGCACGGCGAGCGGCTCGCCGTCGTCGACGCCCGGCACCTCGACATCGCTGCCGTCGACTGCGCCCACGTCGACACCGACGCCGTCGGGCTCCGCGGCACCGAGCGCGCTCCCGTCGGCGCCCGCGACCTCCGCGGGTGCGACGGCGCACCCGGGGTCGCCTCCCGGATCCCTGCCGACCGAGACGCTCGCGCCGGTGCCGCTGGACGCGGTCGTCGAGCCTACCGCCGACGTCGAGCTGGAGCTGGCGTCGCTCGAGTCGGTCGACGGCGAGGCCAACATCGCCGGCGAGATCGCCGGACCGGCGATCCGAGTCACCGTCGAGGCGACGAACACGGGCGACGATCCGTTCCCGACGCCCGTCGTCGTGGTCAACCTCTACATCGGCGAGGACCGGCTGCCGGCGAACGAGATCCGGGAGCCCGGCGGCCGAGCGTTCCCCGCGTCGATACCGGCAGGCGGCTCGAGCTCGGGCGTCTACCTCTTCACGGTGCCGCACGACCAGCGCGGCCTCATCGGCATCGAGGTGGTGCTGCAGGCGGGTGAGCCCGTGGTGCTCTTCGAGGGCGCCGCGCGCTGAGCCGCGCGCGAGACCTCAGGATTCCCGCAGTCTCAGCGCGGAAGCCCTCCGCGGTCCATGGCCGGGCGTACGATAACGCCGTTACTGGACGGTGTCATGGGATGCGGTCCGCTGGCACTGAGGACAGGAACGTCACATGCGCACCTCGACACCGATCCGCACGCTGATCCGCACGCACGTCGCCGCCGTCGGAGCGATCGCGGTCGGCGCCGCGATCCTGGTCAGCGCACCGAGCGCGGCCGTGGCGGCCGATCCGGTCATCGAGCCTGCAGCGCTCGAGGCGTCGGCACTGCCCCACGAGGCGAGCATGTCCGCCGACGCGTTGCCGACGGTGCAGATCGACCAAGGCGTGGTGTGGGACGTGCACGTCGCGGGCAACATCGCCTACGCCGGAGGACAGTTCTCGAACGCCCGCCCGGCAGGCGCGGCCCCCGGCACCAATCTCATCCCCCGCAGCAACTTCCTCGCGTTCGACGTGCAGACCGGTCAGGTCACGTCCTTCGCGCCCTCCTTCAACGGACGGGTCAACGACATCGCGGTCTCCCCCGACGGCAGGCGGCTCTACGTCGTGGGCGCGTTCACCGCGGTCAACGGCCAGACGCGCAATCGCATCGCCGTCTTCGACCTGCCCGGCCACACACTCAGCACCACGGTGGTGCCGAACATCAACGGCACCACGCAGTCCGTGGCGGCGACCAACTCGACCGTCTACGTGGGCGGCTACTTCAGCGCCGTCAACGGCAGTGCCCGGGCGCGCATCGGCGCGGTCAACGCCTCCAACGGCGCGGTGCTGCCGTTCCGCCCCATCGTCGACAACGGCATGGTGCAGGCGCTCGCGGTCGGACCCGACGCGACGAAGGTGATGCTCTCGGGCAACTTCACCTCGGTCGCCGGCGGGCAGAGCGAGCCAGGGTACGGGCTGTCCATGGTCGACGCCTCCACCGGCGCGCAGCTGCCGCTGCCCGTGAACTCGATCGTGCGCAACGCGGGCGACAACTCGGGCGTCACGAAGCTGAGCACCGACGGCGTCAACTTCTACGGCGTCGGCTGGCACTACGGCCGCGGCGGCAACATGGAGGGCGCGTTCCAGGCGCGCTGGTCGGACGGCGAGATGGTCTGGATCGAGGACTGCCACGGCGACACCTACGACGCGGCTGCGGTCGCCGGCCAGGTGTACATGGCCAGCCACAAGCACTACTGCGGCAACAGCGGCGGATTCCCGCAGTCCGATCCGTGGACCTTCTACCACTCGACCGCGGTCACCACCGAGGTCCACGGCGCCAACACGCCCGACATCTACGGCTACCCCGACCACCCTGGCCGCCCACGCCCGGAGATCCTCAACTGGTACCCGCAGACGGACATCGGCACGTTCACCGGCAAGAACCAGGCGGTCTGGGCACTCGACGGCAACGACCAGTACCTGGTCTACGGCGGCGAGTTCCCCCGGGTGAACGGCGCTACGCAGCAGGGGCTCGTGCGCTACACCCTGCGCCAGAATGCGCCGGACAACCAGGGGCCGCGCCTCTCGCAGGATCAGGATCGGCTCGCCATCGCGGCCGGCATCACTCCGAACGCCTGGTGGACGCCGTCTGTCAGCGCCGTCATCCCCGGCTCGCTCCGGGTCTCGTTCCCGACGATCTTCGATCGCGACGACCAGGCGCTGACCTACCGCGTGTACCTCGACTCGGAGACGACCGCCGGCCTCGTGGGCGAGCAGACCATGTCGAACAAGTTCTGGGACGTCCAGACTGTGCGCACACTGATCTCCGGCCTCGAGCCGGGGTCGACGCATCAGGTACGCGTCGTGGCGCGCGATCCGGGTGGGAATGTCTTCCGCTCGGAGTGGGCGACCGCGACGGTGTCGAGCGGAGCCATCTCCGCCTACCTCGAGAGCGTTGCGCAGGACGACGTCGTCAGCATGTGGCGCCTCGGCGAGGCGAGCGGCTCCTCCGTCGACCTCTTCGGCGGCTCCGACATGCAGCTGAGCGGCCGCATGACGTACGGCGAACCGGGTGCGCTGGCCTCCGACGCCGATGCCGCGATCCGCTTCAACACGGCGACCACGAACTCGCAGAACGACGGCAGCGGCGGGTCGACGACGCGCATCGCGGGCCCTCAGCGCTTCTCCATCGAGACATGGTTCCGCACCAGCACGACGAGCGGAGGAAAGCTCGTCGGATTCGGCAACGCGCGGACCGGCTCGTCCACCTCCTACGACCGGCACCTCTACATGAACAACGCCGGTCAGCTGCTCTTCGGCGTGTACCCCGGGTCCGTACAGGTCATCACCACACCGGGCACCTACCGGGACGGCGAGTGGCACCACGCGGTGGCGACCCTCGGCAGCGAGGGCATGCGGCTGTACGTCGATGGGCAGCTGCGCGCGCAGCGGAACGACGTCACATCCGCGCAGGCGTACCAGGGCTACTGGCGCATCGCCAACGACAACCTGAACTCGTGGACCAGCGCGCCGGGATCGAGGCAGTTCGAAGGCCTGCTCGACGAGGTCGCGATCTACGACCGGCCGCTCTCCGCGGACCGCGTCCAGGCGCACTACGAGGCGGGCACGACGGGCGTCGCCCCCAACACGCCCCCGAGCGCCGCGATCGGCACGCCCTCGGTCGACGGGCTGCAGGTGGGCTTCAGCGGCTCCGCCACCGACGCCGACGGCACGGTGGTGTCCTACGCCTGGAGCTTCGGCGACGGCTCGACGGGCACCGGGGCGTCGGTGACGAAGACCTACTCGACGGCCGGCACGTACGACGTCACCCTGACGGTGACGGACGACGACGGCGCCACCGGCACCGCCACCACCCAGGTGACGGTGGAGCCGGTGCCGAACGCGGCGCCGAGCGCGTCGTTCACCATCCAGTCGCAGGGCCTGGAGGTCTCGGTGGACGGCTCGTCCTCGTCCGACCCGGACGGCTCGGTGGCATCGTACGAGTGGGACTTCGGCGCCGGCTTCGCCGCAGGCGCCGCGACCGCCTCGCATGAGTTCGGCTCGGCGGGGACCTATCCCGTGCGGCTGCGCGTCACCGATGACGACGGCGCGACGGACGTCGACGAGCAGAGCGTGACGGTCATCGAGCCGGGTGCGGGTGTGCTGGCGCAGGATGGGTTCGACCGGACGGTGTCGAACGGCTGGGGCACTGCGGATGTCGGCGGGCCGTGGTCCCTGCGGGGGACGGCGAGCCGGTTCTCGGTGGCGGATGGCGAGGGTCGGATGACGATCCCGGCGTCGACGTCGCAGACGGTGTACGCGGATCTGAACGGGGTGTCGAGCGCGAGCACGCGGATCGATGCGGTGTTCAGCGTGGATTCGCTGGTTGAGGCGCAGTACGTCTCGCTGGTGGGTCGCCGGGTGGGCTCGACGAACTACATCGCGAGACTGCGGCTGCAGGCCGATGGCGGTGTGCGGCTGTACCTGCTGCAGGACGGGGCGACGGCGATCGCGCCGATGCTGCAGGTGCCGATCACGATCGTGCCGGGGGAGCAGTACGCGTTCAGCATGGAGGTGACGGGCACGTCGCCCACCACAGTGCGGGCGAAGCTGTGGGAGGTCGGTCAGGCGGAGCCGGGCTGGATGCGCGAGGGCACGAACTCGCTCGCAGCGCTGCAGACGGCGGGTGCGGTGTCGGTGTTCACCTACGTGCCGAACAACCCAGGCGGCGGCGCAGTCGCCTTCGACAGCATCACCGTCTCCGACCCCGCCGGCGGCGCACCGGCGCCGAACGTCGCGCCCACGGCGTCCTTCACGAGCTCGAGCTCGGGCCTGGTCGTGTCGGTGGACGCCTCCGGCTCCTCCGACCCCGACGGCTCCATCGAGTCGTACGCGTGGGACTTCGGCAGCGGGTTCGTCGAGGGCGGCGCCACCGCGACGCACGAGTTCTCCGCCGCCGGCAGCTATCCCGTGCGGCTGCGCGTGACGGACGACGACGGCGCGACCGCGACCGCGGAACGGTCCATCACGGTCGCCGAGCCGGGTGCGGGTGTGCTGGCGCAGGATGGGTTCGACCGGACGGTGTCGAACGGCTGGGGCACTGCGGATGTCGGCGGGCCGTGGTCCCTGCGGGGGACGGCGAGCCGGTTCTCGGTGGCGGATGGCGAGGGTCGGATGACGATCCCGGCGTCGACGTCGCAGACGGTGTACGCGGATCTGAACGGGGTGTCGAGCGCGAGCACGCGGATCGATGCGGTGTTCAGCGTGGATTCGCTGGTTGAGGCGCAGTACGTCTCGCTGGTGGGTCGCCGGGTGGGCTCGACGAACTACATCGCGAGACTGCGGCTGCAGGCCGATGGCGGTGTGCGGCTGTACCTGCTGCAGGACGGGGCGACGGCGATCGCGCCGATGCTGCAGGTGCCGATCACGATCGTGCCGGGGGAGCAGTACGCGTTCAGCATGGAGGTGACGGGCACGTCGCCCACCACAGTGCGGGCGAAGCTGTGGGAGGTCGGTCAGGCGGAGCCGGGCTGGATGCGCGAGGGCACGAACTCGCTCGCAGCGCTGCAGACGGCGGGTGCGGTGTCGGTGTTCACCTACGTGCCGAACAACCCAGGCGGCGGCGCAGTCGCCTTCGACAGCATCACCGTCTCCGACCCCGCCCTCGGGGGATGAGCCGGCCGTCACGAGGCCGATCCGATGGCAGCGCACAGCGAGCACGCGGCGACGACCGGAGCCTTGTCGACGGCTGATGCGGTCGAGGCAGTCGAAGGTCGCGCACTGCAGCTGTACGACGAGGTGCGCACGGCGCACCTCGAGCGGCTCGCCGGTGACCGCCGGGTCACGATCCTGTTCCGCGCGCGGCGCTACGACTTCGACCGCGCGCTCGCCGCCGCGCTCGACGTGCAGCGGGCCGGCGCGCTCGGGACCCTGCGGTGGACGCTGTCGCACCCGGTGGCGGTCATCGAGGTGAGTGAGCCGCTCATGGCCGCCGCGTCGCTGCGCACGCTCAGCGCCGTGCTGGGCAACCGCATCCGCTCGCTCGTGCGCGGGGAGCGTCCGGCTCGCGTCGTGACGTACGCGATCGAGGCCATGCCGCTCGCGGAGGCAGTCGCCAACCTGCCGCTCAGGGCACGACTGCGGCATGCGCTGCTCGCGCCGCTGCAGCCGATCGTATGGCGCGTGCTCGACCGCATCGCGTTCGGCACAGCCCTCTCGGAGCAGGTGTACCGCTCGGCGTTCCCCGCGCGATGGCCGGAGCACCGCGTGATTCCCGCGCTGCCCGTGTCGAGGCTCGTCGCGCCGGCGTCGGTGCCGCGCCCGCCGCACCTGGTGTTCCTCGGCGACATGGCGGAGCGCAAGGGCTTCCCCGCAGTGCTCGACGTCTGGCCTGCGGTCCGAGCCGCGCTGCCCGAGGCGCGGCTGGCCATCCTCGGGCGCGGATCCGGGGCGGCAGCCGCCATGGCGCTGGCGGCGGCCGACGACCGCGTCGTCGTGCGGCTCGACCCGCCCCGCGCCAGCATCTTCGAGACGCTCGAGCGCAGCAAGGTCCTGGTGCTGCCCTCTCGGCGCACGCCGCTCTGGCGAGAGCAGGTCGGGCTGCCGATCGTCGAGGCCCTCGCCTCCGGGTGCATCGTGGTGACGACGAGCGAGACCGGGCTCGCGAGCTGGCTGCAGCAGCACGGGCACGAGGTCGTGCCGGCAGACGCGCATGACGCGCTGGCGGCGGCGCTCGTGCGTGCCCTCACGAGCGCTCGGACACCGGAGGGCGTGGTCACGGACCTCCCGGCGGCGGACGGGAGACGAGCTGCGCAGGACTGGATGTACGAGGGCCTGCGATGATCGGCGCGACTCGCGCGCGGCCGGCGCGGCGCACGCGGGGCCGGTGGCACCAGGTCGGCTCGGCGGCAGCCGCGAAGGTGGTCGTCATGGCGCTCACCGGCATCGTCGGCCTCGTCACCAGCCGCATCATCCTCGACGGATTCGGCGTCGAGGCGTACGCGCAGTACGGACTGCTGGCGAGCCTCCCGGCGCTGCTGCCCTTCGCGGACCTCGGCATCGCCGCCGTGCTGATCAACGCGGCAGCCGAGTCGGAGGATCCGCGCCGGGACGCGCTGCTGCGGCGCACCATCACGAGCGCGCTGCGCATCCTGCTCGTCGCGGGCGGCATCATCGCGGCCGCCTCCTTGCTGCTGGGCGCGTTCGACGCGTGGCCCGCGATCCTCGGCCCCGGGCTCATGTCCGGCGGCGGCTGGGTGGCGGCCGCGTGCATGGCGATCTTCGGCCTGACGCTGCCGCTGACGATCGGCGCTCGCCTGCTGGTCGGGCTCGGGCGCAACACGACGCAGATCTTCACGCAGGCGCTGACCGCCCCGCTCATCCTGGTGTTCATCGGCGGGTGCGCGCTGCTCGGCGTCCCCGCCGGCCAGCAGCTGGCGGTCTTCGCCTACATGGCGAGCGCCGCGGTCGCCTCCACGAGCCTCGTGGTCGCGGCGCGCATCGTCTCGCCGCAGCTTGGCGCCGCCGCACGCGAGGTGCCGCATCTCCGCCAGGCCCCGAGCGTGCCGGTCATGCACCTCGCGCTCCCGATGCTCGTGCAGATGCTCGCGCTGCCGGCGACGATGCACACCGCGCGCATCCTCATCAGCCACCTCGACGGCGCCGAGGAGCTCGCGGACTACAACCTCGCATCCCAGCTCTTCGGCATCGCCCTGCAGACCATCGCAGCCGCGGGACTCGCCCTGTGGCCGATCTTCGCGCGCGCCCGCGCCGCGGATCGCGTGGACTCGCCGCGCAGCGTCGCGCTCTGGTTCCTCGGCGGAGGGCTGGTGCTCGGCGGCGGTGTCGCCGTGCTCGCGCCGTGGCTCGTCGAGCTCGTGTCTGCTGGGAAGCTGACGCTCGACCCGCTGCTGCTGGCGGCGTTCGTGCTGTTCGTCGCCGCGCAGGCGGCGAAGTATCCGCTGGGCATGTACATGACGGATGCGCGCGGTCTGCGGTTCCAGGTGGTGCCCACGCTGATGATGATCCCGATCGGGCTCGGGATGTCGCTCTGGCTCATCCCCGTGCTCGGCGCTGCGGGCAGCGTGATCGCGGTGACCGCGGCGGTCGTCGTCTGCCAGGTGCTGCCGAACGTCTCCTACGTGGCGCGCGACCTCCGAGACCGCCGCGCCGCCCAGACGGCGCAGTGATGGCCCACGCACTGGAGACGAGGACGCGCGTCGACGCGACCGACTCCCGACGGCGCGCGACCGCCGAGCTCGCGGTCGCCGGGCTGGTGGTCTTCGCCATCGCGATCCGCTACAGGTTCTCGCCCGACGTGCCCATCAGCTTCCTCATCTCGATCGCGATCCTGCCGATGACGGCCGGACTCCTGCTGCGGCACCGCGGAGCCGCCGTGCTCGCGGCGCTCGCCCTGCTCGCCGCCCTCAGCGGGGCGATCATCACCGAAGCGCGCTCCGGGACCGTGGCCGTGAGCGACGCGCTCCGGACCGTCCAGACCGTGCGCGTGCTGGCGCTGCCGCTCGTGCTCGCCAGCCTGCTCTGGGCGCGGTCGGTGCTCGGGCTGCAGCGGCTGGTGCTCGTCTTCGGGCTGGGCAGCCTCGCGTCGCTCGCGGTGACGGGGGTGAACCTCGACAACGTCTGGAAGTTCTCGTTCTCGGTGCCGGTGACGCTGATCGTCCTCAGCCTGCCATGGGTGTGGGCGAGTACGGGCCGGCAGCTCCTGAGCCTGGGCGCGCTGGCCGCCGTCTCCGCCCTCGCCGACTCGCGATCGCTCGCGGCGATGCTCGTCATCGCGGCCGCCATCGTCCTGCTCGAGCGGCGCGGACGGGGCGGAGTGCTCCGGGCGCGGAGCGCGTGGGGCGCGATCGCGCGGCTCGGCGTCATCGCCATCGCGGGCTACTTCGCCGTGCAGGCCGCGATCCTCGAGGGGGTGCTGGGCGATGCGGCGCGCGCTCGCACCGAGCTGCAGATCGACCGATCCGGCACCGCGATCGTGGGAGGGCGCCCCGAGATGGGCGCCGCCGCGTCGCTCATCGCCGAACGGCCGCTCGGCTACGGCTCGGGAGCCCTCGTGACCTACGACGAGCGTCGCCTGGGCGCGGAGGGCATGTGGGCGCTCGGCTACGACCCGGACAACGGCTACGTGCACAACTACATGTTCGGCAACGGGCTCGAGGTGCATTCCGTGCTCGGCGACCTCTGGCTGATCTACGGCCTCGCCGGCGCGGCACTGGCGCTGTGCGTGCTGCTCGCGGTCGTGGCCTCGGCTGGCCACGGGATCGCGAGCGGCGCGATCTCGGCGGTCGCGCTGTTCCTGGCGATCAGGAGCGTGTGGGACGTGGCCTTCAGCCCGTTCGCAAGCGCGATGGTCACGCTCCCGCTCGCCCTCGCGGTGCTGCTGCCTGCGCTGCCGCGCGCAGTGCCTCGGAGACCGTCGCACGGTAGGCGGCAGGCGCATGGCGTCGCTGGGCCTGGGCCGCGCTCGCCGCGACGCCGCTGACGACCTCGTCCCAGCGCTCGACGATCCCCGCGAGCGCGTCCGCGAGGGCCGTGGCGTCGCCCGGCGGCACGAGCGTCGCGGTCGGGTAGCCGCCGGCGGCCTCGCGCAGCCCGCTCGTGTCGCTCGCGACCACCGGCCGGAGCGCCAGGATCCCCTCGACCGCGGTGTTGCCGAACGGCTCGTCGATGGTGCTCGGCACGACGAGCACGTCGCAGGCGTCGACGAACGCCCAGACGTCATCGTGGAACCCGTGGAACGCGACGGCGTCGCCGAGCCCCGCCTCGCGCACGGAGGCGCGCAGCTCGTCCTCGAACCACTCGTAGCCGGCGAAGGCCGAGCCGAGCAGTCCCACGTGCGCGGCGACGCCGCGCTCGCGCAGGAGCCGTGCGGCGGCGACGAGCACCTGCGGCCCCTTGCGCGGCGAGAGCCGGCCGAGGTAGAGCACGCGCAGCGGGCCGTCGAGGCGGGCGCGCGGGGGAGCGGGGTCGGCCGGGGCGGCGACGCCGTTCGCGACGACGACGGCCCTGCGGGCGAGCGCGGGCAGGCTCGCGGCGATCGTCCGCAGGCTGAACGCGCTGTTCGCGAGCACGCGGCGCGACAGCAGGTGCGGCGCATAGAGCAGCGCGTTCACCAGCCGCGAGCCCGACGCCTCGGCCTCGTGCACGTGGCTGATCGAGGGCACGCGCCGCAGGCGGGCGACCACGGGCCAGAGGGGGATCGTGATGGTGTTGACGTACACGGCGTCCGGCCGAGCGCGAGCGACGATCCGCCATGCCGCCGCGGTGCCGCGGAGGGTCGAGCGCACGAGCGCCGGCCATCCGTTCGGCCGCAGCAGCGCCTTCCGCAGCACGAGCGAGGGCGCGATCACGATCGTCGCCCCCGCCCCGAGGAGCGCATCGACGAGCGGGCCGTGCTCGGGGAGCGCGACCACGCACCGCCAGCCCTGCTCGCGGGCGGCGACGACGCTCTCGAGCAGCATCCGGTCGGAGCCGAACAGCTCGGCCCCCGGATGCGCGAACAGGCAGGTGGGCATGCTCACGACGTGCTGTCGTACGGGCTCCGCGAGAGCGTGACGGCGTTCAGGACCACGCCGAGCACCGTCGCCGGCGTCGCGTCGAGCGCCGCGATCGCGCGCAGCAGGGTCGCGCGCTTCGTGCGGTCGGCGCGCGCGACGAGGATGGAGGCGTCCGCGGCGGGCGCGAGCCAGAGCGCGTCGCTCACCGCGAGCACGGGCGGCGCGTCGATGATCACGTACTCGTAGGCGGCGCGCGCCTGCTCGATGACGCCGCGCAGCCTGCCGCTCGTGAACAGCTGCCCGGGGTTCGGCGGCTTCGGACCGCTCGGCAGCACCGAGAGCCGGGCGTGGCCCCACTGCTGCGCGGCCTCGACGAGCGTCGCGTCGCCGACGAGCACGGTCGTCAGTCCCACCGCGCCCTCGACGCCGGTCGTCTCGGCGAGCGTCGGCCGCCGCAGGTCGGCCTCGACCAGCAGCACCCGGTGCCCGACATCCGCGAGCGTGAGCGCGAGGCCGACGCTCAGCGACGACTTGCCCTCGCCTGCGGCGGCGCTCGAGACGAGCAGCACCCGCCGCGACTGATCCATGTCGACGAACTTCAAGGCGGCGGTCGTGTGCCGGAGCGTCTCGGCGACGCGTCCGCCGGGATGGTCGCGCAGCGACGCGGCGACGCCGCCCGCGCCGGCGCGGCCGACGGTGCCGAGCACCGGCGTCTCGCCCAGCACCTCCTGGAGCTCCTCGACCGTGCCCATCCGGCTGCCGAACAGGCGCAGCCCGAGCGCGGCGAGCACGCCGAGCACGAGGCCCGCGCCGCCGCCGAGCACGGTGTTGAGCCGCGTGTTGGGCGCGATCGCGGCGAGCGGCGTGCGCGCGGGGGCGATCACCGACACGCGCACGGCGGGCTCGCCGTCCGCGCCCTCCGGCGAGGTCGCGGCGACGGCGTCCGCGAACTCGACGGCGATCGCGTCGGCGACGTCCCTCGCGCGCTCGCCCGACGCATCCGACACCCCGATCTCGATCACGACGGTGTTGAGCGGCGCGTCGACGTCGGTGCGGGCGGCGAGCCGCGCGGCGGTCTCGTCGAGCCCCATCTGCTCGATGACGGGCTCGAGCACCACGGGGGAGCGCGCGAGCACGGTGTACGTCTCCACGAGGCTCTGCACGTAGTTCGAGCCCTGCACGAGCTCGGTCGTCGAGTCGCCGCGCGCCGGGATGATCATGACGGTCGTCTCGGCACGGAAGCGCTCAGGCATGAGCTGCGAGACGCCCCACCCGGCCCCGGCTCCGAGCGCCGCGAGCAGCACGATCACCAGCCAGTGCTTCCGCAGCGCTGCGGCGTACTCGTGGAGCGTCAACGCGACCCCCTCTCAGAGCCTCACCTCGCATTCTGCACCGTCCTCCTGGCTGTCCGGCCCAAGCCGTGCATCGACGCGCCCGTCGCGAGCTCCTCGGCCAGCCGCTCGTACTCGTCGGCGACGTCCTCCCAGCGGAAGGCGCGTGCAGCGCGGTCGCGGGCGCGGAGGCCCCGGGCGATGACGAGCGGCTCGTCGGCCTCCGCCCGCGCGAGCGCCGCGGCCAGCTGCTCGGGGTCACGGAAGGTCCACGCGTCGTCGGCGAGCACCTCGCGGTTGAAGTCGACGTCGAAGGCGATCGTCGCGGTGCCGGCGCCCATCGCGCGCAGCAGCGACGGGTTCGTGCCGCCGACCGAATGCCCGTGCACGTAGGTGTAGGCGTGGGCGTAGAGCGCGTCGAGCAGCTCCTGATCCCAGACGCCGCCGAGGAGCCGGATGCGGTCGTCACCGGCGGCCGCGTCACGCACCGCGCGCGTGTAGTCGGCGCTGTAGGGCGCGGATCCCACCACCGCGAGCGGCAGCCGCGCGCTGCTGCGCCGGTAGCCCTCGACGATCTCGAGCACGTGGTTCTCGGGCTCGAAGCGCGCGACGGCGAGGTGGAAGCGCTCGGCATCGAGCCCCAGCGCCCTGAGCGGTGCGGTCGAGCAGCGGTGCAGCACGGGCGCGCCGTAGCGGATGAGCTCGGTCGGCACCCGGAACTCGCGGAGGTAGTAGTCGGCGATGCCTGGCGCGTCGGCGATGAGCGCGTCGGCGGTGCGCACCGAGCGGGACTCGGCCCAGCGGTAGTAGGCGCGGCCCGCGCCGCCCCACTTCGCGCGCCGCCACTCGAGCCCGTCGACGTGCACCGCGACGGGGATGCCGCGGGCGCGCAGGAGCGAGACGTACGGCGCGTTCGCGGCGTTGAAGACGAACGCGGCATCGGGCGGCGGGCCGGCGATCGCGTGCAGCGTCGCGAACCCGGTGCGGCTGAGGGTCTCGAGCTGCTTCACCGGCAGCGACGGCACGTGCACGAGGCGCATGCCGAGGTGCTCGTCGAGCCGTGGATGCGCGCGGTCGCCGTAGACGGTGACTTCGTGCCCGCGCCCGGCCAGCCGCGAGCCGATCTCCTCGACGGCCGTCTCGAAGCCGCCGTAGGCGGCGGGGACGCCCCGGGTGCCGAGCATCGCGATGCGCATCGGGGGCCGCCTCAGTACGCGCCGGCCGGGCGCACCATCACCCGGGCGGTCTTGACCATGATCATGAGGTCCTGCATGACCGACCAGTTCTCGACGTAGCGCAGGTCGAGCCGCACGCTCTCGTCCCACGAGAGGTCGCTGCGCCCGCTGATCTGCCAGAGGCCGGTGATGCCGGGCTTCAGGTAGAGCCGGCGCATGACGGTGCCGTCGTAGGCGGTGACCTCGCCGGGCAGCGGCGGCCGCGGCCCGACGACGCTCATGTCGCCCTTCAGCGCGTTCCAGAACTGCGGCAGCTCGTCGAGGGAGTACTTGCGCAGCACGGCGCCCACACGCGTGACTCGGGGGTCGCTGCGCAGCTTGAACAGCGGCCCGGCGCCCTCGTTCTGCGCCCGGAGGGCCTCGAGCTGCTGCTCGGCGTCGATGTGCATGGTGCGGAACTTCAGCATGCCGAACGTGCGGCCGTCGCGGCCCACCCGCTGCTGGCGGAACAGCACCGGGCCGGGGGAGTCGAGCCGGATGGCGATCGCGATCGGCACCGCGAGTACGGCGATCGCGAGCAGCGCGCAGGTCGCGACGACGATGTCGAGCGCGCGTTTCAGCACGTGGCGGCCGCCGTCGAACGTGGGGATGCGCACCTGGATGAGCGGCAGGCCGTCGACGGGCCGGAACGAGATCCGGGGGCCGGCGACGTCGGTGAGCCTGCTGAAGAGCACGAGCTCGGCGCACGTCCCCTCCAGCTGCCTGCTGACGCGCGTCAGGTACTCGGGATCGGCGTCCGGCTTCGCCGCGAGGATGACGGTGTCGGCGCCCATCCGCTCCGCGCTCTCGGCGAGCGAGGCCTTCGAGGTGAGCACCGGCACCGGCCGGCCGTCGAGCTCGAGCGGGTCGCCGGGGTCGCCCGTGACCGCGGCGCCCACCACCCGGTACGCGAGGTCGCGGGTGCCGCCGAGCCGCTCGAGCACGTACTGGACCTCGTCGCGGTCGCCGATGATGATGGTGCGCGACGCCCACTCGCCCTCGCGGCGCCGGGCGAGCAGCCAGCGCCGCCACTGCCAGCGGCTGATGAGCAGGCCGACGAGGCCGATCGGCAGCGCGAGCAGCAGCTGCAGCCGCAGCTCCGGCCACTCGACGACGAGCGCAGCGGCCGCGAGCACGGCGAACGCGATGCCGGTCGCGTGGGCGACGCGGCGGTACTCGGTCGCGCCGCCGCCGAGGATCGCGGAGTCACGGGAGTGGAAGGCCGCGAGTGCGACGAGCCACGCGACCATGGTCGCGAGGGGCGCCGCGAGGGCCGGCTCCACGGGCCAGGCGGCGACCTCGATGGCGGCGGTGTCGAGGCCGCCGAGCGCGACGAGCAGGGTCGCGGCGAGCACGACGGCAGTGTCGGCGATCACGAGGCGGGTGCGGCTGCGCCGCTCCCACTGCAGCCGGCGGGTCAGGGTGCTGGTCGCCCGGGGCGACTGCGCCCCGGGGAGCGTGATCCCGACCGCTCGCGCGCGGGCTCCGAGCGGAGCGGCCGCTCCCTGCACCTGCACCACCTGCACCACCCGCTCGATTGCAATAACAGCGTTCTAGAACACAGTATGCGCGGCGTCGAGGGGGCGGCAAGCGACGATCCCCGCATGAGCGGACTCATGCGGGGATCGTCAGGCGGCGCTGAGGCGTTGCTCAGCCGAAGGATGCTCAGCCGAGCGAGGACTCCAGGATCGCCTGCAGCTCCTGCGACGAGCGCTTCGCGGAGCCCGTCGCGGGGCTCGCGGATGCGGCGCGGCCGACCACCTTGAGCGTGCGGCCGTGCAGGTGGCGGGGGAGCGCGAGGTGCACGAACGGCCACGCGCCCTGGTTGAGCGGCTCCTCCTGCACCCAGACGAGCTGCGCGTTCGGGTAGCGGTCGACGGCGGCGTTGATCTCGTCCACCGGCAGCGGGTAGAGCTGCTCGACCCGCACGAGCGCGATGTCGCTGCGACCGCGCTTGGCGAGCTCGGCCTTCAGGTCGTAGTGGATCTTGCCCGAGTGCAGCAGCACGCGCGTGACGGCGCCCGCGTCCTGCACCTGCTGGTTGTCGATCACCGGCTGGAAGCGGCCGCTCGTGAAGTCCTCGACCGCGCTCGTCGCGTCGCGCAGGCGCAGCATGGCCTTCGGCGTGAAGACCACGAGCGGGCGGCGCGGACGCGCGTACGCCTGGCGGCGCAGCAGGTGGAAGTGGTTCGCGGGCGTCGACGGCCGGGCGATCGTCATGTTGTTCTCGGCCGACAGCTGCAGGAACCGCTCGATGCGGGCCGAGGAGTGGTCGGGGCCGGCGCCCTCGTAGCCGTGCGGCAGCAGCAGCACGAGCGACGACTGCTGGTTCCACTTCTGCTCGGCCGAGGCGAGGAACTCGTCGATCACGATCTGCGCGCCGTTGGCGAAGTCGCCGAACTGCGCCTCCCACAGCACGAGCGCGTCGGGCCGCTCGACAGAGTAGCCGTACTCGAACGCCATCGCCGCGTACTCGCTCAGCAGCGAGTCGTAGATCGACAGGCGCCCCTGCTGCTCGCCGAGGTTCGCGAGCGGCAGCCACTCCTGGCCGTTGTGCCGGTCGTGCATGACCGCGTGCCGCTGCACGAACGTGCCGCGACGCGTGTCCTGGCCCGACATGCGCACCGGCGTGCCCTCGAGCAGCAGCGAGCCGAGCGCGAGCAGCTCGCCGAACGCCCAGTCGACGCCCCCCTCGCGACTCGCCTTGACGCGCTTGTCGAGCACCTGCTTGACCTTCGGGTGCACCGTGAACGACTCGGGAGCGTTGCCGTGCGCGTCGCCGATGGCGGCGATGACGGATGCGTCGACACCGGTCGTCTCGGGCTCGCCCGCGACCGCCTGCTCGGCGTGCGGCGTGACGATGGGCATCGAGCCGGTCGCCGCGGCGTGCGTCTCCATGAACGCCTGCTCGAGCTTGCCCTGGAAGTCGGCCTGCGCCGCCTCGTACTCGTCCTTCGTGATGTCGCCGCGGCCGACGAGGTTCTCGGCGTAGAGCGTGCGCACCGAGCGCTTGGCCTCGATGAGCGAGTACATGAGCGGCTGCGTCATGGTGGGGTCGTCGCCCTCGTTGTGCCCGCGGCGGCGGTAGCAGATGAGGTCGACGACGATGTCGCGCTTGAACTCCTGGCGGTACTGGAACGCGAGCTCGGCGACCCGCACGACGGCCTCGGGGTCGTCGCCGTTCACGTGCAGCACGGGCGCGTGGATCGACTTCGCGATGTCGGTCGCGTAGGTCGAGGAGCGCGACTCGCTCGGCGGGGTCGTGAAGCCGAGCTGGTTGTTGACGACCAGGTGGATGGTGCCGCCGGTCTGGTACGCCCGCAGCTGCGACAGCTGGTGCGTCTCGAAGACCACACCCTGGCCGGCGTTCGCCGCATCGCCGTGCACGAGGATCGGCAGCACCGAGTGCTCGCCGTCGCCGATGCGGTCCTGCTTTGCGCGGACGATGCCCTCGAGCACGCCGTTGACCGCCTCGAGGTGCGAGGGGTTGGCGGCGAGGTAGACGGGCACGGTCGAGCCGTCGGCCGCGGTGAACTCGCCCTGGTTGCCCAGGTGGTACTTCACGTCGCCGGAGCCCTGGAACACGGCGGCGCCCTCGAACTCCTGGAACACCTGCCCGTAGGTCTTGCCCGCGATCGAGGTGAGCACGTTGAGGCGGCCGCGGTGCGGCATGCCGATCGCGACCTCCTCGAGGCCCGCCTCGGCGCTGCCGGCGAGCACGGCGTCGAGGAACGCGATCATCGACTCGGCGCCCTCGAGCGAGAAGCGCTTCTGGCCCACGTACTTCGTCTGCAGGAACGTCTCGAACGCCTCTGCCTCGTTGAGCTTGCGCAGGATGCGCATCTGCTCGTCGTGCGTGGGCTTGACGTACGGCACCTCGAGGTGGCTCTGGAACCACTGGCGCTGCGCCGGGTCGGCGATGTGCATGTACTCGATGCCGATGGTGCGGCAGTAGGTGTCGCGCAGCACGCCGAGGATGTCGCGCAGCAGCGCCGAGCGCTTGCCGCCGAAGCCGCCGGTGACGAACTCGCGGTCGAGGTCCCAGAACGACAGGCCGTGCTGCTCGATCTCGAGGTCGGGGTGGGTGCGCTGCACGTACTCGAGCGGGTCGATGTCGGCCATGAGGTGGCCGCGCACGCGGAACGAGTTGATGAGCTGCGCGACGCGCGTCTGCTTCGAGAGCTCGTCGGCGGCGCGCACGGAGACGTCGGTCGACCACTTGATCGGCTCGTAGGGGATGCGCAGGTCGGCGAAGATGCCGCGGTAGAAGTCCTGCTCGCCCACGAGCAGCCCGTGCACGATCTTCAGGAACTCGCCCGAGCCTGCGCCCTGGATCACGCGGTGGTCGTAGGTCGAGGTCATCGTGACCGTCTTGCCGATGCCCGCCGCGGCGAGCCGCTCGGGGCTCGAGCCCATGAACTCCGCCGGGTAGTCGAGCGCGCCGACGCCGATGATGGCGCCCTGGCCCTGCATGAGGCGCGGCACCGAGTGCACGGTGCCGATGCCGCCCGGGTTCGTGAGCGAGATGGTGGTGCCGGCGAAGTCGCCGGCCTCGAGCTTGTTGGCCCGCGCCTTCTTGACGAGCGCCTCGTACGCGCCCACGAACTCCGAGAAGTCCATGGTTTCGCAGCTCTTGATGCTCGGCACGAGCAGCGCGCGCGAGCCGTCGGGCTTCGGCATGTCGATCGCGATGCCGAGGTTGATGTGCGGCGGCGCGACCATCGCGGGCTTGCCGTCGATCTCGTCGTAGTAGACGTTCTGGCTCGGGAAGGCCTTGAGCGCCTGCACGAGGGCGTAGCCGATGATGTGGGTGAACGAGACCTTGCCGCCGCGCGTGCGGCGCAGGTGGTTGTTGATGACGATGCGCTGGTCGATCATCAGCTTCGCCGGCACGGTGCGCACGCTCGTCGCGGTCGGCACCGACAGCGACTTGTCCATGTTGGCGGCGAGCGACTTCGGCATGCCGCGCAGGGTCGTGACGACCGGCTCCTCGGTCGGCTTCGCCTCCTTGGCCGCCTGCTTGTCGCTCGCGGTCGGCGCGTCGGCGGGCACGGGCTTCGGTCGCGCCGCCTGGCGCGTCGTGCGCGCGACGATGCCGCCGTCGGCCTTCGCGGGGGCGGGCGTGTCGGCCTGGCCCTCGGTGTTCTCCTGCGGCGCGTCCTGGTTGCGCTGGCCCTCGCCCGAGTCGACGGGCTGGTCGGGGCGCGACTCGGCACGGACGGGCTTCCGCGGCGGCGCGGGCTGCTTCGGCGGAGCGGGCGTCGCGGCGGGAGCGGCGGGAGCGTCCGTCGCCGGCGCGGGCTTCGGCGGCTCTGCCGTGGCGGTCGCGGTCGCAGCCTTCGGCGCCTCGCTCATGCCGGTGGCGGCACCGCCGCCGTCACGCTGCGCGGCGTACCGCTCGAGGATGGGCCACCACGACTGGGCGACCGACCCCCTGTCCTTCACGAAGAGCTGGTACTGCTCCTCGACGAGCCACTCGTTCGCTCCGAAGTCACTGTCGTCCGCCGGGCTGGACACGGTATCGATCGCCTCTTCCGATGTTCTTCTCGGGCATGCCGCAGGCAGTCCGCGGCGACATCGCCCTCCAGCATAGTCGCGCCGCGGCCGCGCTCAGTGCCGCAGGCCGAGCTCCGTGAGGTCGACGCCGGCGGCCTCGACGGCGAGCAGCATGACCTCGCGTCGCCAGACGACGCGCGGCTCGAAGCGCAGCGGCATGCCGGCCTCGCTCGGCGTGCGGTCGCCCTTCGCGCCGTTGCACGCCACGCACGCCGTGATGGTGTTGAGCCACGTCGATGCGCCGCCGCGCGAGGCGGGGTGGATGTGGTCGATCGTCGCGCCCGGCCCTTCGCAGTAGGCGCAGCGGCGGCGGTCGCGGTCGAGCACGCCCCGCCTGCTCCACGGCATGCGGTCGTACAGCCGGGTGTGGGGGATCTGCACGTACTCGTTGAAGACCACGACGCGCGGCACGGGCAGCTCGAGGGAGTTCGACCGGATCGTGCCGTCGGCGGCGAGCATGATCTGCGCCCGCTCCTTGACGATGAACGCGACGGCGCGCTGCAGCGAGGCGACGCCGATCGGCTCGAGCGTCGCGTTGAGCACCACCACCTGCGCGGTCATCGCACTGCCTCCAGGGACATGGTGCACCACGCCGGTGAACGGGGGCTATGGGCGCGCGAGCGCGTGGGCGGCTCGGCGTAGCCTCGGGCCATGGATGTCGCGGTCGTGCCGCTGGCGCACGGCGAGCGCATGGCGGTGGCGACGCTCGACGCCGAGCGGGCCGTCGACGTGCGCGTCCACGACGCGCAGCGCATCGCCGACGACGAGCGCCTGGCGCGGGCACGCGTGCGCCTCGTCTGGCAGGACGCGCGCGCGGTCGTGCCGGCGCTGCTCGCGGCCGGGGTGCGCATCGAGCGCGCGCGCGACGTGCGGCTCGTGCACCGCATCCTCGCCGACGCGCGCGGGCTGCCGTTCGAGGAGCGCTGGGCGCGCCCGCTGCGCCGCGACGCCGAGGGCCTCTTCTCGCTCGCGCCCGAGGCCGAGCCGCTCGACGAGCTCGCGCTGCAGCTCGGCGCCCAGGAGCGCGCGATCGGGGCCGACACGGGCCTCGCGATGCTGGCCGGGGCGGAGTCGATGGGGGCGGTGGTCGCGACCGAGCTCGGCCGCGAGGGCCTGCCGTTCGACCGCGCGAGGCACGATGCGCTGCTCGTCGAGGCGCTCGGCGAGCGCGGCGCCGGCGCCGGCGGCAGGCCGCGGCGCATGGAGCAGCTTGCCGGCGAGGTGCGCGCCGCGCTCGGCGAGCCCGGCCTCAACCCCGACTCGCCGCAGGAGGTGCTGCGGGCGCTGCGGCGCGCCGGCCTCGACGCGTCCTCGACGGCGCGATGGGAGCTGCGCGAGCTCGAGCACCCCGCGATCGGGCCGCTGCTGGCGTACAAGCGGCTCTCGCGGCTGCACACGGCCAACGGCTGGGCGTGGGCGCAGCGGTGGGCGCGGGTCGACGAGCGGGGCCGCTGCCGGCTCGCGATCGAGTACGTGCCGGGAGGCGTCGTCACCGGCCGGTGGGCGACGGAGGGCTCGGGGGCGATGCAGATCGCGCGGCAGATCCGCGGCGCGGTCGCGGCCGAGCCCGGCATGCGCCTCGTGGTCGCCGACGCCGCCCAGCTCGAGCCGCGCGCGCTCGCCGCGCTCGCCCGCGACGAGGCGCTCGCGGAGGCGGGGCGCGGTGCCGACCTCTACCAGGGGCTCGTCGACCGGGGCGTGGTCGACAGCCGCCAGCACGGCAAGCTCGGCATGCTGGGCGCCCTCTACGGCGGCACGACCGGCGAGTCGGCGGTGATGCTGCCGCGCCTCGCCCGCGCCTATCCGAAGGCGCTCGCGGCGGTCGAGCAGGCGGCGCGGGCCGGCGAGCGGCGCGAGCGCGTGCGCACGTGGCTCGGGCGCACGTCGCCGCTGCCGCCGCGCTGGCGCGACGACGAGCGCGGCGCCCGGCAGGCGCGCGCCTGGGGCCGGTTCACGCGCAACTTCGTCGTGCAGGGCACCGCCGCCGAGTGGGCGCTCGCCTGGATGGCCGGCGTGCGCCGCGCGATCCGCGACGTCGAGGGCGCGGCACTCGTGTGCTTCCTGCACGACGAGGTGATCGTGCAGGCCCCGGTCGAGCACGCGGATGCGGTGGCCGAGTCGGTGCGCGAGGCGGCGGCGCTCGCCGGCCGCGTGCTCTTCGGCGACTTCCCGGTCGACTTCCCGGTGCAGACCGCGGTCGTCGACGACTGGGGGCAGGCGAAGGACTGACGGATCTACCCTGGTGGCATGCGCTTCATCGACGACCTGCCGGAGCACGACCTCACCTACTCCGACGTGTTCCTGGTCCCCAGCCGCAGCGACGTCGGCTCCCGCATGAGCGTCGACCTGTCGCCCGACGACGGCACGAGCGCGTCGCTGCCGATCGTCGCGTCGAACATGAGCTCGGTCACCGGCCCGCGCATGGCGGCGACGCTCGCGCGCCGCGGCGGCATGGCGGTCCTCACGCAGGACCCGCCGCTCGAGGAGACGGTCGCGTCGATCGACTGGGTGAAGGCGCAGCCGGTGCGGCTCGAGTCGCCGCACCGGGCGAGCGCCGACGACGTCGTGCAGGACGTGCTCGAGCGGGTGCCGGCGATGCCCGGGCACGCGGTGGCCGTCGAGGACGCCGACGGCACGCTGCTCGGCGCGATCCCGGCGGAGCGGCTCGGCTCGGCGCTCGGCGACGCGCGGCTCGGCGACCTGCTGCACTCGCACCTGCCGCACCTGTCGCCCGCGGACGCGGTCGACGGCCGCGCCATGTTCGCCGCGCTCGAGCGCGAGGGCGTCGACGTCGCGCCGGTCGTCGAGGAGGGCAGGGCGATCGGGATCGCCTCGCGCCTCGGCGCCATCCGCTCCGACATCTACCGTCCCGCCCTCGACGCATCCGGCCGCTTGAGTGTCGCCGCCGCGGTCGGCATCAACGGCGACCCGGGAGCGAAGGCGAAGGCGCTCGTCGACGCCGGGGCCGACGTGATCGTCGTCGACACGGCGCACGGCCACCAGGAGGGGATGCTGCGGGCGCTCGAGGCCGTCCGCGCCGCGGTGGGCGACGACGTGCCGGTCGCCGCGGGCAACATCGTCTCCTCCGACGGCGTCCGCGACCTCGTCGCGGCGGGCGCGTCGATCCTGAAGGTGGGCGTCGGGCCCGGCGCCATGTGCACGACGCGCATGATGACCGCCGTCGGGCGGCCGCAGTTCTCGGCGGTGCTCGACACCTCGGCGACGGCCATCGAGCTCGGCGCGCGCGTGTGGGCCGACGGCGGCGTGCGCTACCCGCGCGACGTGGCGCTCGCGCTCGCGGCCGGCGCCTCGAGCGTCATGATCGGCTCGTGGTTCGCCGGCACGATCGAGGCGCCCGGGAGGCTGCAGCGCGACGGGCAGGGCCGCCTGTACAAGGAGTCGTGGGGCATGGCCTCGACGCGCGCGGTGCTCGGGCGCTTCGGCCAGCTCGACGCCTACGAGCTCGCGCGCAAGCGGCTCTTCGCCGAGGGCATCTCGTCGTCGACGATCCTGCTCGACCCGCAGCGGCCGAGCGTCGAGGACCTCGTCGACATGATCACCGCCGGCGTGCGCTCGTCGTTCACGTACGCGGGTGCCGACACGGTGCCCGCGTTCCGCGAGCGGGCGCGGGTCGGCGTGCAGTCGGCCGCCGGCTACGAGGAGGGCAAGGCGCTGCCGGTCTCGTGGTGAGCCCAGGTAGGATGCCCGGGTGAACGACGACAGTCATAGTCCCTCGCCGGACCCGATCCGCTGATGGATGCGATCCTCATCTCCATCGGCGTGGTGCTCACGATCGGGACCGGCCTCTTCGTGGCGAGCGAGTTCGCGCTCGTCAACCTCGACCGCTCCGAGCTCGAGGCGCGCCGCGCCCGCGGCGAGGGCCGGCTCGAGGGCACGATCAAGGCGCTGCGCCAGACGTCCACGCACCTCTCGAGCGCGCAGCTGGGCATCACGCTCACGACGCTGCTCACCGGCTACACGATGGAGCCGGCGATCTCGCGCCAGCTCACGCCCGTGCTGGTCTCGTGGGGGCTCGACGAGGGCTTCGCGGGGCCCCTCGCGAGCGTGATCGCCATGACGGGGGCCACGGTGCTCTCGATGATCGTCGGCGAGCTCGTGCCCAAGAACTTCGCGCTCGCGCGGCCGCTCGGCACGGCGATCGCCGTCACGCCCTTCCAGCGCGCCTTCACCGCGATCTTCAAGCCCGCCGTGCTGGCGCTCAACGGCTCCGCCAACGGCATCCTGCGCTCCATCGGCCTCGAGCCGAAGGAGGAGCTCTCGGGCGCCCGCACCGCCGAGGAGCTCTCGACGCTCGTGCGGCGCAGCGCCATGGAGGGCGCGCTCGACGCCGGGGCGGCCACGCTGCTGTCGCGCACGCTCCGCTTCTCGGAGCTGAGCGCCGGCGACGTCATGACGCCCCGCCCGCGCGTGCAGGCGATCGAGCGCTCCGAGTCGGTGGCCGACCTCGTCGCCCTCGCGCACGCGACCGGCCTGTCGCGGTTCCCCGTCATCGACGGCGACCTCGACGAGGTGCAGGGCATCGCCCACATCAAGCAGGCGATCGCCGTGCCGCGCGAGCGCCGCGCCGACGTGCCGGTCGCCGCGATCGCCGAGGAGCCGCACCGCGTGCCGGAGTCGCTGCACCTCGACGCGCTGCTGTCGGACCTCAAGGAGCGCGGCTACCAGATGGCGATCATCGTCGACGAGTACGGCGGCACCGCCGGCATCGCGACCCTCGAGGACCTCATCGAGGAGGTCGTCGGCGAGGTCGCCGACGAGCACGACCGACACCTCGTCGAGGTCGTGCAGGGCCCCGGATGGGTCACGTTCCCGGGCTCGCTGCGCCCCGACGAGCTGCTCGAGCGCACGCGCGTCGCCGTGCCGCCCGACGGGCCCTACGAGACGGTCGGCGGCTTCATCATGGCCGAGCTGGGCTCGCTGCCGGTCGTCGGCGACACGGTCGAGATCGAGGGCGGCAGCCTGCGCGTCGAGCGCGTCGACGGCCGCCGCGTCGACCGGGTGAAGTTCACGGCGAGGCCGGAAGCGACCGAGGAGGGGCACCGATGAGCGAGGACTGGCTGGGCATCCTCTGGCTCGTGATCCTGCTGATCGCGAACGCCTTCTTCGTCGGCGCCGAGTTCGCCGTCATCTCGGCGCGGCGCAGCCAGATCGAGCCGCTCGCCGACCGCGGCAACCGCGCCGCGAAGCTCGCGCTGTGGGCGATGGAGCACGTCTCGCTCATGCTGGCGATGTGCCAGCTCGGCATCACGATCTGCTCGCTGCTCATCCTCAACGTCTCCGAGCCGGCGATCCACCACCTGCTCGAGGGGCCGCTCGCCTTCACCGGGCTCGCGCCCGAGGTCGTCTCGGTCGTGGCGTTCGTGATCGCGCTGCTGCTCGTCACGTACCTCCACGTCGTCCTCGGCGAGATGGTGCCGAAGAACGCCGCGTTCTCGGTGCCCGACCGCGCGGTGCTGCTGCTCGCGCCGCCGCTCGTGCTCATCTCGCGCGTGTTCAAGCCCGTCATCTGGGTGATGAACGCGGTCGCGAACGGCATCCTGCGGCTCTTCCGCGTCGAGCCGGTCGACGAGGCGTCCAGCACCTTCACCATCGACGAGGTCGAGACGATCGTCGAGACCTCGAAGCGCGAGGGGCTGCTGTTCGACCCGACGGGCGCCATCTCGCGCACGTTCGAGTTCACCGAGCGCCGGGTGCGCGACGTGGCGCTGCCGCTCGACGAGATCGTCACGCTGCCCGCGGGCGCGACGCCCGGCGACGTCGAGGCGGCGGTGCGCGAGCGCGGCTTCTCGCGCTACGTGATCTCCGACGCCGAGGGCCACCCGACCGGCTACGTGCACATCAAGGACGTGCTGGGGGCCGACGACGTGGAGGCCGACGAGCCAGTGCCGGCCAAGCGCATCCGCCAGCTCGCCTCGATCTACGAGGAGTCGGACGTCGAGGACGCGCTCGCGATCATGCGCTCGACGGGCGCGCACATCGCGCGGTCGTTCGACGCGGAGGGCGCGACGACCGGCCTGCTGTTCCTCGAGGACATCATCGAGGAGCTCGTCGGCGAGGTTCGCGACGCCACGAGGAGGCTCTTCTGACGCGCGACCGGGCGTGGCTGTGGCTCGCGTTCGGGGGCGTGCACGCGCTGCTCGCGATCCTCTCCATCCCGAGCGTCTCGGACGCCTACGGCGACGTGCTGTACGTCTACCCGTCGTGGGTGGAGCGCGGCGAGCAGGGGGAGTGGCTCGGGGTCGACGTGCCGTGGGTGTACCCGCTGCTGGCGTGGGCGCCGATCCTCGTGGCCGACGTGCTGGGCCCGGATGCGCTGCCGCTCGTGTGGATGCTGATGGTGACGGCCCTCGACGCGGTCGCGCTGCGCATGCTGCTCGACGTGCCGCGCGGGCGCACGATGGCGTGGACGTGGCTCGGGCTGCAGCTCGCGCTCGGTCCCGTCGCGCTCGGCCGCATCGACACGGTCGCGGTCGCGGTCTGCATCATCGGCCTCGCGGTGCTGCGCGGGGGCCGTCCGGGCATCGCGGCGGCGGCGTTCACCGTCGCGGCGTGGATGAAGGTGTGGCCCGGCGTGCTCTACCTCGCGATGCTCATCGCGCGGCGGGAGCGGATGCGCGTGCTCGCCGCGGGCGCGCTCGTGTCGGCGGGCGTGCTGGGCGTCGCGCTCCTGCTGGGGTCGGAGCACCCGCTGTCGTTCCTGACGCAGCAGGAGGACCGCGGGCTGCAGATCGAGGCGATCGCGGCGACCCCGTACATGTGGGCCGCGACGGTCGACGAGGCGCTCGTGTTCTTCGACCGCCAGATCTGGACGTTCCAGGTGGGCGGCGACGGCGTGCGCACGGTCTCGGCGCTCGCGACGCCGGTGCTCGTGGCGGTCGTGGTGCTGCTGTGCGCGGTCGGCGCGATCGCGGTGCGTCGCTCGCACGGGCGCGAGGCGATCGTGTGGCTCGCGGTGGCGATGGTCGCTGCGCTCATCGTCACGAACAAGGTCGGCTCGCCGCAGTTCGTGCTGTGGCTCGTCGTGCCCGCGCTGCTGCTCGCCGAGGCGGGCGCGCGCCGGCACTGGCGGGGCGTCGGGGCGATCGCGCTCGTCGCGGTGCTCACCCAGGTGCAGTTCCCCTGGACCTACGACTGGCTCGTGGTCGCGCATCCGGCCGCCGTGCTGCTGCTCACGGTGCGGAACCTCGTGCACGTCGGCATCCTCGTCGGCGCGGTGTGGATGCTGCTGCGGGCCGCGCGGCGCGGGCCGTTCGCCGTCTCAGCCGAGGAGCGTCGCGAGCAGGTCGCCCACGCGGCGGGATTCGATGAGGAAGGCGTCGTGGCCGAAGCCGCTCTCGAGCACGACGGGCTCGGGGCCCGAGACGCTCGTGGGGAGCCCGGCCGCGAGCCGCTGCTGATCGGCGACCGGGAAGAGGCGGTCGCTCGTGATGCCGACGACGAGCGCCGGTGAGGTGACGCGCTCGAGCGCAGCCTCGACGCCGCCGCGGCCGCGCCCGACGTCGTGCGTGCTCATCGCGTCGACGAGCCGCACGTAGGAGCCCGCGTCGAAGCGGCGCGTGAAGCGGTTGCCGTGCACGTCCAGGTACGACTCGACCTGGAAGCGGCCGCCGTGGAGCGGGTCGACGCTCGACTGCCACTCGCGCCGGAAGCGCTCGTTGAGCTCGTGCGGCGAGCGGTAGCCGAGCATCGCCATGCGGCGCGCGAGGGCGAGCCCGCGCGCGGGGCCCGCGTGGCCGGGCAGGTCGTAGAAGTCGCCGCCGAGCCAGCCCGGGTCGGTCGTGACGGCCTCGATCTGCAGCGTGTTCTGGGCGATCTGGTCGGCGCTCGTCGCCGCGTTCGAGGCGAGCAGCGCCGCGCTGTCGACGCGCTCGGGGTGCTCGATCGCCCACTCGAGCGCGTGCATGCCGCCCATCGAGCCGCCGACGACCGCGTGCCAGCGCTCGATGCCGAGCGCGTCGGCGAGGCGGCGCTGCGCCTCCACCTGGTCGCGGATCGTGACGCGCGGGAAGCGGGAGCCCCACTCGACGCCGTCGTGGTCGAGCGAGGCGGGCCCGGTGGAGCCCTGGCAGCCGCCGAGCATGTTGGGGGCGACGACGAAGAACCGGTCGGTGTCGATCGCGAGGCCCGGGCCGACGACGTCCTCCCACCAGCCGGCGGTCGCGTGCCCGGGGCCGGCGGGGCCGCGGACGTGGCTGTCGCCCGTGAGCGCGTGGAGCACGAGCACGGCGTTGCCGCGCCGCTCGTCGAGGCGACCCCACGTCTCGTACGCGAGCACCGCATCCGCCACCGTGCCGCCCGCCTCGACCGCGAGGTCGCCGATGCGGGCGAAGCGCCGGTCGCCGGGGTCGTCGCCGGGCCGCCAGGCGCCCGTGACCGGCACGGGGCGCGCGTCGGTCGCGGCGGCGTGGGTGGATGCGGGGTCGACGAGCCGGGAGGCGGGCACCCTGGCGGCGGGCTGGGCGTCGTCGCTCAGCTGCCAGTCCACGGGTGCCCGCCTCCGCCCGGTCTCAGGCCGCGGCCGCGTCGAGCTCCGCCGCCTTCGCGGCGGCCGCGTCGAGGCCGCGGCCGAGGTCGGCGATGAGGTCGTCGACGTGCTCGATGCCGACCGAGAGGCGCACGAGGCCCGGCGTGACACCGGCGGTGAGCTGCTGCTCGGGCGTCAGCTGCGCGTGGGTCGTCGAGGCGGGGTGGATGACGAGCGAGCGCACGTCGCCGATGTTCGCCAGGTGGCTGAAGAGCTCGAGCGACTCGACGAGCGCCTTGCCCGCCTCGACGCCGCCGGCGAGCTCGAACGACAGCACCGCGCCGGTGCCGCGCGGCGCGATCTGCTGGCCGCGCTCGTGCCACGGGCTCGACGGGAGGCCCGCGTAGTGCACCTGCGTCACCTGCGGGTGCGCCTGCAGGAACTGCGCGACGGCGGTGGCGTTCGCGACGTGGCGGTCGAGGCGCAGCGAGAGCGTCTCGATGCCCTGCAGCAGCTGCCACGCGGTGTCGGGGGAGGAGGATGCGCCGACGTCGCGCAGCAGCGTCACGCGCGCCTTGATGATGTACGCGATCGCGTCGCCGAGCGCCTCGGTGAAGGTGACGCCGTGGTACGACTCGTCGGGCGTCGTGAGGCCCGGGAACTTGTCCGACGCCGACCACGCGAAGCGCCCGCCGTCGACGATGGCGCCGGCGACGACGGAGCCGTGGCCGCCGAGGAACTTCGTCGCCGAGTGCACGACGATGTCGGCGCCGTGCTCGAGCGGGCGGATGAGGTACGGCGTCGCGATCGTGTTGTCGACGATGAGCGGCACCCCGGCGTCGTGCGCGACGCTCGAGACGCCCGCGATGTCGAGCAGGTTGATGCGCGGGTTGCCGATCGTCTCGGCGAACAGCGCCTTGGTGTTGGGGCGGATGGCGCGGCGCCACTCGTCGAGGTCGTCCTGGTCCTCGACGAAGGTCACCTCGACGCCGAGCTTCCGCAGCGTGAAGTGGAAGAGGTTGTAGGTGCCGCCGTAGATCGACGACGACGAGACGATGTGGTCGCCGGCGTTCGCGATGTTGAGGATCGCGTAGGTGGTCGCGGCCTGGCCCGAGGCGAGGAGGAGGGCGGCGCTGCCCCCTTCGAGCGCGGCGATGCGCTGCTCGACGACCTCGTTGGTCGGGTTCATGATGCGCGAGTAGATGTTGCCGAACTCGGCGAGGCCGAACAGGCGGGCGGCGTGGTCGGCGTTGTCGAACACGTAGGAGGTGGTGCGGTAGACGGGCGTGATGCGCGCCTTGGTGGTGGGGTCGGGCTGCGCGCCCGCGTGCACCTGCAGGGTCTCGAACTTCCAGTCGCTCATCGCGGTCTCCTCGGGTGGGCTGGGGCTCAGGTCGTGCTCCAGCGTGCGCCGTCCGGGCGCTGCGCGCCAGGCGGGTGCGACGCGCGGCGTAACACTCGGGCGCGGGCGCGGTCCTGCCGGGCGGGGCCGCCGAGTGGCGCCGGGCGGCCGTCGGATGCTTGCATGGCGGCATGAGCGAGAAGCGGCTGATCATCACGGGGGCGTCGAGCGGCATCGGGGAGGCGGTGGTGCGGCAGTCGGTCGCGCGCGGCTGGACGGTGCTCGCCGTCGCGCGCCGGGCGGAGCGGCTCGAGGCGCTGCGCGCGGAGACCGGCTGCGAGGTGCTCTCGGCCGACCTGACCGACGAGGCCGACATCGAGCGGCTCGCCCACGCGGCTGCCGCGTTCCGCCCCACCGGGCTCGTGCAGGTCGCGGGCGGGGCGAAGGGCGCGGCGCCGCTCGGCGAGACGACGATCGAGGACTGGCGGTGGATGTTCGAGGCGAACGTGATCGGCACGAAGCGCGTCATCGACGCGGTGCTGCCGCTGCTGCGCGCGTCGACGGCCGATGGCGGCTACGCCGAGATCATGGTCGTCACGTCGATCGCGGCGACCGTCGCGTACCAGAACGGCTCCGGCTACAACGCCGCGAAGTCGGCAGAGAAGCAGCTCGTCGACGTGCTGCGGCTGGAGCTGCACGGCGAGCCGATCCGGGTGATGGAGGTCGCGCCCGGGATGGTGTGGACCGAGGAGTTCAGCCTCGTGCGCTTCGGCGGCGACCGGGCGAAGGCCGACGCCGTCTACAAGGACGTGCAGGACCCCCTCTCGGCCGACGACGTCGCCCAGGTGATGACCGACATCCTCGCCCTGCCCGGGCATGTGTCGGTCGACGAGACCATCATCAAGCCGGTCGCGCAGACGCACCCGTGGATGGTGCACAAGGGACCGCTGGTCGCGAAGGCCTGAGCGATCGCCCCGCGCCGTGCGGGGGCCGCGGCTACGGCTGCGGGATGGTGCCGCCGCTGTGCACGAGGCGCACCTCTACGCCGCCGCTGCCGCGGATGACGGGGTTGGTGCCGGCGATCGCGAGCGCGGCATCCTCGTCGGCCGCCTCGATCACGTACACGCCGGCGACCGCCTGGGGTGCGTCGAGGAACGGGCGGTCGGCGACGCCGTCGGGGCGGATCGACTTCGCGAGCGCCCGCGGCGTGAACGCGTAGGCCGCGCGCATGGCGCCGGATGCGGCGAGCTCGTCCCCGTGCCCGTCGGGCTCGGCGAGGTCGGCCTCGGTCGCGTCCAGCGCGTGCGCGGAGTCGTCGGCGTAGATCAGCACTGCGTAGAGCGGCATGCGTCCTCCTCGGGTCGTCGCGGCGTCGGGGTCTCAGGTGTCACCGGGTGGATGCGGCGGGCGCGATCTCGGGCTCGGGCTCGGGGTCGGCGAACGCCAGGCGCGGCACGGCGACGAGTCCCGCGGCTGCGACGAGCGCGGTGACGCCGCACACGATCCAGACGACGATGTAGCCGCCGAGGCTCGCGGCCGTGCCGATCGCGCCGACCGCGAGCACGATCGCGAAGACCGACGACGCGAACGAGCCGCCGATCGTCTTCGTGGTGTTCGTCATGGCCGCCGCGACGCCGGTCTGCCCGCGCGGTGCTGCGGCGGCCGCGGCCGCCGGCAGCGCGCCGACGAGCGCGCCGGAGCCGACGCCGGCGATCGCCATGCAGGCGAAGACCTGCCACACCTCGAGGTGGAAGGGCACGAGCAGCAGGTAGCCGATGCCCACGAGCGCGGCCGCCACGATGAGCAGCAGTCGGGGGCGGATGCGCGTCGACAGCGCCGCGAGGAGGCCTGCGCCGACGATGAGCGAGAGCAGGTAGACGCCGATGAGGATCGAGCGGCCGGAGGCGTCGAGCCCGAGGCCGTAGCCGAGCGACGGGTCGGTGCCGGCGTAGGTGGCGAGCGGCGTCTGCGCGCCGAGCAGGCTGACGCCGACGAGCCCTGCGGTGAGCTGCACGGGCCACATCTCGGGCCGGCGCATGACGCGCAGGTCGATCGCCGGGTCGTCGCGGCCGAGCACCCAGCGGCCGAACGGCAGCAGCAGCGCCACGCCGACGAGCATGACCGCCCAGCCCCACCACGCATCCGCCCCGCCGATCTTGAGGAACGTGAGGCCGGAGGTGATGGTGAGGAGCGAGAGCGCGAGCAGCACGAAGCCGCCGGCGTCGAGGCTGCGGCCCGGGAGCGGCTCGGACTCCGGCACGCCCCAGAGGATCGCGAAGAACGTCAGCGTCACCATGGCAGCGGGCACCATGAGCGTCGGGCTCATCGCCTCGCCGAAGGCGCCCAGCGCGACCGCGGAGCCGAGGGCGCCGAGGATCGCGCCCGCCTGCAGCGCGATGACGAGCAGGCCCGCGGCACGGCGGGTGGTCGAGGCGGCGGCGCCGGTGCGGCGGCCGCGGTCGAAGATGAGGGCGACCTCGAGCGGCAGCCACACGGAGTAGGCGCCCTGGAGCGAGAAGGCGATGAGGTAGCTCCAGAAGTCGCCTGAGAACGCCATCCACCAGCTCGCGGCGGCGGTGATGACGGTCGAGAGGAGCAGCATGCGCTTGTGGCCGTGCATGTCGCCGAGCTTGGCGAGCACGGGCACCATGAGCGCCGACAGCAGCAGCTGCCCGGCCTCGAACCAGTTGACGTCGGCGTCGGTGACCGACAGGTGGCGGGCGATGTCTGGGGTGAGGGTGACGTACCAGCCCTGCAGCACGCCGCTCGTGAGCTCGACGCACACGAGCCAGCCGATGAGCGCGAGGGGCACGGCGCGGGTCGCTGACACGTGAGCATCATGGCACCGGATCGCGGCCGGGCGGCGGCGGCCGGCGCTCGGGCGCGCGCGTCGGCGAGCGGCAGTGCGGCGAGCCGGGATCAGGTCGGCGGCGCTCCGACGTCCGCCCGCTCGCGGAACCAGGGCGGATCGCCGTGCCCGGGCGGTCTGTCGATGTCAGGATGCACGCCCCAGGTCTCGTCTGCCGAGGCCGGGAAGCGGGGGCCCTGCGGCTCGGGTTCGTCGCGGATGACGGCGCCGAGGGGTGTCGTCCACTCGAGCACGCCGTCGGGCAGCTGCCGGACGGTCCATCGGGTTGCGTGCTTGATGGTGTGGTGCCTGCGGCAGAGGTGTGCCAAGTTGTCGATGCTCGTCGGTCCGCCCGAGGCGTGGTCGATCGTGTGGTCGAGGTCGGCGCGGGCGACGGGGTTGCCGCAGCCGGGCCACCGGCAGCGGCCGTCCCGCGCGCGGAGCCAGCGTCGTTGTGCCCGGTTGGGCGTGTAGGTGTCGACGGTGACGGGCAGCCCGGTGACGGGGTGGGTGAAGAGGCGCTCCCAGGTGACGGTGTCTGCGGCGAGCGTGCGCACGGTGGCGGGGTCGACCAGCACGCGGCCGTCGAGCAGCGCGGGGAACCGCAGCTGCGGCTCGTCCGCGTCGTCGGTGTCGCGCAGCAGCTCGGTGGCGGGGATGGTGATCGCGATGGTGGCCGTGAGGGCGTTGGTCGCGTGCAGGTCGTCGGGGGTCTGGCCGGTGAGGAGGAGCTCGCAGAGCGCGTCGGCGCGGAACTGGTCCCAGGTGCGCGGGTCGTCCTTGGGCTTGCCGCGGGCGGCTTGTGTGAGTCGGTCGAAGATGCCGGCGCCGACGATCGCGGGGACGCGGGCGCCGATGTCGACCATCCCGTCGCCGGCGTCGACCATCCACACGTCGCGCCGCTCCATCGCCACCCGGTGCCGCTGCTGCAGCGGCTGCGTGAGCGCCCGGTCGACGATCCGCTTCGACCGGGACCGCAGGCGGGCGGGCGTGGTCGTCTCAGCGATCGCGACGAGCTCCCGCTCGACGCGGGCTCGCTCGGCCGGGTCGGCGTCCACGTCGATGCGCAGCGGGTGGGTCGCCTGCTCGATGACGCGCAGGTGGCCGGCGCTGATGCGGCCGGACTTGTGGGCCTCGTGCGCGGCGGGCAGCTCGGTGACGATCTGCCAGGCGGTGGCCATCCGCTGCTCGGTGCCGCGGTCGGACTGGCGCAGCTCGGCGGCGAGGATCGATGCGGCCTCCTTGAGCGCCGTCACGACTTCCCCGCCCTCGTCGCGGACGCGCTGGAAGCGGCCGGCGAGCAGCTCCCGCTCGCGGGCCTCGAGTCGCGCCCGCTGCGCCTGCAGCGCCTTGATCTGGCCGGTGAACTGCTCCTCGCGGCGCAGCCACGCCGCGCGCTCGGACTCGGCCGGGCCGGGCAGCTCGGGCACGCGCATGCGCCCCTCGACGACCGCTTCGAGCTCGTCGGGCGTGAGCGCGGCGAGCCGCTCGCCCCAGTCGCGGTCGAACGCGGCGAGCTCGTCCTCGAGCTCGGCCGCGGTGCGGCCGTACGGGTCGATCGCGCCGGCGCGGATCGACGCGATGTAGTCCTCCGCGTCGAGGCCCCAGTCGCCGTCCATGCAGGCATGGAACCACGGGGCACTGACATCGCTTCCGCCTGGCCACCGCCCAACCCCGCTGGTCGAGGAGGGCGGTGGAGCCGGCCGTCTCGAGACCACCCCACGCCTGACCGCGGGTGGTCTCGTGACGCGAGCGGGCTGCGCCCGCGCGCTCCTCGACCAAGGGGAGGAGGGGAGCGGGCGGGCGGGCCGCGGAGTGGTCTCGACTCGCGGAGCCGCCTGCGGCGGCGCCGCGGCTCGACCAGCGGAGCGGGAGCGGCGGCCGCGCGGCTCGACCAGCGGGAGGGGAGCGGCGGCCGCGCGGCTCGACCGGCGGGGTGGGAGCGGCGGCGCCGCGGCTCGACCAGCGGGGTGGGGAGCGGGAGCGGGAGCGGCGGCCCCGAGCTGCGAGGCGGCGCGGCGGGAGCACCTCCGCGCCGCCCGTAGACTGGAGGCATGGCCACCCCCCACCCGTTCGCGCTCAGCGTGCGCGACATCGTGCACAAGCCGGGCCGGATGCGCGAGGTCGAGGAGACCGCCCCCTTCGGGGAGAAGGTCGGCGAGGGCCTCGCCGCGGTGCTGCCCGACCAGCCGATCGACCTCGACGTGCGCCTCGAGAGCGTCCACGAGGGCATCCTCGCCACGGGCACGGCCTCCGTCACCGCCCTCGCGACCTGCGCGCGCTGCCTCGTGGAGTTCGACCTGGACGTCGATGTCGACTTCCTCGAGCTCTTCGCGTATGATGGTGCGTCGGAATCCGACTATCTCGTGGTCGACGAAACTGTCGACCTCCTTCCGGTAGTCAGGGACGCGGTCGTGCTGGCGCTGCCGTTCCAGCCGGTCGACCGACCGGACTGCTCAGGGCTCGATCCTGAGACAGGGGAGCGGCTCGAGCCGGGCACCGATCTCGTGCCGGAGGAGACCATCGATCCGCGATGGGCAGCACTCCAGGGATTCGCACAAGACGTAGCCGACGAACCGTCGGATGATGACGCCCACGCGTCGAAGAAGGAGTGAGCAATGGCTGTTCCCAAGAGGAAGATGTCGCGGTCGAACACCCGTGCGCGCCGTTCGCAGTGGAAGGCCGAGGCGCCCAAGCTGGTCAAGACCGTCGAGGGCGGCAAGACCGTCTACAGCCTCCCGCACCGCGCGAAGGTCGTCGAGGACTCGGCCGGCACGCCGCTGTACATGGAGTACAAGGGCCGCAGGGTCGCCGACGTCTGATCCCTCGCGGATCCTTCGTCGCATGACGGACCACGCGGTTCCCGCGGGCCAGCGCCGACTGCTCGAGCAGCTCGGGGTCGACATCGACCCCGAGCTGCTGTCGTTGGCGCTCACGCACCGCTCCTGGGCCTATGAGCACGGCGGCGTGCCGCACAACGAGCGCCTCGAGTTCCTCGGCGACTCGATCCTCGGCCAGGCGATCACGATCGAGCTGTACCGCCGCTTCCCCGACTCGACCGAGGGCGAGCTCGCGAAGCGCCGCGCCGGCGTCGTGTCGACGGTCGCGCTCGCCGAGGTCGCGCGCGCGATCGGGCTCGGCGAGCACATCCTGCTCGGGAAGGGCGAGGCCGCGTCCGGCGGCGCCGGCAAGGCGTCGATCCTCGCCGACACCATGGAGGCGCTCTTCGGCGCCGCGTTCCTGAGCGCCGGCCACCGCGCATCCGCCGACCTCGTGCTGCGCCTCGTCGGCCCGCTGCTCGACGACCCCGGCCGCACGGGCGCCGCGCTCGACCCGAAGACGGCGCTGCAGGAGGTCGCGGCCGCGCTCGGCATGGGCGCGCCCGCCTACGAGCTCGAGGCGACCGGGCCCGACCACGCCCGCACGTTCGCCGCCCGTGTGCGGATCGACGGCGAGGTCGTCGCCGAGGGCACGGGCACGAGCAAGAAGGTCGCCGAGATGGCGGCAGCGCTGGCCGCGCACGGCCGCCTCACCGCCGAAGCGGCGCGGGCCGCCCCGGGCGCCTGACGTGCCGGAGCTGCCCGAGGTCGAGGTCGTGCGCGCGGGCCTCGCGCCCGCCGTCACCGGCGCCCGCGTCGAGGGCGTCGAGGTGCTCGACAGCCGATCGATCGCGCGCCACCCCGGCGACGCCGCCGCCTTCGAGGCGGTCCTCGTCGGCCGCGCGCTCGGCGCCCCCGCGCGGCGCGGCAAGTTCCTGTGGGTGCCGCTGCTCGGCGCCCCTGGGGACAGCCCGGCCGACGGGCCCGACGGCGGCCGGGACCCGGAGACGACGGATGCGCTCCTCGCGCACCTGGGGATGTCCGGCCAGCTGCTCGTGCGGGAGGTCGGCGCACCCGCCGACCGCCACACGCGCATCCGCCTGCTCCTCGACCAGCCGTCGCTGCACGCGGCCGGTCGCGGCGCGCTCGAGGTGCGCTTCGCCGACCAGCGCATCTTCGGCGGGCTCGCCGTGCGCCCGCTCGTCGACGGCGTGCCCGACCAGGCCGCGCACATCGCGCTCGATCCGGTCGACCCCGCCTTCGACGCATCCGCCGTCGCCCGACGGCTCCGCCGCCGCAGGCAGGGCGTGAAGGCGGCGCTGCTCGACCAGACGCTCGTGTCGGGCATCGGCAACATCTACGCCGACGAGGCGCTGTGGCGCAGCCGCCTGCACTACGCGACGCCGGGGGAGCGGCTCACGCAGGCGCGGGCGCTCGCCCTCTTCGCCGACGTGCGCGACGTGCTCGAGCAGGCGCTCGCCGAGGGCGGCACGTCGTTCGACGCGCAGTACGTGAACGTCAACGGCCAGGCCGGCTACTTCGAGCACCGCCTGAACGCCTACGGCCGCGGCGGCCTGCCCTGCCCGCGCTGCGGGGCGACGATGGTGCGCGAGCCGTGGGCCAACCGCTCGTCGACGCGCTGCCCGCGCTGCCAGCGCAGGCCGCGCGGCGTCGGCGCCTGACGGCGCCGGCAGCGCCGGCCGCGCGTAGGCTCGAGGGATGGCCTTCGAAGGATTCACCCCCGACGCGTTCGCCTTCTACCGCGAGCTCGAGGCGCACAACGAGAAGCCGTGGTGGCAGGACAACAAGCCCCGCTACGACGCGGCCGTGCGGGCGCCGTTCGAGGCGCTCGCCGAGGAGCTCGAGCCCATCGCGAGCGCCGTCAAGCTCTACCGGCCGTACCGCGACGTGCGCTTCAGCCACGACAAGACGCCGTACAAGACGCGGCAGGGGCTCTTCGCGCAGCGCGCGCCCGGCATCGGCTGGTTCGTCAACCTCGACGCCTCGGGCGTCTCGCTCGGCGGCGACTTCTTCGGCGACGCGACCTTCACGAAGGCCTACCGCGCGGCCGTGGAGGCGGCGGCGCCCGGCACCGAGCTCGAGCGCATCGTCGCCGACCTCGAGCACGCCGGGTACGACCTCGGCGGCGAGCAGCTGAAGACCGCGCCGCGCGGCGTCGACCCCGCGCACCCGCGCATCGCGCTGCTGCGGCGCAAGTGGCTCACGGCCAGGCGGCAGCTGTCGCCTGCGGACGCCGCGGGCCCGGAGCTGCTCGACGCCCTCTTCGACACGGTCGACGACCTGCAGCCGCTCGTCGGCTGGGCCGCCGCGCACATCGCGCCCAAGCGCTGAGGCGGCGGCGCGTCAGCCCATCAGCCGGCGCGTGATCCGCTCGCGCCAGGGCGTGAACGGCGGGTAGACCATCCGCAGCGTGTCGACCGCTGTCGGCTTCGAGAACACGGGCTTGCGGTGGCTGAACGCCTCGAACGAGTGCCGCCCGTGGTACGCGCCCGAGCCGCTCTCGCCGACGCCGCCGAAGGGGATCGTGCGCGCGCCGTACTGGGCGAGCGCGACGTTGACGCCGACCGCACCCGAGGAGGTCTCGCGCTCGACGCGCCGCACCACGTCGGCGTCGCGGGCGAAGACGTACAGCGCGAGCGGCTTGTCGGCGCCGCGCATCGTCTCGAGGAAGCCGTCGACGCCGTCGACGGGGAGCACAGGCAGGATCGGGCCGAAGATCTCCTCCTGCATCGCCGCCCCCGACTCGTCGACGTCGGTGAGGATCGTCGGCGCGACGTAGCGGGCCTCGGCGTCGACCTCGCCGCCGGTGACGACGGTGCCGTCGGCCAGCATCCCCTGCAGGCGCTCGGCGTGGGCGGCGCTGATGATGCGCGCGTAGTCGGGCGAGGTGCGCGCGTCGCCGAGCTGCTCGGCGGTCGCGCGGCGCAGCTCCTCGACGAGCTCGGCCTCGACCTCGCGGTCGACGCGGATGTGGTCGGGCGCGACGCACGTCTGGCCGGCGTTCAGCCACTTGCTCCAGGCGATCCGCCGGGCCGCCGCCGGGATGTCGGCGGAGCGGTGCACGTAGACGGGGCTCTTGCCGCCGAGCTCGAGCACCGTGGGCGTCAGGTGCTTCGCTGCGGCGGCTGCGACGATCCGCGCGACGCGGCCGTTGCCGGTGTAGAAGATGAGGTCCCAGCGCTGCTCGAGCAGCGCCGTCGTCTCGGGCACGCCGCCCTCCACGACGCGCACCGAGCGCGGGTCGAGGTACTGCGGCACGAGCGTCGCGAGCAGCCGCGACGTCGCCGGGGCGAGCTCGCTCGGCTTGATGACCACGGCGTTGCCGGCGGCGATCGCGCCGATGACGGGGCCGAGCGCGAGCTGCAGCGGGTAGTTCCACGGCGCGATGACGAGCGTCGCGCCGAGCGGCTCGGGCACGATTCGGGCGCTCGCCGGCTGCAGCGCGACCGGCACGGGCACGGGCGTCGCGGCCATCCACCGGCGCAGGCTCCGGCGCGCGTGGCGCGCCTCGGCGATCGTGAAGCCGATCTCGCTCAGGTGCGCCTCGATCGCGCTCTTGCCGAGGTCGTCGCGCAGCGCCGACTCCCACGCGCTCACGTGCTGCACGAGCATCCGCCTGAGCGCGTCGAGCTGCTGCTCGCGGTACGCGCGCGGGCGGGTCAGGCCCCGCACGACCGCCTCGCGCAGCTCGGCGGCGATGCCGGTCGTGGATGCGTCGGGCTGGGCCTTCGGGGCGGCGTCGGTCATGCGCTCATCGTGCCAGGCGTGGCTGTGCCCTCCTCGTCGCCGGCGCGCAGCCGCCGCTGCCAGCCGCCCTCGACCCCGATCGGGGCGAACCCGAGCGCCTCGTTGACGGCGAGCATGGGCCGGTTCTCCTCGGCGTTCCAGGTGATGACGCGGGTGCGGTCGGGGTGGCGGCGGCCGAGCTGCAGCAGGTTCTCGGCCTTCACGAGCATGCCGAGGCGGTGCCCGCGGTGGTCGGCGTGCACGAGCGTGTCCTCCTGGAAGGCCGGCTTGCCGGGCTCCGGCAGCACCAGGATCGTGAACGCGACTGCCTCGCCCGTCGCGCGGTGGAGCGCGGCAGCCTGCAGCGGCGTCTGGCCGGCCTCGGCCATCTCGGCCTCGTAGCGCTGCAGCCGGGCTGCATCCCACGTCTCCTCGTCGACGTCGAGGCCCGCGGCGGGGGCGTCGGTCGCCATGCGGGCGTGCAGGGCAGCCATCGCGTCGCGCAGCTCCGGCGACGTCGAGCCCTCCCACGAGCGCACCTCGTAGGCCTCGCCCGCGTGCGCCGACGCATCCGCCCGGTGCCGCTCGAGCTCGTGCCGGGCCCGCTCGACGTCGAGCTCGGAGATGCGCTCGACCTGCTCGAGGCGGTAGCCGAGGGAGGTGAGCAGGTGGGCGGGCGCGTCGGCCGCGATCGCGCCGTGCCCGCTCTCGGGCGCGAGGCCCGCGTCGCCCTCGGCGGGCGGCCGGTGGTCGACCCACACCTGCAGGCTCGTGGCGCCGAGCTCGGCGCCGACCCGCTCGAGTCGCTCCATGAGCGCCCGCCCGATGCCGCGGCCGCGCGCCTCGGGCACGACCCACGCCGAGAGGTACGCGGCTCGCGCGCCCTCCTCGCGGCCGATCGCGGCGACGCAGCGGGCCACGTCGACGCCGTCCTCGACGATGAGGAACCGGCGCGAGATCGAGTCCTCGTCGTGGCGCAGCTTCGCAACCAGCTCGTCGACGGTCGTGTCGAACGCCTCGTCGCCCCAGAAGTGCTGCGTGACGCGGTTGGCGGTGTCGGCGTAGCGCGCGACGAGCGCTAGCGCCGGCTCGTCGAAGTCGTCGGCGGGTCGCTGCAGCTCGATCCACTCGAGCTCGCGGTGGCCGGTCACGGCTGCGGCTCCTTCCACTGCCACTGCGCCTCGTAGGCGACGGGCAGGAACCCGGATGCCTCGTTCACGGCGAGCATCGGACGGTTCTCCTCGGCGTTCCAGGTCACGACCCGCACGAGGTCGGGCCGCAGCTCGCGCAGCCGCAGCAGGTTGTCGAGCTTCATGAGCATGCCGAGGCCGTGGCCGCGGTGCGGGGTCGTGACGAGCGTGTCGTGCTGCCGCGCGGTCGCGCCGCTCGTGGGCAGGATGAGCGTCGTGAAGCCGACGAGCTCGCCCGTCGCGCGCTCGCGGGCGGCGACGGTCAGGAGCGTGCGCCCGCCCTCCTGCTTCGACTGCTCGAACGCCGCGAGCCGCTCGTCGTCCCACGTCTCCGGCTCCAGGGCGAGCCCGGCGACCGGGGCATCGATCGACATGCGCTCGTGCAGCGCGCGCATGCTCTCGCGGTGCTCGGCAGGCGTCTCGCCCTGCCAGCGCACGAGCTCGTACGCGCTCGCCCGTGCGAGCGCCGCCGCGTGCCGCTCGTCGAGGTCGGGGAGCGCCGCGAGCTCGGCGACCGAGACCCGGTAGACCTGCTCGAGCTCGTAGCCGCGCGCGACGAGCGGCGCCGTGCCGGGCTCCGCCGGGTCGCCGGCGCCGAAGCCGGTCCTCGCCGTCACGGGGCCGGTCGCCGCGCCGATCGCCGACACCACGATCGTCGTGCGGCCGTCGCGGGCCGCCTCCTCGTGCGCGCGGGCGACGAGCGCCTCCGCCACCTCGCGCTGCGCGTCGAGCGGCAGCCGGGGCTCGGGCTCGACGGTCACCTCGGTCATGTCGACCGAGTCGAGCAGCCGCGCGTACATCGTGAGGACCCCGACGAGGTCGTCGCCGTCCCAGGCCAGCAGGCGGTCGACGCGGCCGTCGTGGGTGGGCCGCAGCGACGCGAGGTGCTCGACGGGCGTGTTCACGTAGACGCCCTCGGTGTAGCGGAGCACGTTGCTGCGCTCGTTGAACTCGTGCGAGCGACGAAGCGCGTCGCCGGCCTCGCCGGGCTCGTCGGGGCTCGCGGGCAGCGGGAAGGGGCGGATGTCGATCTGCATGGGGTTCCGCCGCTCGCACCGGCACCGTGCCGGCGGGCAGCCTTGCAGACTAGCCGCGCGCGCGCCTGGCGCGCAACGGGCCGCCGCGCGGCTACGGTGGCCTGAGCACGACCCGGGAGCCGCATGCACCTCAAGACCCTCACCGTCAAGGGCTTCAAGTCGTTCGCGCGCCCCACGACCTTCCAGTTCGAGCCGGGCGTCACGTGCGTCGTCGGCCCCAACGGCTCCGGCAAGTCCAACGTCGTCGACGCGCTCGCGTGGGTGATGGGCGAGCAGGGGGCGAAGACGCTCCGCGGCGGCAAGATGGAGGACGTCATCTTCGCCGGCACCGCGACCTCGGGCCCGCTGGGCCGCGCGCACGTCGAGCTCGTGATCGACAACGCCGACGGCGCGCTGCCGATCGAGTACGCCGAGGTGCAGATCTCGCGCACCCTGTTCCGCAACGGCGGGAGCGAGTACGCGATCAACGGCGAGTCGTGCCGGCTGCTCGACGTGCAGGAGCTGCTGAGCGACTCCGGCCTCGGCCGCGAGATGCACGTCATCGTCGGCCAGGGCCAGCTCGACAACGTGCTGCAGGCGACGCCGGCCGACCGCCGCGGCTACATCGAGGAGGCCGCCGGCATCCTCAAGCACCGCCGCCGCAAGGAGAAGACGCTCCGCAAGCTCGACGCGATGCAGGCCAACCTCACGCGCCTGCAGGACCTCGCTGGCGAGATCCGGCGGCAGCTGAAGCCGCTCGGCCAGCAGGCCGAGATCGCCAAGGAGGCGGCGACCATCCAGGCGACGGTGCGCGACGCGCGCGCCCGGCTCATCGCCGACGAGGTGCTGGGCCTGCGCGCCCAGCTCGAGTCGGCCGCCCGCTCCGAGTCGGAGCGGAAGTCCGAGCGCATCGTGCTGCAGGAGCAGCTCGAGCAGGCGCGGCTGCGCGCCGGCCGGATCGAGGAGTCGATGGTCGGCGACGACGTCGACCGCGCCCGCACCGTCGCGCACGGCCTCGAGCGCGAGCTCTCGCGCCTGCAGTCGCTGCACGCGCTCGCCGGCCAGCGCCTCGCGCTGCTCGAGGAGGCGCCCGACCTCGGCGACGCCGCACCGCTCGTGACGCCCGACATGGTGCAGGCCGCGCGCGACGAGGCGGCCGCGCTCGGCGACCGGGTGGCGGATGCGGAGGGCCGGCTCGGCAAGGCTGCCGCCGCGACCGCCCTCGCCCGCGCCGAGCTCGACTCGCTCGACGAGGAGATCGCCGCGCAGGCCGCGCTCGTGTCGAAGCACGACCTGGAGGCCGCGGGCCACCGCTCGAAGGTCGAGGTCGCGCAGTCGACGCTCGCCGCCCGGGAGGCGGAGGTCGCGCGCCGCGAGACCGCGCTCGCGAACGCCCGGCAGCGGCTCGCCGAGGCGACCGAGGCCGCGGGCGCGCTGGGCGACGAGCAGGAGGCGGGCGACGCGGAGTCGCTCGCGGGCGCCTACCGCGACGCCGACGAGGCGCAGGCCGCCCTCTCGGCGGCGCTCGACGAGCGGCGCGATGCGCTGCACGCGGTCGAGCGCGAGCGCGACGCCCTGGCCGCCCGCACGTCGGCCCTGACGTCCGCGCTCGAGACGGGCAACGCATCCGCCGGCCTGCTCGACGCCGGCATCGCCGGCGTCACCGGGCTCGTCGCCGAGCGCGTGAAGGTGCGCAAGGGCTTCGAGGCCGCCATCGCGGCGGCGCTCGGCACGCTCGGCGAGGCCGTGCTGGCCGAGACGCGCGATGCCGCGGCCGCGGCGATCGAGCACGCGCACGACGCGGGCCTCGGCCGCATCGAGGCGGTCGTCGGCGACGCCGTGCCGATGCGCCCCGACGTGCCCGAGGTCGAGGGCGCCGTGCACGCGCCGACGGCGGTGGATGCGCCGGCCGGGGTGCTCGGCGTGCTCGCGTTCACGTTCGTGGTCGACACGATCGAGGCCGCGCGCGACGCCGGGCCCCGCATCGCGGCGCTCGAGCTCGGCGCGCCGGTGACGATCGTCACGCGGCGCGGCGACTACGTGAGCGAGTACCTCATGCGCGGCGGCTCCGACGACGCGCAGTCGCGGCTCGAGCTGCTCGCCGAGCGCGACGCCGCCATCGAGCGGCTCGACGAGCTCCGGGACGCGATCGAGCGCGAGGCGGGCGCGCTCGAGGACGCCCGCCAGGCCCACCAGCAGGCGAAGCGCGCGGCAGCCGAGGCGCTCGAGACGCTCCGCGCCCACGATGCGGCGTCGGCGGCGAGGGGCGAGCAGCGCAGCCGCGCTCGCGCGCGCCTCGAGGCGGCCACGGGCGAGCACGACCGCGCGGCCGCGGCGCTCGCGGAGGCGCGCGGCGGCATCGACGAGGCCCGGCGGGCCGTCGAGGCGGCCGAGCTCGCCCTCGAGCGCTTCCAGGACAAGCCCCGCCCGATGCTCGACGCATCCGCCCGCGACGGGCTGCTCGCCGAGCTCGAGGCGGCGCGGGGCGCCGAGACCGACCTGCGCGTCGAGCTCGAGACCGCGCGCGAGCGCGTGCGGGCCGAGCTCGCGCGCGCGGCAGCGCTCGAGCGCGACGTCGAGGCGCAGCGCGCCCGCGCCGAGGAGGCCGCGCGACGCGCGGTGCTGCGCGAGCGGCAGCGGGAGCAGGCGTCGCGCGTGCTCGCGGCGATCCCGCCGGTGCTCGGCGTGGCCGAGCGCTCGGTGCAGGAGGCGCGCGCGGTGCTCGCCGAGCGCGAGGCCGCCCGACGCGACCGCAACGAGGAGCTCGGGCGGCTGCGGCGCGACGAGGCAGTGCTGCGCGAGCGGCTGCAGGAGCTCACCGAGCACGTGCACGTCGCCGAGATGGAGACGTACGAGCAGCGGCTGCACCTGTCGAACCTGCTCGAGCGCGCCGGCAGCGAGCTGGGGCTCGAGGAGGCCGTGCTCGTCGCCGAGCACGCGCCCGAGGAGGGCTGGGACCGCAAGGCCGAGCAGGCGCGGCTGCAGGACGCCGAGCGCAAGCTCGCACGGCTCGGCCGCGTCAACCCGCTCGCGCTCGAGGAGTTCGCGGCGCTCGAGCAGCGCCACACGTTCCTCACCGAGCAGCTCTCCGACCTCGCGAAGACCCGCAAGGACCTCGAGCAGATCATCGCCGACCTCGACGTGACGATGGAGTCGATCTTCGCGGCGGCCTTCGAGGACACGAAGGCGGCGTTCACCGAGGTGTTCCCGATCCTGTTCCCTGGCGGCTCCGGCGCGCTCGCGCTCACCGACCCCGACGACCTGCTGAACACCGGCGTCGAGGTGACGGTGCGGCCCGCTGGCAAGAAGATCGACCGCATCTCGCTGCTCTCGGGCGGCGAGCGGTCGCTCGCGGCCGTGGCGCTCATGGTGGCGATCTTCAAGGCGCGGCCGAGCCCGTTCTACATCATGGACGAGGTCGAGGCGGCGCTCGACGACGCCAACCTGGGGCGCCTGCTGACGGTCTTCGAGCAGCTGCGCGAGAGCTCGCAGCTGATCATCATCACGCACCAGAAGCGCACGATGGAGATCGCGGATGCGCTCTACGGCGTCTCGATGCGGCAGGACGGCGTCTCGGCGGTCGTCGGGCAGCGCACGACGCGCGAGCGCGAGCCCGTCGACGCGTAGCCCCCTCGCCCCCGCTGGTCGAGCCTCCCCTCCGCTGGTCGAGCCGTCGGCCGAAGGCCGACGAGTCGAGACCACCGCAGCGGATGCCCCCCTCCGCTGGTCGAGCCGTCGGCCGCAGGCCGACGAGTCGAGACCACTCGCCGGGGGAGATCACCCGGGCGATCGCCCGCTCACTCCCGCGCCCTCCGCCCGCCCCGCACGTGCGCGAGCCGCGAGATCTCAGCGAAATCGCCGCGGATCAGCGCTTCCCGCTTCGCCCTGCTCCAGCCCTGGATCCGCTTCTCCATCGCGAACGCGTCGGCGATGCTCTCGAGGCCCTCGCACCAGACCAGCTCCACCGGCAGGCGGTGCCGGGTGTACTGCGCCCCGAGACCGCGCCGGTGGAGATCGAGGCGCTCATCGAGATCGCGCGTGCTGCCGACGTAGTAGCTGCCGTCGCGGCAGCGGAGCATGTACACCCATCCCATGCGCTTGAGGCTGGCAGGTGGATGCGTGGGGCGGTGCGGGCGGTGCGGGTGCCTGTGGAGGGTGAGTCGGCGCGCCGGTAGCAGCGCGACCGATGGTCTCGACTCGCCGGCCTGCGGCCGGCGGCTCGACCAGCGGGAGGTGAGGCGCGGCGGGTGGTCTCGACTCGCCGGCCTGCGGCCGGCGGCTCGACCAGCGGAGGTGGAGTGGAGCCGGCGGCTCGACCAGCGGAGGTGGAGTGGAGCTGGCGGCTCGACCGGCTGAGGTGGTCTCTCTAATGGTGGATGCCGGTCTGTGACTGGTGCAGGCTGGCGGCGGTGATTGCCGGGCGTGGCTCTTCTG
>NZ_JBXAPA010000012.1:0-5075 GCF_058803545.1 Agrococcus sp. GW821-FHT14H11
ATGCCCTCAGAGTTTCGCGGGCATTCCTACGTGAGGCACCGCAAACCTGTCGCGGGCACTTCACGTGAGTCTCGTCGCGACCTGTCCCCCTGGCAGATCGTGAGGTAGGCTAACGACATGCCTGCCATCGCCCTCGCCGACTCCCTCCGAGTGGCGCTCGTGCGCATGGGACGCCGCATGCGCCGCGAGCGCGCCGACGAGAACCTGTCGCTCCACCACCTGTCCGCGCTCGGGGCGATGCAGCAGCTGGAGGAGCCGACGCTCGCCCGCATCGCCGCCGCCGAGTGCGTCAAGCCGCCCAGCATGGTGAAGACGCTGCAGCACCTGGAGTCGCTCGACTACGTCGAGCGCAGCGCCCACCCGAGCGACGGGCGGATGGTGATCTTCCGCATCAGCGGCAAGGGCGAGCAGATGATCAACGAGACGCGGGAGCGCCGCAACCGGGCGCTCGCCGATGCCATCGAGCAGCTCGACGCCGAGGAGCGCGCCACGCTCGAGCGAGCCGTGCCCATCATCGAACGGCTGGCCGAGCAATGATGTTCCGCTCGTTGCGCCTCTTCAACTACCGCACGTGGTTCACCGGCGCCCTGATCTCGAACGTCGGGGCGTGGATGCAGTCCACCGCCCTGTCGTGGACGGTCCTGACCGTGCTCACGAACAACGACGCATCCGCCGTGGGTCTCAACATGGCCCTGCAGTTCGGGCCGCAGCTGCTGCTCGTGCCCGTCTCCGGGCTGATCGCCGACAAGTACGACCGGCGCAAGGTGCTGCTCGTGACGCAATCGGCGATGGGGGTGCTCGCGCTCATCCTCGGCGTGGTCGTCACCGCCGGGATCGTCGAGCTGTGGCACGTGCAGGTGTTCGCGCTCGCGTTCGGCATCGTGCAGGCGTTCGACATGCCGGCCCGGCAGGCGTTCGTCTCCGAGCTCGTCGGGCAGGACGACATCGGCAACGCCGTCGCGCTCAACTCCGCCTCGTTCCACGGCGCCCGGCTCGTCGGCCCGGCCGTCGCGGGCGTGCTGATCGCGCTCGTCGCCCCCGGCCCCGTCTTCCTCATCAACGCGCTGACGTTCATCGCCATGCTCGTCGCGCTCATGCGCATCCGCACCTCCGAGATGCAGCCGAGCCCGCGCGGGGCGAAGGGCTTCGGCGACATCGTGCAGGGCTTCCGCTACGTGCGGAAGCGCGGCGACCTGCTCATCGTCTTCGCGATGGCGTTCATCCTCGGCACGTTCGGCCTGAACTTCCCCATCTACATCTCGACCATGACGAGCGTCGAGTACCAGGCCGAGGCCGACACCTTCGGCGTCCTCTCGAGCGCGATGGCGATCGGCTCGGTGACGGGCGCCCTGCTCGCGGCCCGCTCGGCGAGGCCCCGCTGGACGTTCATCATCGGCGGCATCGGCCTGTTCGTGCTCGCGTGCGCCTTCGCCGCCGTCGCCCCGCACATCATCGTCTTCGGCGTCGCGCTCGTCGTCGCCGGCTTCACCGCGCAGCTGTTCATGACCAACGCGAACGCGATGGTGCAGCTCACGAGCGCGCCCGAGATGCGCGGCCGCGTGATGGCGCTGTACGGCGCCGTCTTCATGGGCGGCACGCCCATCGGGGCGCCGATCGTCGGCTGGGTGGCGGATGCGTGGGGTCCCCGCGCGGGCATCATGGTCGCGTCGGTCACGTGCCTGCTCGCGTTCGCCCTGGGTGCCGTCTGGTGGATCAAGGCCCGCCGCGACGACCGCATGAGCCGCACCGGCACGCTGACGCTGCCGCCGGCGACGGAGTCCGTCGACGTCGTGAAGTGACCGAAGCCGCCGCAGGCGGTGCGAGGGAGGATCGGATGCGCCAGGTCGAGTCGGTGTGGGACTACCCGCGGCCGCCGCGGGTCGAGCCGAGCGACGAGCTCGTGCGGGTCGTGCTCGGCGGCGAGGTGATCGCCGAGACGCGCGCATCGCTGCGGGTGCTCGAGACGAGCCATCCGCCCACCTACTACCTGCCGCGCGACGCGTTCGTCGAGGGCGCGCTGTCGCAGGCACCGGGCGCGAGCGTCTGCGAGTGGAAGGGCCGCGCGAGCTACCTGACCGTCTCGGGCGGCGACCGCTCGGAGCAGGGCGCGGCGTGGACCTACCCGGTGCCGCGGCCCGGCTTCGAGGCGCTGCGCGACCACGTCGCGATCTACCCCGGCCGCATGGAGCGCGTCGAGGTCGACGGCGAGCAGGTCGTGCCGCAGGAGGGCGGCTTCTACGGCGGCTGGATCACCTCGCGCGTCACCGGACCCTTCAAGGGCGCGCCGGGCACGCGCGGCTGGTAGCCGCCGCTACTCCTTGTGGCCCTGCTTCCACGCCTCCACCACGAGGCGCACGATGAGCAGCGCCAGGAACACGGCGAAGACGACGGATGCGGTGCGCGGGTCGAGCGCGGCCGCGGCGGCCGCGCCGAGCGCGGTCGTGACGCTCGCCGACAGCCCGACGATCACCGCGGCGATGAGGTCGACGTTCTTGCGGCGCAGGTTGCCGATCGTGCCCGAGATCGCGGTCGGGATCATCATCGCGAGCGACGTGCCCTTCGCGACCAGGTCGCTCTGCCCGAAGACCAGGATGAGCATCGGCACGACGACGATGCCGCCGCCGACGCCGAGGATGCCCGAGAGCACGCCGGTGACGAAGCCGAGCACGACGAGCCCGATGATCGGCAGCACGTCGAGCTGCAGCTCCGCGTCGCGCGACGGCACCGCGAAGAACAGGCTCACGGCGACCGCGATGAGGAAGACGATGAACGCCCAGCGGATCGCGACGACCGGCAGCTTGTGCAGCAGGTGCGCGCCGACCTGCGCGCCGACGACCGAGCCGATCACGAGGATGAGCGCGACGAGCCAGTCGACGTTCCCGGCGACGGCGTAGCTGCCGACGCCCACGAGCGCGGCGGGCACGATCGCGGCGAGCGACGTGCCGGCGGCGAGGCGGCGCGGGAAGCCCGCGGCGAGCGCGAGCAGCGGCACGATGACGATGCCGCCGCCGATGCCGAACATGCCCGAGAGGAAGCCGGCGAAGAGGCCGATGCCGACGAGGGCCCAGATCGGGCGGCGGTGGTCGGTCTCCAGCTCGTCAGTCACCCGTCCATTCTGCCGTGCGCCGGCGCATCCGCCCGCCGTGCCCTGCGGCTACGCCGCGGGCGCCGCCTTCGGGCGCATGGCGTGCGCCATCCACCACCAGGTGAAGACGCCGACCGCGGTGTGCACGACGACGCCCACGAGGATGCCGATGAGCACGACCGCGATGCCCGGCCGAGCAGCTGGCCGCCGTCGAGGGCGGTGCCGTCGAAGCCCATGCCGCCGAACCCGTCGCCGTCGGAGCCGTCGGTGCCCTGGCCGCCCCAGGGGGCGCCCATCATGGGCACACCGCCGAACGGCATCGTGATGCCCGACATGAGGCCCGTGAGCACGTTGGTGCCGACGAGCGCGATGCCCCAGCCGGCGAAGGTGATGCCGACCGGGTGCTCGACGCCGGGCCCGCGCAGCATGCGGATGCTGACGAGGAAGCCGACGACCAGCAGCACCAGGCCGACGACGACGCCCACGATGAAGGCGACGGAGTACGAGGCGAGCCACTCGACCGCGCCGGGGAGGATCGGCGGCGTGCCGTCGAGGCCGCCGTTCCAGACGGCGGCGAGCGCGCTCAGGAGCCCCGCGACGAGGAACGGCAGGGCGAGGAGGCCGGCCGACGTGGTCGCGATGTGCAGGCCGAGCCAGCTGATGCCGCCGCCGACGCCGCCGGCGAGGCGGGCGCGGCGGGCAGCCTGCCGGGTGAGCGGCGGACGCGCGGGCTGGGGCGCGGCCGTCGCGGAGGACAGGTGGCCGTGCGGCTGGGGCGCAGCGGCAAAGGGCTGCGCGTGGGGCATCATCTGCGGTCCGGGTGCGCCGGGCTGCGGGGCAGGGTTGGGCACCGTCATGGCGCCACCGTACGCCCGGCGGGAGGCCGCGAACAGGCCCCGTGACCGCCCGGGCGCGGCGTGGCGCTCACCTCGACGAGACCGTGCCGAAGCGCTGCGCGATCGGCACGAGCAGCGCCGGCCGGGCGGCGATCCACGCGCCCGCGATCACGAGCAGCGAGCCCGCGAACCAGAGGAACCCGATCCAGTCGTCGGCGTCGCGCGCGGCGTACATGTGGTTGAGGTTGCGCAGCGCCCCGGTGGTGAGCACGAGCAGCACGTGCGTGACGATGAAGACCACGAAGTAGAGCATCACCGGGAAGTGCACGGCCCGCGCCCACGCGATCGGGTAGGCGCGGTCGAGCCGCTCGTTGCCCTTCGGCCACCAGCCGCTCATGCGCACGCCCGTGATGATCGCGAGCGGCGCCGCGATGAAGACGGTGGCGAAGTAGGCGAGCTGCTGCAGCGCGTTGTAGGCGACCCAGCCGTCCTCGACGGGCCAGTCGAGGGTCGCGTACTGCAGGCCGGCCGAGATCGCGTGCGGCACGACCTCCCACGTGGTCGGCACGATGCGCATCCACTGCCCCGTCGCGATGAGCAGCACGACGAACACGACGCCGTTGAGCACCCAGAGCACGTCGAGGCTCGTGTGGAGCCACACGGTGAGGGATGCCTTGGTGCCGGTGCGCCTCGAGGTCCAGTAGGCCTCGGGCTTGCGCTCGGCGCGCACCTGCAGGCCCGAGCGGATGATGAGCACGATGAGCAGCGCGTTCGCGAAGTGCGACCAGCTGAGCCAGGGCGGGATGCCGACGGGGGCGCCCTCGGGCAGCGGCGCGGTGCCGTGGTACTGCTCGACGAACGCGGCGATCGGCTCGAGGCCGACGAACCAGCGCGCGATGGCGACGAGGATCGTGGCGGCGCCGACGACGGCGAGCGCGACGAGCACGCCGGCGGCGATCCACTGGCGGCGCGTGGCGGGGCGGAGGCCGGGTGCGGTCTCCTTCGCGGGGGTCGTCTCGACTCCGGCGCTCCGCGCCGGGCTCGACGAGCGGGTGGGGGCGGCCGCCGGCGGCGCCGCTTCCTCCGCCGATCGAGGAGCGGCCGCAGGCCACGGCACTTCCCCCGCTGATCGAGGAGCGGCCGCAGGCCGCGTC
>NZ_JBXAPA010000012.1:5173-66135 GCF_058803545.1 Agrococcus sp. GW821-FHT14H11
GCTCGAGATCACTTGCCGCACCCTGCGCGGGGGTCGTCTCGACTCCGGCGCTCCGCGCCGGGCTCGACGAGCGGGTGGAGGTGGCCGCCGGCGGCGCCGCTTCCTCCGCTGATCGCGGAGCGGCCGCAGGCCGCGGCACTTCCTCCGCTGATCGAGGAGCGGCCGCAGGCCGCGTCTCGAGATCACTTGCCGCACCCTGCGCGGGGGTCGTCTCGACTCCGGCGCTCCGCGCCGGGCTCGACGAGCGGGTGGGGGCCGCCGCCGGCGGCGCCGCTTCCTCCGCTGATCGAGGAGCGGCCGCAGGCCGCGTCTCGAGATCACCCGTCGCACTGGGCGCAGGGCTCGCTGCTCGGGCCGCCGCAGCGGGCCAGGGCTCGCCTCCGGCGACGCGCGGGAGGCCGCGGCGGATCGACGTGGACCCGTCGAGCGCGGGAGCTGCGGTCCCGGCAGCGACCGCCGCCGCGGGCCGCGACTCCTCCTCCGCTGATCGAGGAGCGGCCGCAGGCCGCGTCTCGAGATCATCCGGGGCGCCGGGTGCGGGGGTCGTCTCGATGCGGCCGCTCTGCGGCCTACTCGACGAGCGGGGGGCGGCATCCGGCCACGGCTCCCCGCCCGGCACCCTCGGCAGTCCGCGGCGCATTCCTGCCGCAGGCGCGACCCGCGGATCGGTACCGGCGACCGGCTCGGCCACGGCGACCGGCTGCGCTGGCACCGGCTGCTCGGCCACGGCGACAGGCTGTTCGGCCACCGGCGCCTCGGCCACCGGCGGCGCGGCCGGCTCCGGCGCGACCGGCGCCACCGCTCCGCCGGGCGGCCAGGGCTCGCCGCCGGGCGCGCGCGGCAGCCCGCGGCGCACGACGATCGGCTCGGGCACGCTCAGCCCTTCCGCGCCTCGAGGGCGCTGATCAGCTGCGGCACGATCGTGAAGAGGTCGCCCACGACGCCGAGGTCGGCGACCTCGAAGATCGGGGCCGACGCATCCTTGTCGATCGCGATGATCGTCTTGGCCGTCTGCATGCCCGCGCGGTGCTGGATCGCGCCGGAGATGCCCACCGCGAGGTAGAGCTCGGGCGAGACCGACGTGCCCGTCTGCCCCACCTGCAGCGACTGCTCGGCGTAGCCCGCGTCGACCGCGGCGCGCGAGGCGCCCACGGCCGCGCCGAGCGCGTCGGCGAGCTGCTCGACGAGCGCGAACTGCTCCTTCGAGCCGAGCCCGCGGCCGCCCGAGACGACCTTCTTGGCGCTGCGCAGATCCGGGCGCGACGAGGTCTGCGGCGCCGGCTCGAAGCCCTCGACGACCGCCGCGCGGCGGCCCGACGCCTCCACGGCGAGCTCGTGCACGTCGGGCGTCGCCGCCTCGGCGCGCGCGTCGACCGCCCCGAGCCGCACGGTCGCGACGAGCGGGCCGAAGGTGGCCGCCGAGTCGACGTCGTAGGCGCCGCCGTAGACCGAGTGCCGCACCACCACGCCCTCGTCGTCGCGCGAGACGCCGACGACGTCGGCCGCGAGCGGAGCGCCCAGCCGCGCGGCGAGGCGGCCGGCGACGTCGCGCCCCTCGATGGTCGCGGGCACGAGCACGGCGTCGGGCTGCACGAGCGCGACCGCCGCCGCCGCGGCATCGAGCGCGGGCACGCCCAGCTGGTCGCCGTCCGCGACCGCCGTGTGCACGGCCGTCGCGCCGAGGGCGGCGGCCTGCTCGGCGAGGCCGGCCAGCGCATCCGCCGGTCCGACGACGACCGCGACGGGCGTGCCGATCTCGGAGGCCGCGCCGAGCACCTCGGCGGCGCCGGCGGGGAGGCCGCCGCCGGGCGCGGCGGGCAGCACGGTGAGGATGGGGTGCGTCATGCGAGCCTCCGGTCGGCCAGGAACGCGGCGATGCGCTCGCCGGCGTCGCCCTCGTCGGTGATGATCTCGCCGGCGGCGCGCGGCGGCCGCTCGGCGACGGCGGTCATGATCGAGCGCGGCGACGCCGTCTCGTCGGCCTCGACCTCGAGGTCGTCGAGGGTGAGCTGCTCCACCGGCTTCTTCTTGGCGTTCATGATGCCGCGCAGCGCCGGGAAGCGCGGGTCGGGCAGCGCCTCGGTGATCGACACGATCGCCGGGAGCGCGGCCTGCGCGACCATCGACCCGCCGTCGGTCGCCCGGGTGCCGCGCACCGCATCCGCCGTGATCTCGAGCGACTCGAGCCGCGTGATGGCGGGCACGTCGAGCAGCTCGGCGAGCCACGGCACGAGCACGCCGCCGACGCCGTCGGTGGATGCGTCGCCGCCGATGACGAGGTCGAAGCCGCCTCGGCGCAGGGCGGCGGCGAGCACCTCGGCGGTGCGGCCGAGGTCGGCGCCCGCGAGCCGCTCGTCGGCGACGTGCACCGCGGAGGCTGCGCCCATCGCGAGCCCCTTGCGGAGCGTCGCCTGCGCGGCCTCGGGCGCCATCGTCAGCACGACCACCTCGACGTCGGACGCCGACTCGGCGTGCCGCAGCGCCGCCTCGAGGGCGCGCTCGCCGATCTCGTCGAGCACCGTCTCGCTCGCCGCGCGGTCGGCGAGCCCGGTCTCGAGGCTGAGCACGCGCGGCCCCCAGGTGTCGGGCACGGGCTTCATGAGCACGACGATCTTCATCGCGATCCCTTCGGTGTGTCGGCGACTCGCGCCTCGGCTACGGTGATGCTCGACGAGGAGGAGCCCTTGGCCAGACCCGCGATGCCGATCGATCCGATCGCCGAGGCGCGCCGCCAGTGGCTCGCGCACGGGTGGGCGGATGCGGTGCCGGGCATGGTGCTCGTGACCTCGGTGAACCGGGCGCAGCAGCTGCTCGTCGCGCCGGTCGAGTCGACGCTGCGGCCGTTCGCGCTGTCGTTCGCGCGCTTCGAGGTGCTGCGGCTGCTCGCGTTCACGCGCGACGGGCGGATGCCGATGGGCTCGGCGACCGCGCGCCTGCAGGTGCACCCGACGAGCGTCACGAGCACGGTCGACCGGCTCGTGCGCGACGGGCTCGTGCGGCGCGAGAAGCACCCGACCGACGGGCGGGCGACGGTGCTGGCGATCACGGATGCGGGGCGCGAGCTCGTCGAGCGGGCCACGGAGGCGCTCAACGCGCAGGCGTTCGCCGACGTCGGCCTCGACGAGGCCGACGCGGCCGACCTGGTGCGCATCATCGCGCGGCTGCGCAAGCGCGCGGGCGACTTCGAGGATCCGCCGGAGCTGCCCGAGCCGCTGTGACGCGAGGTCTCGGGCGGCTCAACGGTGCCGGAAGCTCGGTTCGCGCTTCTCACGGAACGCCGCCATCCCTTCCTTCTGGTCGGCCGTGTCGAACAGGCCGGTGAAGAGCTCGGCCTCGACGGCGATGCCCTGCTCGAGCGGCACCTCGAGCGCCGCATCCATCGCCGCCTTCGCGGCGCGCAGGGCCGGCAGCGACTTCGCCGCGATGCCGGCGGCGACCGACTGCGCCTCGTCGAGCAGCTCGGCCGCGGGCACGACGCGCGAGACGAGCCCGATGCGCTCCGCCTCCTCGGCGCGCACGCGCCGCCCGGTGAGGATGATCTCGGCCGCCTTCGGGTAGCCGACCGCGCGCACGAGCCGCTGCGTGCCGCCGATGCCTGGGATCACGCCGAGGCTCAGCTCGGGCAGCCCGAAGACGGCGGTGTCGGCGGCCAGGATGATGTCGCACATGAGCGCCAGCTCGCACCCGCCGCCGAGCGCGTAGCCCGACACCGCGGCGATCACCGGCGTCTGCACGTGCGCGAAGTCGAGCCACGCCTCGAAGTGGCCGCGCCCATCCACCCCGCTCTGCCGCATCTCGGCGGCCGACCGGTCGGCCATCTCCTTGATGTCGGCGCCGGCGGCGAACGCCTTCTCGGAGCCGCTCACCACGATCGCGCCGACGCCGTCGTCGGCGTCGAGCTCGGTCGCGACCGCCACGAGCTCGCGCATGAGCTGCGCGTTGAGGGCGTTGAGCGCCTCGGGACGGTCGAGGTGGATCCAGGCGACGCGCTCGCGCCGCTCGACGCGGATGGTCTCGAGCTCGGTCATGCGCGCTCCTCCTGCTGCGGTCGGGTGGGCAGTGCCAGGTCGCCCTCGGGCACGGGGGCGAAGCAGGCCTCCACCATCGCAGGCGTGACGCCCGCGAGCGAGGCCGGGCGCCAGCGCGGCCGGCGATCCTTGTCGACGAGCTGCGCGCGCACGCCCTCGGCGAAGTCGGGCGCGAGCGACACGTGCCGCGAGACCCGGAATTCCTGCACGAGCGCCTCCTCGAGCGAGCCGAGCCGACGCGCGCGACGCAGCGCCGCGAGCGTCACCGCGACGGCGAAGGGCGAGCGCTGCGCGATGGTGTCGGCCATCGCGACGCCCTCGTCGCCGGCGGCGCGCAGCCGCGCGACGATGAGCGCCGGGTCGTCGCCGGCGAAGGCGTGGTCGATGAGCGGCCGGTTCGCCTGGAGCGTGCCGGCGGGCGGGGCGGTCGCGAGGCGCGCGACGGCGTCGTCCGGATGCGTCGTCTCGAGCAGCGCGAGCAGCTCTGGCACGCGGTCGTCGGGCACGTGCGCATCGGAGAGCCCGAGCGCGATCGCGTCGGCTGCGCCGAAGTGGTCGCCCGTGAGCGCCGCGCGGGTGCCGAGCTCGCCGCTGCGGCGCGTGAGCAGCCAGGTGGCGCCGACGTCGGGCACGAAGCCGATCGTCACCTCGGGGAAGCCGATGCGGGTGCTGCCGGTGGCGACGCGGTGGCTCGCGTGGCCCGAGATGCCGACGCCGCCGCCGAGCACGATGCCGTGCTGGATCGCGACGACGGGCTTCGGGAAGCGCGCGATCGCGGCGTTCATCGCGTACTCGTCGCGCCAGAAGCGCGCCGCGCCGCGCCCGCCGTTCGACTGCACGTCGTCGCGCAGGCTCACGACGTCGCCGCCGGCGCAGAGCGCCCGCTCCCCCGCGCCCGTGATCGCCACGCGCTCGACCGCGTCGTCGGCGGCCAGCGTGCGCAGCGCATCCGCCACGCCCCGCACCATCGCGTGCGTGAGCGCGTTGAGCGCCCGCTGCCGGTCGAGCACGATCACGCCGAGCGCGCCGCGGCGCTCGACGCGCACGTGCTCGTGCTCGGCGGGCGGCGCGCTCGTGCTCGCGCTCGGGGTCGGCTCGGTCATCGCGCCCCCAGCATGGCGCGGCCGACGATCATGCGCATCATCTCGTTGGTGCCCTCGAGGATGCGGTGCACGCGCAGGTCGCGCACGACGCGCTCGATGCCGTACTCGTGCAGGTAGCCGTAGCCGCCGTGCAGCTGCAGCGCCTCGTCGGCGACGCGGAAGCCCGCGTCGGTCGCGAACCGCTTGGCCATCGCGCACGCGACCTGCGCGTCGGGATCCTTCGCGTCGAGCTTCGCCGCGGCCCGCTCGACGAGCGCGCGCGCGGCCTGCAGCTCGGTCTCCATGTCGGCGATCTGGAACTGCACGTGCTGCCGCGACGCGAGCGGCTGGCCGAACGTCGAGCGATCCTTGACGTAGGCGATGCTGCGCTCGAGCGCCCACTGCGCGCCGCCGATCGAGCACGCGGCGATGCCGAGGCGGCCGCCGTTCAGGCCGCGCATCGCGATGCCGAAGCCGTCGCCCTCCTCGCCGAGCCGGTCGCCGGCGGGCACGCGCACGCCGTCGAGGATCACCTGGCGCGTGGGCTGCGCGTTCCAGCCCATCTTGTGCTCGTCGGGGCCGAAGGAGAGGCCGGATGCGTCGCCCGGCACGATGAACGCGGTCATGCCGCGCGATCCCTGCCGGTCGGGGTCGCTGCCGCCCGTGCGCGCCATGACGACGTAGACGGCCGACGAGCCCGCGCCCGAGATGAACTGCTTCGTGCCGGTGAGCACGTAGTCGTCGCCGTCGCGCACGGCCGTGGTGGCGACCGCGGCGGCGTCGGAGCCGGCGCCGGGCTCGGTGAGGCAGTAGCTCGCGAGGTCGTCCATCGAGCACAGGCGCGGGAGCCATCGCTGGCGCTGCTCGTCGGTGCCGAACTCGTCGATCATCCACGCGACCATGTTGTGGATCGAGAGGTAGGCGGCGACGGCCACGTCGCCGCGGGCGAGCTCCTCGTAGATGGCGACGGAGTCGGCGCGGGTGAGGCCGGAGCCGCCGACGTCCTCGCCGACGACGATCGCGCCGAGCCCGAGCGAGCCGGCCTCGCGCAGCGTCTCGACGGGGAACTCCTTGTCGGCGTCGCGCTGGTTCGCGAAGGGCGCGAGTCGCGCCTCGGCGAAGTCGCGCACCGCCTCGACGAGCGCGGCGCGCTCCTCGGCGGTGGCCTGGGCGGCCATCGTGCCGGCGGTGCTGGTGGCGGACATGCGCTCACGACCCCTTCGTCGCATCCGTTGTGCGTCCACGCAGATAGATGGACGTCCACATATCTACCATCCCGGGCTCGCGGCGCGCCAGCGCCGGCGATGCCATCTGCCCGCGCATCGTTCGTCGACCGGCCAGGTGTGGCGCCGGCCGGATAGTCCGGCCGGCCGTGCACTGGGCCGGTTGACGAACGGCGACGAGGAGGCGGCGGGGCGCGACGGGCGGCCCGGGCGGTTGAGGAAGAGCGGATGCGGTCGCTACCGTCAGGGGCGATGGCGCCGACGGCGGCGCCCGCGAAGGGTGCGCATGGACATCACGGGACAGGTGGCCCTCGTCACCGGCGGAGCATCGGGGCTCGGCCTCGCGACCACGAAGGCACTGCTCGCGCAGGGCGCGCGCGTCGTGGTGCTCGATCTGGGCGGCACGCCCGCCGCCGAGGCGGCCGCAGCGATCGAGGGCGTGACCGTGGTCGCCGCCGACGTGCGCGACGAGGCGCAGGTCTCGGCCGCCCTCGACGCCGCCGACGCGCTCGGCGACCTGCGCGTCGTGGTCAACTGCGCCGGCGTCGGCGACGCCGCGAAGGTGCTCGGCAAGCAGGGGCCGTTCCCGCTGGCCCAGTTCCAGCGGGTGATCGACATCAACCTCGTCGGCACCTTCAACGTCATCCGCCTCGCCGTCGAGCGGATGGCGCGCACCGAGCCGATCGGCGAGGAGCGGGGCGTGATCGTGAGCACCGCATCCGTCGCCGCCTTCGACGGCCAGATCGGGCAGGCCGCCTACACCGCGTCGAAGGCGGGCGTCGCCGGCATGACGCTGCCGATCGCGCGCGAGCTCGCGGCGCTGCGGATCCGCGTCAACACGATCGCCCCGGGCCTGTTCGACACGCCCCTGCTCGCGGCGCTGCCCGAGCCGGCGCGCATCTCGCTCGGCCAGCAGGTGCCGCACCCGGCCCGGCTCGGCGACCCCGCCGAGTTCGGCCTGCTCGTGACGCAGATCGTCGCGAACCCGATGCTGAACGGCGAGACCATCCGGCTCGACGGCGCCATCCGCATGGCGCCGAGATAGGAGGATCGGATGCGCTCCGACTACTACGACGACGACCACGCCTCGTTCCGCGAGAGCGTGCGGGAGTTCGCCGCGCGCCACGTCGCCCCGCACTACGACGACTGGGAGCGCGACGGCCTCATCGACCGCGACCTCTACCGGCGGATGGGCGAGGCGGGCCTGATCGGCATCGCCATCCCGGAGCGCTTCGGCGGCATGGAGGTCGACGACTACCGGTTCCGCATGGTGATCAGCGAGGAGCTCGCGCGCGTCGGCGCGGCGGCGCTCAACGCCACGCTCGGCGTGCACGACGACATCGTCATCCCGTACCTGCTCGACCTCGCGAGCCCCGAGCAGCAGGAGCGGTGGCTGCCGGGCATGGCGGCCGGCACCTCGATCGGCGCGATCGGCATGACCGAGCCCGGCGCCGGCAGCGACCTGCAGGGCATCCACTCGAGCGCCGTCCGCGACGGCGACGGCTGGGTGCTGAACGGCTCGAAGACCTTCATCACCAACGGCATCCACGCCGACAAGGTGCTCGTCTTCGCGCGCACCGACCCGGCGGCGGGCTCCCGCGGCTTCACGCTCTTCCTCGTCGAGGAGGGCATGGCCGGCTTCGAGCGCGGCCGCAAGCTGGAGAAGGTCGGCCTCCACTCGCAGGACACCGCCGAGCTCTTCTTCCGCGACGTGCGCATCCCCGACGCCAACGTCGTGGGCGAGCCCGGCATGGGGCTCGTCTACCTCATGCAGCGGCTGCCGCGCGAGCGGCTCTCGATCGCGACCGGCGCGCTGTCGTCGGCCGAGGCCGCCTACGCGTGGGGCCGCGACTACGTCTTCCAGCGCTCGGCGTTCGGCGGCCTGGTCGGCGACCTGCCGACGGTGCGGTTCACGCTCGCCGAGCTCGAGACCGAGCTCGACATCGCGCGCGCCTACCTCGAGCGCTGCGTGCTCGCGCTCAACGAGGGGCACCTGACGACCGTCGACGCATCGAAGGCGAAGTGGTGGGCGACCGAGCTCGAGCAGCGGGTCATCACCCGCAGCCTGCAGCTGCACGGCGGCTACGGCTTCATGGAGGAGTACCCGATCGCGCGCGCGTTCCGCGACTCGCGGGTGCAGACCATCTACGGCGGCACGACCGAGATCATGAAGGAGATCATCGGCCGCGACATCGCCAAGCGCGCGAAGCCGTAGCGGCGCGCGACCGGCGGGAGGGTGACGGATGCGTGAGGCAGTGATCGTCGACGCGGTGCGCACCGCGTCGGGCCGGGGCAAGCCCGGCGGAGCGCTCTCGGGGGTGCACCCCGTCGACCTGCTCGCCTCGGTGCTCGAGCAGCTCGTGGCGCGCACCGGCATCGACCCGGCGACGATCGACGACGTGATCGGCGGCTGCGTGCAGCAGGTCGGCGAGCAGTCGGGCAACGTCACGCGCAACGCCCTGCTCGCGGCCGGCTTCCCCGAGCACGTGCCCGGCACATCCGTCGACCGGCAGTGCGGCTCGAGCCAGCAGGCGGCGACCTTCGCGGCGCAGGCGATCATGGCCGGCGCGCAGGACGTCGTGATCGCGTGCGGGGTCGAGTCGATGAGCCGCATCCCGCTCGGCACGGCGGCGATCGAGCGCGACATCCACGGCTCGCGGCTCGCCGAGCGCTACCCCGACGGGCTCGTGCACCAGGGCATCTCGGCCGAGCTCATCGCGGCGAAGTGGGGGCTGTCGCGCGCCGAGCTCGACGACTTCGCCGCCCGCTCGCACGAGCTCGCGGCGGCGGCCGGCGCCGGCGGGCGCTTCGACGGCGAGCTCGTGCCGATCGACCTCGGCGACGGGCGGCAGCACCGCGTCGACGAGACGGTGCGTGCCGCGACGACGCGCGAGGGGCTCGCGGGCCTCGGCCCCTCGTTCGAGCACCCGCGCTACGCCGAGCGCTTCCCCGAGATCGCGTGGCGCATCACGCCCGGCAATGCATCGCCGCTCACCGACGGGGCGTCGGCGGCGCTCATCATGTCGCGCGAGACGGCGGATGCTCTGGGGCTCCGCCCGCGAGCGCGCTTCGTCGCGTCGTCGGTCGTCGGCGACGACCCGATCATGATGCTCACGGGGCCCATCCCGGCAACGGCGAAGGTGCTCGCGAGGGCCGGGCTCGGGATCGGCGACATCGACGCGTTCGAGGTGAACGAGGCGTTCGCGTCGGTGCCGCTCGCGTGGCTGCGGGAGACGGGCGCGCCGCTCGAGCGGGTGAACCCGCGCGGCGGCGCGATCGCGCTCGGGCACGCGCTCGGCTCGTCGGGCACGCGGCTGCTCGCGACGCTCCTCGGGCAGCTCGAGCAGACCGGCGGCCGCTACGGCCTGCAGACGATGTGCGAGGGCGCCGGCATGGCGAACGCGACGATCGTCGAGCGGCTGGGCTGAGGCTCAGCCCCGCTCGCCCCGCTCGTCGAGCCGCGCCCGCGCTCCGCTCGTCGAGCCGCGCCCGCGCTCCGCTCGTCGAGCGGCTGGGCTGAGGCGCTCCGCTCGTCGAGCCGCGCCCGCAGGGCGCGAGTCGAGACGACGCTGCTGATCTCGCGCCCAGAGCTCCGCGAATATAGGGACAGTGGCGCTCATCCGCCGCCGATGACGGCCACTGGCCCTATACCTGCGAGGCGCGGGGCACGAGCGCCGGATGAGCGGCGGGCGAGCGCGGCCGCGCGGCGCGAGGGAGGCGGTGGGGCCGCCTCAGGCCGCCGCGCTCCCGCGCTCCGCGAGCGCGCGCTCGATGTCGTCGCGCAGCTCGTCGGGCGTCGTCGTCGGGGCGAACCGCTCGATCACGCGGCCGTCGCGGCCGATGAGGAACTTCGTGAAGTTCCACTTGATCGCGCCGCCGAGCTTCCCCTTCTTCTCCTCCTTGAGCCACTGGAAGACCGGGTGCGTGTCGGGGCCGTTGACCGCGATCGGCGCGAACATCGGGAACGAGACCCCGTAGTTGCGCTGGCAGACCTCGGCGATCTGCTCGACCGAGTCGTGCTCCTGCTTGAACGAGTCGGAGGGGAAGCCGAGCACGACGAGCCCCTCGTCCTGCAGCTCGCGGTGCAGCTGCTCGAGGCCCTCGAACTGCGGCGTCAGCCCGCACTGGCTCGCGGTGTTCACGACCAGCACCACCTTGCCCTCGAACGCGCCGAGGTCGACCTCGCCGCCGGTGAGTGCCTCTGCCTGGAAGTCGCTGAGCGTCGTCATGCCGACCACCCTGCCGGGCCTTGCTATGCGCGGCCCGAGAGCGGCGCATCTCGCCTCAACCGGCGAGGCGCGGCGACAGCTCGCCGCGCAGCACTCCCAGCTGCAGGAGCACGAGCCCGATCTCGAGGAGCCCGGCGCCGAAGTAGACCGCCTGCAGCACGCTGAACGGGATGAAGACCATCTGCACGAAGATCCAGATGAGGGCGGCGAAGCCGGCCGCGACCGCCGCGAGGTCGGCGTGCCGCTGCCGGCGCAGCACCATGATGCAGGCGACGAGGTGCATGCCGCCGAGCACGACCGCCAGCACGATGCCGGGCAGCAGGTAGGAGTCGAACGGCGAGCCCTCGAGCAGCTCGGGGGGCGGGGCGATGGCGAGGCCGAGCGAGGGGTCGAGCGACCCGGCGATGAGCGCGATGCCGCCCGCGAACGCCGTCGCGCTGAAGAGCCCGAGCACGACCGCCAGCGGGACTCGGATGCTGCGGGTCTCGTGCATCGGCGCGCCTCTCCGTCGCGCGCACGGCGATCCCGGCGCGCGCTGGCGCCAGTGTGCTCCTCATGCCGCGTGCGCACCAGGGGTCGCGGTCGCCCCGGCGGCGGGCGCATCGAGCCGACGGCCGGCCCAGACCGCGGCGGCCGCGAGCAGCACGCCGAAGGCGGCGACGAGGATCAGCCAGCGGAAGTCGACCACGACGAGCAGCGCCGAGCCGAGCGCGAGCAGCAGCATCTGCGGCACGTTGATCGACACGTTGAGGGCCGCCGACGTGCGGCCCTGCAGGCGCGGCGGCGTCAGCCGCATGCGCAGCGTGACGACGCCGACGATCACCCACGGCACGCCGAACCCGATGAGGCTCTGCACCGCGCCCAGTCCGGCCCAGCGCATCCACGCCTCCGCGAGCGGCCACTGCACGAGCGCCCACGCGGCGAGCGTGCCGAGCCCGAGGAGCGCCAGCCCCCAGCCGACCAGGCGGCGCTCGCCGATGCGGCGCAGCATCCAGGCGGCGCAGAGGCCGCCGGCGAGCGCGCCGACGCCCTGGATCGCCTGGGCGGGCCCGAGGGCGGCCGGCCCCTCCTGCAGGCCGTGCTCGACGAGCGGGAAGATCGTCGCGTTCAGCAGGCCCGTGAGGCCGAAGCCGGCGGCGACCGCGATCGTGAGCAGCCGCAGCAGCGGGTCGGCGAGCAGCGCGCGGAAGCCCGCCGAGAGCTCGTGCCAGTAGGTCTCGCCCTCGAGGCGGGGCTGCGGCTCGGACTCCTGCAGGCGGATGGTCGACATCATCACGGCCATGACGAGGAAGCCGGCGGTCGCGAGCGCGATGACCGCCCATGGGCCGGCCGCGACGTAGAGCGCGGCGCCGAGCGCCGGGCTGACGATGCGGCAGCCGTTGTCGATCGAGGTGAAGATGCCGTTGGCGCCCGCGAGCTCCTCGTCGGGCAGCAGGTCGCGCAGCAGCCCCGACTGCGCCGCGGCGGTGAGGTAGGCGGCCAGGCCGTAGCCGAACGTGGCGGCGTAGATGAGCCACACGTGCTGCGCGCCCTGCACGAGCAGGAGCGTGAGCACGACGGCGGCGGTGCCGAGGTTGGTGGCGATGAGCAGGGGCCTACGGTGCACGCGGTCGGCGAGCTGGCCGGCGAACGGCGCGAGCAGGGCAGGGAGGCCGATGAAGAGGAACACGAGCGCCCCGGCCGCGTCGGAGCCGGTGAGCTCCTTCACCCAGATGGCGAGCACGAGGTAGAGGGCGCTGTCGCCGAGGTTGGTGGCGACCCAGCCGACCATGAGGCGCCGGTACGCCGGGCGGCGCATGGGGCTCGGCGGTCTGGGGGCGGATGCGACGGGTGCGGTGGCGGCGGCGGTGCCGGTCATGGCGGGTCTCCTCGGGGAGGGGCGGCGGCGTGGAGGCGCGGCGAGCGGGGGCGGGGTCGGGGTCGTCTCGATACGGCCCTTCGGGCCTACTCGACGAGCGGGGCGGGGTCGGGGTCGTCTCGATACGGCCCTGCGGGGCTGCTCGACGAGCGGGGTGGGGGCGGGGTCGTCTCGATGCGGCCCTTCGGGCCTACTCGACGAGCGGGGGTCGTGGGGGCGGGGTCGTCTCGATACGGCCCTGCGGGCCTACTCGACGAGCGGGGCGGGGGCTGCTCGACGAGCGGGAGGGGTGCGGCGGCGCGCTACGGCGTCGGCTCGGACGCCGGGTCGGGGTTGACCGCGCCGAAGAAGTGGGCCTTGCGGCTGCCCGAGGGGCGGGTCGCCGGGTCGGCCTCGCGGCCGTGGAAGCGCTCGGTGAGCCGGGCGATGTCGCCCGCGAGCTCCGAGAGCTCCTCGGCCGTCGCCCAGAAGGTCGAGAGGTTGACGGTGACGCCCTCGACCCACTCCGGCTCCTCGGCGCGGGTCATGAAGAAGTCGACGAGGCGAGCGGCCTCGTGCTGCACGTAGAGCGCGCCGATCGTGGCGGAGGTGCGCAGCGATGCCGGGTCGGAGGGGTCGGGGCGCAGGTCGCGGCTGCGGTGGGCGGGCCGCCACGGCTTCGACGTGCCCTGCGCCTCGGCGCGCTCGATGAAGCCGGCCTTGGCCAGGGAGCGCAGGTGGAACGAGCAGTTCGAGGGGCTCTCCCCCACCTGCTCGGCGATCTGGGTGGCCGTCGCCTCGCCCAGCTCGTCGATGACGGCGAGGATCTCGACGCGCAGCGGGTGCGCGAGCGCCCGCAGCACCGCGGGGTCGCTCGTGCGCAGGTCGGGCTTGTCGTGCCGGCCCTCGCTGCGCTGCTGCGCGTCGCGCTCCTCAGCCATGCTCAGATCCAACCACGCTGGATCATCGCCTCCGCGCGCACGCGGTCGTAGCGGCGCTCGGTGCGCTCCGCCTCGAGCCGTGCGCGGTGCCGCTCGTCGGCGCTCATGCCGATGACGCGGAGCGTCGTGGTGCGGATGCGGTCGGTGCGTCCCATGGGATGCCTCCTCGGTCTGTGCCGGCGATGGTCCCTGGGTGGTGCCGACATCCGAAAGACTACTTTCAAAGCATCCGCTTCGCAACAGTTCTTTCAAAAGAACCGCTTCGGCGTGTCGGGCGGTGCCGCGGGCACGACTGAGGGCCCCGACACCGTCACGGCGTCGGGGCCCGGTCGGCGACTCAGCAGCGCCGTGAGGTGCGGCTCAGGAGCCCGCGAGCTCCTCCGCGCTGAGCTCGACCCACGGCCCTGCCGGGTTGATGACGAGCGACGAGAGGGTGCTGCTGCCGCGCAGCATCTCGAGGACCTTGGTGGTGGTGGTGGGAATGACGCCGTCGCGCGGCTCGCGGGCCGCGACCTCGGGCGCCGACGTGTAGGCGAGCAGCGCGACGGTGCCGTCGGGCCGCCGGCTCACCCGCAGCCGGGGCTTGCCCTCGTGCACCTGGCCGGCCTCGAGCGCGCCGGCGAGCAGCAGCGGCGCGTCGACGCGCAGCGCCGCGAGCACGTCGGCGGGCGTCGCGAGGCCTGCGTCGGCCGCGGCGATGACGCGCTGCAGGGCCTCGTTGCGCGGGTGACGGAGCGCGCCCTCGATGTCGGCCGACGAGAGCGCGGCGGTCGTCTCGGCCGGGTCGATGAAGAGCCAGCCGGCGCCCTGCCGCTTCGCCATCTCGAGCACCGCGGAGGCCGGCTGCGCGACCGACTGCACGCGCGTGCCCTCCGGGTGCATGCGGGCGATCTCGTCGTTGCTCGTGAAGGCGAGCAGCGCCCGCTTGCCGTCGGGGCCGACCCGGCTGCTGATGCGGATGCGGGCGCGCTCCTGCAGGCGGCCGTCCTTGACCTCCATGTCGGAGCCCGTCGCGTCGAGCAGCAGCTCGCCCGCGAGCGCCGCGCGCAGCACGTGCACGACGGTCTCGGGCTTGGGGTCGGCGGCGAACGCCGCGACCGCTCGGCGCAACCGCGCGTTGTCGACCAGCTGTCCGCTCATGGCCCCACGCTATCCCGTGCGAGACATCTCACTGTTGACGTATATAAGCCGCGATGCAACCATTGCCCCATGCACGCGCTCGACGTCCTCGGCGATCCCGTGCGGCGACGCATCCTCGAGCTCCTCGCCGACGGCGAGGCGAGCGCGGGCGCGATCGCCGCCGCGATCGGCGCGGAGTTCGGGATCAGCCAGCCCGCCGTGAGCCAGCACCTGCGGGTGCTGCGGGAGCAGGGCTTCGCGACCGTGCGGCCCGACGGCCAGCGGCGCCTCTACGCCGTGGACCCGGCCGGGCCGCGCGCGGCCCGCGAGTGGCTGAGCGCCTTCGACGCCTTCTGGATCCCGAGGCTCGCCGCGCTCGACACCGAGCTCGCGCGCGGGCGGAGGCGGCGACGGCTCGCAGCGGAGCGCGAGCGCGGCGCAGCGGCACCGGTCGCCTCCGACGCCGGCCGGGCCGACGCATCCGCCCATGACGACGGCGAGGGCGACCGCCCCGCCTCCCCCACCCCGACGAAGGAGCGATGACCATGGTGGATGTGCTGGCCCAGCTGGGCGCGGTCGACCGGACGGTGCAGGGCACCCAGATCGATGGCGAGCCCGCGCGGCTGCAGAGCCTCGCGCAGACCTACGACGCGCCGATCGACGACGTGTGGGATGCGGTGACGAGCCCGGAGCGCATCGCGCGGTGGTTCCTGCCGGTCTCGGGCGAGCTGCGGCTCGGCGGCCGCTACCAGCTCGAGGGCAACGCGGGCGGCGAGGTGCTCGAGTGCGAGCCGCCGGCCGACGGCGCGGCCCGCTACCGCGCGACGTGGGAGTTCGGCGGCGGCATCACCTGGCTGACCGTGCGGCTCGCGAGCCTCGGCGAGCGCACGCGGCTCGTGCTCGAGCACGTGGCCCGCGAGACCGAGGTGCCGGCCGAGATGCGGGAGACCTTCGGTCCTGGCGCGACCGGCGTCGGCTGGGACGGCGGCCTGCTGGGGCTCGGGCTGCACCTGGCCTCGCCCGACACGGCGATGACGCCGGCCGAGGGCGAGGCGTGGGCGGCGACCGAGGAGGGCAACGCCTTCTACCGGGGCGCGGCCGACGCGTGGGCCGAGGCATCGATCGCGGCCGGCGTCGATCGCGAGACGGCTGGGCGGCAGGCGGATGCGACGTACGGGTTCTACACGGGCACGCTCGACCTGGGCGGCGGCGAGTAGGCGGCGCTGCCCGCGGGGCGCCTGCGTGCACGGCTCGAGGAGGCGTCACCGGATGAGGACGGCGCGTCCTCGATCCGTGCGCGAGGCCTGGATCGTCCTCGACCGGTGGCGGGTCAGGCGCGACGCGCCGCGTCGCGCGGGCGCAGCGCCCAGCCCATCCACCGCCACGCCCCGGCCCCAGCCATGGCGCCGACCACGGTGCCGATGAACCCGGCGGCCAGCGCCGCGATGGCGAAGCTCGTCGCCGGGTCGCCCTCGGGCTCCAGCAGGGAGGTCACGATCGCGACGGCCACGGCGACGAGGTGCACGGGCACGGTCGCGATCGCGGCCGCGGCCGCCGTGATGCCGAGCGCGCGGCCCGCTCCCCAGCGCCGCAGCCGCAGCCAGCTCAGCAGCAGGCCCAGCAGGCACAGCACGGTGCCGATGGCGACGACGCCGACGGTGATCGGCGTCACGATCTCGGCGATGCCGTCCGCGAGCGGGTTCACGCCCGACCACAGGTAGACGAGGGGCGTGATGAGGGCGGAGACCCCGACGATGAACGCCCAGAAGAGCAGGATGACGCCGCCGAGCGCCGTCCCGACGCCGAGCAGCGCGCCGCTCGCGGCGCCGAGTCGCAGCAGCCGACGGCGCTCCGCGTCGGTGAGCGGCGGGCGCGGCGCGGCGGGCTGCTGCCACGTGACCCGAGGGTGCGCGGCGAGCTGCTGCGGCATCGACTGCGGGTGCGGCCAGGTCGGCTGCGGCGGCTGCCACGGCTGCGGGGCGCCCTGCGGCGGGAGGCTCATGCCGCGACCGTAGGGGCGCACGCCTGCGAACCCGCTGGGATGCGCGCGGGTGCCGCGGGTGGCGTCACCGGACGGCGACCGTCAGCAGCACCGCCGCATCCGTCACCGCGTCGAGCGCGTGCCGCTCGTCGGGGATGCCGACCACGTCGCCGGCCGACGCCTCGAGCTCGCCCGCGGCCCAGCGCAGCCGCACCGTGCCGGTGAGCACCTGCAGCGTCGCCTCGCCGCCCGCCTCGTGCTCGTCGAGACCGCGCCCCGCCGCGAGCCCCATCACCGTCTGGCGCAGCGCCGCGTCGCGGCCCGATCGGATCGACCGCCCGGCTCGCCCGCTGCTCGCCTCGCGGGCGGCGGCGAGCAGCTCGTCGGCGAGCGAGGGCAGGTGCACGGGGTCCATGGAGCCATCATGCCGCGCGGGCGTCCGCGGCTCTACCCTCGGCATCAGCGAAGGCGCGCTGAGAGCGCGAGCTCAGGAAGCGACGATGACGACGGATGCGACCCGGCCGGGGGCGGACGAGGAGCCGGTCGTGCGCGCCTCGCGCATCCTCGCGACGACGGGCGAGCTCGGCGCCGCAGCCGGCCCGGACGCCCGCGGCGCGATCTGGCGGCTCGAGGAGGCCGAGCGGCACCTCGACGCGAACGTGATCGCGCTGCCGCCGGGCGAGCGCATCGAGGCGCACGCCGGCCCGGACGAGGACGTGCTGTGGCACGTGATCGCAGGCTCGGGCGCGCTCTCGACCGACGACGGCGAGCTCGAGCTGCTGCCGGGCGCCATCGTGTGGCTGCCCCGGCGCTCCACGCGCGCCGTCACCCCCGGCCCCGAGGGCCTCCGCTACCTCTCCGTGCATCGCCGCAAGCCCGGCCTCGGGATCGGTCGCGCGCCCGCGTGATGCGGCGCCGCAGCCGGAATCGAGCGCCCTGGCGCTGAAGACGCACGCTTTCGCCCGTCGCGACCCCTCGCCGCGCCAGCACCTTGCGCGAACGCCCGATACGCGCGCGCCCGCGCCGCTAGATTCGGCAGGTGTGAGCGCCACCGCCCCCGAAGCCGTCATCCTGATCCGCGCGCTGCAGTTCCGGCCCAACCCGGCGACCGCGGCCGACAACGCCTTCCAGGCCGAGCCCGACGACGGCGAGACGCCCGACGAGACCGCCGCGAAGGCGCTCGCCGAGATGGACGCGGTCGCCGAGGCGCTCCGGGCGGTCGGCGTCACGGTGCACGTGTTCGAGGACGAGGACCACACGCGCCCCGACAGCGTGTTCCCCAACAACTGGCTCTCCACCCACGCCGGCGGCGCCGTCGCCGTCTACCCAATGTACGCATCCAACCGCCGGCATGAGCGCCGCACCGACGTGCTCGAGATGCTGAAGAGCACGTACCGGGTGCAGACGATCATCGACTACTCGGGGCTCGAGCCCGACGGCATCTTCCTCGAGGGCACCGGCGCGATGGTGCTCGACCACGTCTCGCGCGTCGCGTACATGGCGCGCAGCCACCGCGCCGACACGAACGTGCTCGAGCGGTTCTGCACCGACTTCATGTACGAGCCGATGGTCTTCGACGCCGTCGACGCCGACGGCGTGCCGGTCTACCACACCAACGTCATCGCGTGCGTGGGCACCGACGTGGCGCTCTTCGCGCTCGACATGATCCCGGATGCGCGGCGTCGGCAGGAGGTGCGCGAGCGGCTCGAGGTGCACTGCCGGAAGGTCGTCGAGCTCACCGAGGAGCAGGTGCGCGAGTTCGCCGGGAACGCGGTGGAGCTCTCGGGCCGCTGGCCCGACGGTCGCCGCCGCACGATCATGGCCATGTCGGAGCGGGCGCGCAGGTCGCTGCGGCCCGACCAGATCGCGGTGATCGAGGAGTCGTGCGAGATCGTCGCGGTCGACATCCCCACGATCGAGCTCGCGGGCGGCTCGGTGCGCTGCATGATCGCGGGCGTGCACCTCGACCCGCGGCCGGCGCGCGAGCCCGAGCTCACCGAGGCGGTCGAGGCGATCGCCGAGGAGCCCGAGACGATGGACGGCGCCGAGGCGGCGTCGGAGCTGGAGACCGCGGGCTGAGCCGACGGCGGCGGATGCCCGCGGCGCCGGGCGTCAGAGTCGCGCGGCGGCCCGCGCGACGTGCGGCCCGGCGTTCCAGCCGGCGACGCCCGTGAGCGCCCCGCCCTCGTCGGCGAACTCGGTGAGCAGCCCGCCGCCGTCGAGCTCGGCGACGGTCTCGCGCGCATCCGCCCCCCGCACGCCGCGGCCCACGATGACGGCGCCGTGCACCATGAGCGTGAAGCCCGTCGTCGATGCCCAGGGACCTGGGTCGTCGCCGAGCCCGAGGTCGTGGAGGACCGTGCGCGCCGCATGCGCGCCCTGCGCCACCGCAGCGTCCCAGTGGTGGGCCCGCGCCGCACCCGTCGGTGGGTGCGCGACGCTGCCGGCGGCGTAGATCCCCGCCCCCGCCTCGGCCCGCAGGCGGTCGTCGACGGGGATCGCCCCGTCGAAGCCCGCCCACGCTGCATCCGCGCGCGAGCCGACGGCCACGAGCACGGCGTCGGCGGCGATCTCGGTGCCGTCGGAGAGCTCGACGACGGCGGCATCGCCGGCGCCGGCGCCGGGCGCGGCGCGGATCGCGCGGACCTCGGCGCCCAGTCGCGCGTCGACCCGCTCGGACTGCAGCGCTGCGAGCCGCCCGGCGATCTCGGCGCCGAGGGCCGCGCGGAGCGGTAGGGGCGAGCGGCCGATCAGCGTGACGCGGGCACCCGCTGAGGCGAAGTGGCTCGCGACCTCGGCGCCGATGAACCCCGCCCCCAGCACGACGAGCCTCGCGCCCGAGGGCTCGGGGATCGCGCGGCGCAGCGCCTCGGCGTCCGGCGCGCGGTGCATCGCGTGCAGCCGCACCGCCGGGTCGACGGCGATCGCCGCGTCGAGGGTGCGCGGGGCGCTGCCGGGTGCGAGCACGACCGCGATGCCGCGCAGGACCCGGCCGTCGTCCAGGACGATGGCCCGCTCCGTGCCGTCGAGGCGCGCGGCGCGGGCGTCGATCACCTCGACATCCGGCAGCGGCGGGAGCGCGATCTGCTCGGCCGTCAGCAGTCCGGGCAGCACCCCCTTGTCGACGAGGGTGCGGTTGATCGGCGCGGCGCCCTCGCCGTTGATCAGTCGGATGGGCCCGGAGAACCCTTCGGTCCGGAGTGCACGGGCGCAGCCGTGCCCGGCCGCCCCGGCACCCACGATCAGCACTGCCTGCTCGAACGACGACATCCGTCCCGCCTCTCCTCGCGACCGCTTGCGCGGATACCCCCCTGGGGTATACCTTTCACGGTAACAGCACGGAGGGCCGATCGGGCCCGCGGATCCAGGAGGCGACCATGACGACGACCGAGTACCAGGTGACCGGGATGACCTGCGGCCACTGCGAGGGCGCGATCCGCAGCGAGGTCGGCCAGATCGCCGGCGTCTCCGGCATCGAGGTCAGCGCCGCCACCGGCCACCTCGCGGTCTCGACCGCAGGCGACGCGCCCGTCGACGACGCGGCCGTGCTCGCCGCCGTCGAGGAGGCCGGCTACGAGGCACGCGTCGCCTGACGCACCACGGTGCCCGCCCGCATCGGCAGGCACCGCATCCCGCTCCGCTCCCCACGCAGCCCCGACGAAGAGGACCCGATGAACACTCCCGCCCGTCTCAGCATCTACGGCCTCGGCCTGGTCGCCGCCTTCGGCGCGGCATTCCTGGTCGCCGGCGCGGTGGTGCCCGAATCCGCCGTCGAGGCTCGCGCCGCAGAGGTCGAGGAGGGCCATGGCGCCCACGAGGAGACGGTGCTGCCCGACGAGGCGGCCGCCGCCGCGCTCCCGGGCCTCTCGCTCGACGCGGACGGCTACCGGCTGAGCCCGATCACGGCGCCCGACGCGGTCGGCGAGGAGGAGGAGCTGCGCTTCTCGGTGCTCGGCGCCGACGACGAGCCGCTGCTCGAGTACACCGAGGAGCACGAGAAGGAGCTGCACCTCATCGTCGTCCGCCAGGACGGCAGCGAGTTCCGCCACGTGCACCCCGAGATCGACGCCGAGGGCACCTGGTCGCTCCCGTGGAGCTGGGACGAGGCCGGCACCTACCGCGTCTTCGCCGACTTCACGCCCGGCGGCGCCGAGAGCGGCGTGACGCTCACCCGCACCCTCAGCGTCGCCGGCGACTTCGAGCCCGCCGCCCAGGAGGACGAGGTGCGCACCTCGCAGGCCGGCGACTTCGAGGTCGAGCTCATCGGCGACCTGGCCGCAGGCGGCAGCTCGACGCTCACCGTCGAGGTCACTCGCGACGGCCAGCCCGTGACCACCATGGAGCCGTACCTCGGCGCCTTCGGCCACCTCGTGGCGCTGCGCGACGGCGACCTCGCCTACCTGCACGTGCACCCCGAGGGCGCCGAGCCGGAGGCGGGTCAGCTCTCCGGCCCCACCGTCGAGTTCGCCACCGAGGCGCCGACACCCGGCCGCTACCTCCTCTACTTCGACTTCCAGGTCGACGGCGAGGTGCAGTCCGCCTCGTTCGTGCTCGGCACCGATGGTGAGGCCTCCGAGAGCGGCTCGTCCGAGGAGGGCGACCACGAGGAGCCCGCCGAGGGCGACACGCACGACGACGGCGAAGACGACCACTGAGCCGCTGACGCTCCCCCACGCGAACGCAAGGATCGAACATCATGTCCACACCCGAAGTCGTCAGCGAACGGCCCGCGAGCAGCTACGAGATCGAGATCGGCGGCATGACGTGCTCGTCGTGCGCGATGCGCATCGAGAAGAAGCTGAACAAGCTCGAGGGCGTCGAGGCGTCGGTGAACTACGCCACCGAGAAGGCCAGGGTCTCGGCCCCCGAGGGGTTCGACCCGTCGCTGCTCATCGCGGAGGTCGAGAAGACCGGCTACACGGCGACCCTGCCCAAGCCGAAGGCCGCTGAGCCGCAGCCCGGCGACGAGGACGAGCCCGTCGACCACGAGCTCGTGGCACTCCGGCAGCGGCTCATCGGCTCCATCGTGCTCTCGGTGCCGGTCATCCTCATGGCGATGATCCCCGCGCTGCAGTTCACCTACTGGCAGTGGCTCTCCCTCGCCCTCGCGTCGCCCGTCATCGTCTGGGCGGCCTGGCCGTTCCACCGCGCGGCATGGATGAACCTGCGCCACGGCGCGGCGACCATGGACACCCTGGTGTCGGTCGGCACCGGCTCCGCGTTCATCTGGTCCCTGTTCGCGCTCTTCTTCGGCACCGCCGGCGTCCCGGGCATGACGCACCCCTTCGAGCTGTCGATCGCGCCGAGCGACGGCGCCGCGAACATCTACCTCGAGGTCGCCGCCGGCGTCACGATGTTCATCCTCGCGGGCCGCTACTTCGAGAAGCGCTCGAAGCGCCAGGCGGGAGCGGCGCTGCGCGCGCTGCTCGAGCTCGGCGCGAAGGACGTCGCGGTGATGCGCGGCGGCGCCGAGGTGCGCATCCCGATCGACGAGCTCGCGGTGGGCGACGAGTTCGTCGTGCGCCCCGGCGAGAAGATCGCGACCGACGGCGTGATCGTCTCCGGCATGTCGGCCATCGACGCGTCGATGCTGACCGGCGAGTCGGTCCCCGTGGAGGCCGGCCCGGGCGACGCCGTCACGGGCGCGACCGTCAACGCGAGCGGCCGGCTCGTCATCCGGGCCACGCGAGTCGGCTCCGACACGCAGCTCGCGCAGATGGCCAAGCTGGTCGAGGATGCGCAGTCGGGCAAGGCCGAGGTGCAGCGCCTCGCCGACCGGGTCTCGGGCATCTTCGTGCCGGTCGCCATCGGGATCGCGGTCGTCGCGCTCGGCGCCTGGCTCGGCGCCGGCTTCCCGGTCGCGAGCGCCTTCACCGCCGCGGTCGCGGTGCTCATCATCGCCTGCCCCTGCGCGCTCGGCCTCGCGACGCCGACGGCGCTGCTCGTCGGCACGGGCCGCGGTGCGCAGATGGGCATCCTGATCAAGGGCCCGGAGGTGCTCGAGTCGACCCGCAAGGTCAACACGATCGTGCTCGACAAGACCGGCACCGTCACGTCGGGCAGGATGACGCTCGTCGACGCGGTCGCCGCGCCGGGCACCGACCGCGGCCAGCTGCTGCGCCTCGCCGGCGCGATCGAGGACGCCTCCGAGCACCCGATCGCCCAGGCGATCGCCAAGGGCGCCACCGAGGAGCTCGACCTCCTGCTGCCGCCGGTCGAGGACTTCCGCAGCATCGAGGGCAAGGGCGTCACCGGCGTCGTCGACGGGCACGCGGTGCTCGTCGGCCGCCAGTCGCTGCTCGACGACTGGTCGGTGGCCGTCGATGACGAGCTGCTGCGCCGCAAGGCCGCAGCCGAGGAGCAGGGCAAGACCGCCGTGCTCGTGGCCTGGGACGGCGAGATCCGCGGCCTCCTGGTCGTCGCCGACACCGTCAAGCCGACGAGCGCGCAGGCGATCCGGCAGTTCCGCGAGCTCGGGCTGACGCCGATCCTGCTCACGGGCGACAACGAGACGGTCGCGAAGCGGATCGCCGCCGAGGTGGGCATCGACGAGGTCATCGCCGAGGTGCTGCCGAGCGACAAGGCCGACGTCATCTCGCGGCTCCAGTCCGAGGGCAAGGTCGTCGCGATGGTCGGCGACGGCGTCAACGACGCGGCGGCGCTCGCGCAGGCCGACCTGGGCCTCGCCATGGGCACCGGCACGGACGCCGCCATCCAGGCATCCGACATCACGCTCGTCAGGGGCGACCTGCGCAGCGCGGCCGACGCCATCCGACTCGCCCGCAGGACCCTCGGCACCATCAAGGGCAACCTGTTCTGGGCCTTCGCCTACAACGTGGCCGCCATCCCGCTCGCGGCCTTCGGCCTGCTCAACCCGATGCTCGCCGGTGCGGCGATGGCGTTCTCCAGCGTCTTCGTCGTCGGCAACAGCCTCCGCCTTCGCTCCTTCAAGAGTCGCGCGGTGGACCCCCAGACGTCGGCGGCCGCGCGCGCCTAGCGCCGGCGACGACGACTGACCTCACCCACACCCCGAAAGGAACCCACCATGTGCGAAGCCCACGACCACGCCGCCGCCGCCACCACTGAGGCCGCGACCGCCGAGTGTCCCGTGATGCGCGGCAACCACGTCGACAAGGCCGACGCCGAGGCGCAGGGCCTCGTCCGCGAGTACAAGGGCGAGACGTACTACCTGTGCTGCGCGGCGTGCGGCCCGCTGTTCGACGCCGACCCCGAGAAGTACCTCGTCGCGGCCTGAGTCGCCGGCACGACGGAAGAGGCGCCACCCAATGCGGGGCGGCGCCTCTTCCGCGTCGCGGCGTCCGATCGTGACTACGCTCCCAGTCGACGCGCTGTTGCCGCCCGGGTCTGGCTATGCCATTGTTTGCGTATGAACGCATATATGCAAGAAGCCGGAGAGCCGGTCGAGCTCGCGGTCGAGGTCTTCTCGATGCTCGCCGACGCGACGCGGGTGAAGATCCTGCTGGCGCTCCGCGAGGGCGAGCAGTCGGTCGGCGACCTCGCCGCCGCGGTGCGGAAGCCCACGCCCGGCGTCTCGCAGCACCTCGCCAAGCTGCGCCTCGCGCGCATGGTGGTCGCCCGCCACGAGGGCACCCGCGTCTACTACCGACTCGCCGACGACCACGCGAGCGAGCTGGTCGCCGTCGCCATGCACCAGGCCGAGCACATGCTCGGCACGGCCCCCGAGCACCTCGGCGTGCCCGAGGAGGTGGGCGGCGACCGTGCGTGAGGTGCTGCGGAACCCCGCCTACGCCAAGCTCTTCAGCGCGCAGATCGTCGCGCTGCTCGGCACGGGCCTCCTGACGGTCGCGCTGGGCCTCCTCGCCTTCGACCTCGCGGGCGGCGACGCCGGCGTCGTGCTCGGCATCGCCCTCACGATCAAGATGCTCGCGTACGTCGGCGCCGGGCCGCTGCTCATCGCGGCGACCAGCCGCGTGCCGCGGAAGGCGCTGCTCATCGGCGCCGACGTCGTGCGCGCCGCGATCGCGCTCATGCTGCCGCTCGTCGGCGAGGTGTGGCAGATCTACGTGCTCATCTTCCTGCTGCAGTGCGCATCCGCCACCTTCACCCCCGCGTTCCAGGCGGTCATCCCCGAGATCCTGCCCGACGAGCGCCAGTACACGCGCGCCCTCTCGCTGTCGCGGCTCGCCTACGACCTCGAGTCGCTCGTGAGCCCCGCGCTCGCCGCCGCGCTGCTGCTCGTCACGAGCTACTCCAACCTGTTCCTCGGCACCGTCGTCGGCTTCGCGCTCTCGGCGCTGCTCGTCGTCGCGACGCGCTTCCCCGCGATCGAGGCGCAGCAGGGGCTGACGTTCTTCCAGCGCCTCACGCAGGGCGCGCGCATCTTCCTGCGGCATGCCGAGCTGCGGGCGCTGCTCGCGCTCAACCTCGCGGTCGCGGCGCCCACGGCGATGGTGATCGTGAACACGGTGGTGCTCGTGCAGGACCGGCTCGCGCGGCCGCAGGCGGATGTCGCGTTCCTGCTCGCCGCCTACGGCGCGGGCTCCATGGTGGTCGCACTGCTGCTGCCGCGGCTGCTCGAACGCGTGCCCGACCGCACGGTCATGCTCGCGGGCGCCGCGTCGGCGACGCTCGGGCTCGGAGGGACGACGGCCGCGCTCCTGACGGTGCCGTCCTGGCCGATGCTGCTCGCGCTCTGGGCGGTGCTGGGAGCGGGCAACGCCGCGATCCTCACAGCCTCGGCACGGCTGTTGCGGCGCAACGCCTCCATGCAGGAGCGGCCGGCGGTCTTCGCCGCGCAGTTCTCGCTCTCGCACGCGTGCTTCATCGTCACGTACCCGCTCGCGGGCTCGCTCGGCGCGGCGATCGGCCTCGGCTGGACGGCGCTCGTGCTCGGTGCGATCGCGGGCGTCGCCACCCTGGCGGCCGCGCTGCTGTGGACGAGCCGGGAGCCGGCGCGGCTCGAGCCCGTCACCGATTGAGGATCGGTCGCGGAACGAGGAGGCTCGCTCCTCGATCCGCGGCGGGCTCCGAGTCGCTCCTCGATCGGTCGCGCGGCGCAGCCATGACCGCGTGGGTGCGGCCGAGCGCCTGGTGGCACTGCGATACTCGGGGCGATGAAGGCGCACGAGACCGTGATGGGCTGGGTGACGGCCGAGCTGCAGAGCGGCCGGCTGTCGATCGGCGATCACCTGCCCGGTGAACGCGCGCTCGCCGAGACGCTGGGCGTGTCGCGCGGATCGCTGCGGGAGGCCCTCCGCGTGCTCGAGGCGATCGGCGCCATCCGCACCTCGACCGGCTCCGGCCCGCGCTCGGGCACGATCATCACCGCGTCACCGGGTCAGGCGCTCGCCCTCTCGCTCAACCTGCAGCTCGCGACCCGCCACGTCGAGCACGCCCACGTGTTCGAGGTGCGGCTGCTGCTCGAGGCCTGGAGCGCCGAGCACGCCGATCTCGCCAGCGGCGACTGGCCGACGGCCGAGCGCCTCCTCGACCGCATGGACGACCCCGGGCTCGGCGTGCCCGAGTTCCTCCAGCTCGACGCCGAGTTCCACGTCGCGCTGTCGCGCGCGGCGGGCAATCCGCTCATCAGCACGCTCATGGACGCGCTGCGCACCTCCATCGCCGACCACACGCTCGCGCGCGCGCAGGCGCTGCCCGACTGGCCGACGACGGCGACGCGGCTCCGCGCCGAGCATCGCGGCATCTATGAGCGGATGCGCGCCGACGACCGGGAGGGCGCTGCAGCGCTGCTTCGCGACCACATCCGCGGCTACTACGCCGAGACCTCGACGGAGCCGGACGGCGCTCGCACCGCGACGGACGCGACGGGGTAGCGACGCGCTCCGCCGGTGCGGACCGCGCGCCTTCGGCGCTTGACGGCGGGTGCCCGCTGCTCTATCGTCGCTGTGGTCTGACCACATGGTCCGACCACACTCGAACGCTTCTCGAAGGAGAGAAACCGTGGCCAGCACCTCTGCTCCCGCAGCTCAGCCGCCGCATCGGCTCAACTACCGCGTCCTGTTCGGCAGCCTCTCCGGCAGCGTCATCGAGTGGTTCGACTTCCTCGTGTACGGCACGGTCGCCGCCCTCGTCTTCAACCGCATCTTCTTCCCCACCGACGACCCGTTCATCTCGACGCTGCTGGCCTACGCGTCGTTCTCGCTGACGTTCTTCTTCCGGCCCATCGGCGGCGTCGTCTTCGCGCACATCGGCGACCGGATCGGCCGCAAGAAGACGCTGTTCCTCACGCTGATGCTGATGGGCGGCGGCACCGTCGCGATCGGCCTCCTGCCCGACTACTCGGCGATCGGCATCTGGGCCCCGATCCTGCTCGTCCTCTTCCGCATCATGCAGGGCATCGGCATCGGCGGCGAGTGGGGCGGAGCCCTGCTGCTGGCCTACGAGTACGCACCGAAGCACCGCCGAGGCCTCTACGGTGCCGTGCCGCAGATGGGCATCAGCCTCGGCCTGCTCCTCGCCTCGGCCGTCGTCGCGCTGCTGACGCTCATGCCCGAGGACCAGTTCCTGGCATGGGGCTGGCGGATCCCGTTCGTCGCGAGCGTCGTGCTGGTCTTCATCGGCCTGTGGATCCGCAACGGACTGGACGAGACGCCCGAGTTCCAGCGGATCCGCGACACCGGCGCGCGCCTGCGCCTGCCCATCAAGGAGGTCGTCACGAAGCACTGGGGCGCCGTGCTCGTCTCGATCGGCGCGAAGGCCGCCGAGACCGGCCCCTTCTACATCTTCGGCACCTACGTGATCGCCTACGCCACGAACATCCTCGACGTGCGCCAGAACATCGTGCTGCTCGCCGTCGCGGCCGCGGCGCTCGTCGCCACGGTGTGGATGCCGTTCTTCGGCCATCTCTCCGACCGCGTCGGCCGCGCCGTGCTCTACCGGATCTCGGCGACGGCGACGATCGTGCTCGTCGCGCCCTACTTCTGGGTCCTGAACACCGGTGAGACGTGGGCGGTCTTCGCCGCGACCATCGTCGCGTTTGGCCTGCTGTGGGGCAGCGTGAACGCGATCCTCGGCACGCTGATCGCCGAGAGCTTCAGCCCCGAGGTGCGCTACACCGGCGCGACGCTCGGCTACCAGGTGGGCGCTGCGATCTTCGGCGGCACCGCGCCGCTGATCGCGGCGTGGCTGCTCGAGGCGAGCGGCGGCGAGTGGTGGCCGATCGCCGTCTACGTGGCCATCTGCGCCGGCCTGTCGGTCGTCGCCTCATTCTTCATCTCGCGCGTCGCGCACGTCGAGGCGACGCAGGAGGCCACGACGAGCGATCCCGTGCCCGACGTGCGCTGAGCGCCGCGCCAGCCGCGCCCATCCGTCCCGCATCCACACCGAGGAGCATCATGAAGCGACAACTCCCCCGACTCGGCGAGCTCGCCGAGCTCATGCAGTTCAAGCGTCCCGACCTCGACGCCCGTCGGCGCCGGCTCGACGCGGCCCTCACGATCGACGACCTGCGGGCGATCGCCAAGCGGCGCACCCCGGCCGCCGCCTTCGACTACACCGACGGCGCGGCCGAGGGCGAGGTCTCGCTCACCCGCGCGCGGCAGGCGTTCGAGGACGTCGAGTTCCACCCCGACATCCTGCGGCCCGCCGCGAGCGTCGACACCTCGACGACCGTGCTCGGCGGCCCGAGCTCGATGCCCTTCGGCATCGCGCCCACGGGCTTCACGCGCCTCATGCAGTCCGAGGGCGAGACCGCCGGCGCCGGCGCCGCGGCCGCCGCGGGCATCCCGTTCACGCTCTCGACGCTCGGCACCACCACGATCGAGGACGTCAAGGCGGTCAACCCGCACGGGCGCAACTGGTTCCAGCTCTACGTCATGCGCGACCGCGAGGTCTCGTACGGGCTCGTCGAGCGCGCGGCCGCCGCCGGCTACGACACCCTCATGTTCACGGTCGACACGCCCATCGCCGGCGCGCGCCTGCGCGACAAGCGCAACGGCTTCTCGATCCCGCCGCAGCTGACGCTGAAGACCGTCGTCGACGCGATCCCCCGCCCGTGGTGGTGGTTCGACTTCCTCACGACGCCCAAGCTCGAGTTCGCGTCGCTGTCGACCACCGGCGGCACCGTGGGCGAGCTGATCAACAACGCCTTCGACCCGACCATCTCGTACGACGACCTCGACGTCATCCGCTCCATGTGGCCGGGGAAGCTCGTCGTGAAGGGCGTGCAGAACGTGCCGGATGCGGTGCGGCTCATCGAGGGCGGCGTCGACGGCATCGTGCTGTCGAACCACGGCGGGCGCCAGCTCGACCGCGCGCCCGTGCCGTTCCACCTGCTGCCGCAGGTCGTGCGCGAGGTCGGCCGCGACGCGACGGTCATGGTCGACACGGGCATCATGCACGGCGCCGACATCGTCGCCTCGGTGGCGCTCGGCGCCAAGTTCACGCTCATCGGCCGCGCCTACCTCTACGGCCTGATGGCCGGCGGGCGCCAGGGCGTCGACCGCACGATCGCCATCCTGCGCTCCGAGATCGAGCGCACGATGGCGCTGCTGGGCGTCTCGTCGCTCGACGAGCTCGAGCCGCGCCACGTGACGCAGCTGCAGCGGCTCACGCCGATCGCGCGCGACGCGGCGGAGCACATCGAGGGCTGAGCGGGCGACTCCTCAGGCCGCCGGCACCCGCCGGCGGCCTGCGAAGCGGCGGCGCAGCAGCAGGCCGAGCGCGAGGCCGAGCGCGACGCCGACGAGGTCGGCGACCGCGTCCCACGGGTCGCCCGAGCGCTCGGCGAGCAGCGCGTGCTGGATGAGCTCGGATGCGACGGCGTGGGCTGCGAGCGCCGCCCCGAGCCAGGCGGGCGCGAGGCCCGCGAGCACGCCGAGCAGCGCCGGCGCGAGGAACACCGCCGCGTGCAGCACCTTGTCGAGCCCGGGCGCCTGCGGCAGGTCGGACGGCGGGCTCGGCAGGTAGAGCACGACGAGCTGCGCGACGAGCGCGAGCGCGAAGAGCGCCCCCGCCGCCCGACGCACGCCCACTCGCATGCGTCGATCGTCGCATCTCTTCCACAGCGGCCCGACGACCCTGCCCCCGGAGTCATCCCTGAGCGCATCATCGGATCATGGCAAGTACGGGGAAGCGGCCCATAACGCGTTGCGTTCATAACGCCACGCGTTATACACTCTGCTCGTGATCCAGTCGTTCGGCGATCGCGAGACCGAGCGGTTGTGGCAGCGCGAGTCGGTGCGGTCGCTCGATCCCCGGATCATGCGGACCGCGCTGCGAAAGCTGGCGATGATCGACGCCGCAGCGACCATCGACGACCTGCGGATCCCGCCCGGGAACCGGCTCGAAGCACTCAAGGGAGGACGAGCAGGTCAGCACAGCATCCGCATCAACGACCAGTGGCGCATCTGCTTCGTCTGGACCGCGAGCGGCCCGACCGGCGTCGAGATCGTCGACTACCACTGAAGGAGGAGCGATGAGCAAGCTGGAGCCAGTGCACCCCGGCGAGGTGCTCCACGAGGAGTTCCTCGTGCCGCTGGGCGTCACGCAGCACCGGGTCGCGGTCGCGATCGGGGTGCCGCCCCGCCGGATCAACGAGATCGTCCACGGCAAGCGCCGCCTCACTGCCGACACGGCGCTGCGGCTCGCACGCTACTTCGGCACCTCGGCGCAGTTCTGGGTGAACCTGCAGTCGCGCTTCGACCTCGAGAGCGAGCGCGACCGCATCGGAGCGCGCCTGGAGGAGATCCGCCCGCTGCAGTCCGCGTAACGGGAGCGAGCCCGTACCTGCGCCGCCCGCCTACCGCACGAGCAGCAGCTTGCCCCCCGGCGCATCCGCCGACCCCATGAGCGCGTGGGCGCGGTCGGCCTCGACGAGCGGCACCGTCGCCCCGATGACCGGCCGCAGCTGCCCGACGGCGAAGCCGGGCCAGATGCGCTCGCGCACCTCGGCGATCACGGCCGCCTTCGAGCCGCGCCCGGTGCGCGGGCGGGCGCGCAGCGTCATCGCTCGCAGCGTCACGCGGCGCTGCATGAGCCGGCGGAGATCCACCTCGGCGCGCGTGCCGCCCTGCACGGCGATCACCGTGAGCGTGCCGTCGAGCGCGAGCGCCTCGAGGTTGCGGCCGAGGTAGTCGGCGCCGATGACGTCGAGGATGGCGCCGGCGCCGCGGCCCTCGGTGGCGGCCTGCACCGCCTCGACGAAGTCGTCGGCCCGGTAGTCGATGACGAGCTCGGCGCCGAGCGAGCGGCACAGATCGTGGTGCCGGGCGCTCGCCGTGGTCGCGACGCGCCACCCCGCGGCGCGCAGCAGCTGGATGGCCATCGTGCCGATGCCGCCGCTGCCGCCGTGCACGAGCGCGAGGTCGCCGGGCTCGGGCGCGGGCAGGTCGCGCATCGCGGTCCACACGGTGCACACCGCCTCCGGCAGCGCCGCGGCCTCGGCGAGCGGCACGCCCGCGGGCACCGGCAGCAGCTGCGTCGTCGGCACCGCTGCCCGCTCCGCGTAGCCGCCGCCGGCGAGCAGCGCGCACACCTCGTCGCCGACCGACCAGCCGGTCACGCCCTCGCCGAGCGCGACGATCGTGCCCGAGCACTCGAGGCCGAGGATCTCCGACTCCCCCGGGGGCGGCGGATACTTCCCCGCGCGCTGCATGAGGTCGGCGCGGTTCACCGCGGCCGCGGCGATCTCGACGATCACCTCGCCGGGTGCCGCGACGGGGTCGGGCACCTCCGTCCACGTCATCGCGCCGTCCGCGTCGTGCTGCATCGCCTTCATGCCGTCCGCCCTTCTCCGCTGAGTCCTGTCCTGGTCGCCCACGCCCGGCTGGCCGCCATCCCGGCCGCCCCGATCGCCAGCGCGGTCGACAGCCCCACGACCCCGCTCCACCCGAGCTCGTCGTAGAGGATGCCGCCGAACCACCCCCACAGTGCCGCACCCGCGAGCCAGCTGAGCTGGTAGAGCGCCGTGGACTGCGCGCGGCCCCGGTCGGCGGCGAGCCCCGAGAGCGTGCTCGACATCGGATGCGCCATGAACGTGCCGACCGTCAGGAGCGTGATGCCGGCGAGCAGCACCCCGATGCTCGTCGCCTGCATCGGCAGCGCGGCGAGCGCGACGGCGACGCCGCCGCCGAGCACGACGGCCCACGGCGGGATGCGCGCGGCGAGCGCGCCGGCGACGCGGGCGCTCGCGGCCCCGGCGAAGTAGACGAGGAAGAACAGGCTCGCGAGCGCGGCCGGCACCCGGAACGGGTCGTCGATGAGGTGGAAGCCGAGGTAGTTGTAGACGGCGGTGAACGCGCCCATCACGAGGAAGCCCTGCACGTAGATCGAGACCGTCGTCCAGCGCGACAGGTGATGGCCGACGTTCCCGAGCGCCTCGCGCATCGAGACGACGCGGCCGTCGCGCTGCTCGATGCCGCGCGGAAGCAGCACGAAGAAGAGCAGGCACGCGATCAGGCCGATGCCGGCGACGACGAGCAGGCCCACGCGCCAGTGGAGCAGCTCGCTCACCGGGCCCGCGATCACGCGGCCCGTGACCCCGCCGATCGTGTTGCCGGTGATGTAGACGGCCGCGGCAGCGGGCACCCGGTGGCGGGGCAGCACCTCGACGAGCAGCGCCATCGCGACCGCCTGGATGCCGCCGAGCGCGACGCCCGTGAGCGCGCGCATCGCGATGAGCGCCTCGAGCGTCGGCGCGAGCGGCGCCGCGAGCGCGAGCACCGTCGTGGCGATGAGGCTGATGCGCATCACCGCGGTTCGGCCGATGCGATCCGAGAGCCACGCCCACGGCAGCACCGACAGGGCGATGCCGGAGGTCGTGGCCGAGACGGCGAGCGACGCGGTCGCGCTCGAGATGCCGAGGTCGCTCGCGAGGCTCGGGAGGATCGCCTGCGCGTCGAACAGCTGCGAGAAGGTCGCGAAGCCGGAGACGAAGAGCGCCGCGACGAGCGACCGCTCCCGCCCGTCGGGCCTCACCGCCGGCGCGCGTCCTCCGCGCGCTCCTCCTCGCTGCGCCCGTCGGCGTCAGCGGCCGCCGCGCCGTCCGCGACCTCGGCCGTGCCGGCGCCCGCACCGTCCGTGCCGGGCTCTGCCGACGCATCCGCCTCGCCCTTGCCCGCGCGCTTGCCGCGCGTGACGGGCACGAGGCCGGTGGGCGGCGGGATGTGCCGGGCCTGCTCGAGGAGCGCCGGCTTGCCCTTGCGGAGCCGCCGCACGAACGCGATGCCGAAGCCGAGCGCGAGCGCCGAGTAGATGGTGATGGCGATGGGGTCGCTCACGAAGATGGCCGGGTCGCCGCCGGAGATGAGCAGCGACTGGCGCACCGACGCCTCGAGGATCGGCCCGAGCACGAAGGCGAGCACGAGCGGGCCCGGGTCGAAGCCGGTGCGCTTCATGAGCCAGCCGAGCACGCCGAAGCCGAGCACGAGCCAGATGTCGAACGGGTCGTTCGAGATCGAGAAGGTGCCGATGAGCACGATCGCCATCGCGAAGGTGACGAGGATGCCGATGGGCACCCGCAGCAGCTGGATGAAGATGCCGACCATCGGCATGTTGAGCACGAGCAGCATCGCGTTGCCGATGAGCATCGACGCGACCACGCCCCAGAAGATGTCGGGGTGGTTCGGGATGAGGCCGGGCCCGGGCGTGATGCCCTGGATGAGGAGCGCGCCGAAGATGAGCGCGAGCACGACGTTCGAGGGGATGCCGAGCACCAGCAGGGGCACGAAGGCGGAGGTCGAGGATGCGTTGTTCGCGGTCTCGGGGCCGGCGACGCCCTCGATGGCACCCTTGCCGAACCGCGAGGGGTCCTTCGCGACGCGCTTCTCGAGCGCGTAGGAGGCGAGCGACGAGAGCACGCCGCCGCCGCCGGGGAGCACGCCGATGAAGAAGCCGAGCAGCGAGCCGCGGGCGATCGGCAGCGCGGACTGCTTCGCATCCTCGCGCGTCGGGAGGATGCGCTTGATCTTCTTCGCCACGAGCTGCATGTGGCCGCCCTGCTCGAGGTTGTGGAGGATCTCGCCCACGCCGAACAGGCCCATCGCGATCGCGACGAAGTCGAAGCCGTCGAGCAGCGACGCGCTGTCGAAGGTGAAGCGCGGCACGCCGCTGATGGGGTCCTGGCCGACGACCGACAGCAGCAGGCCCACGGCCGCCATCGTGAGCGCCTTCCACATGGAGCCGGTGCCGAGCGAGGTGACGAGCATGAGGCCGAGCACCATGAGCGCCACCATGGCGACCGGGCCGAAGGCGAGCGCGGCCTCGGCGAGCATCGGCGCGAAGATCGCGAGGCCGATGACCGAGATGACTCCGCCGATGAACGAGCCGATCGCGGCGATGCCGAGCGCGGGACCGGCCCGGCCCTGCTTGGCCATCTGGTAGCCGTCGAAGGTCGTGACGACGGAGGCGGCCTCGCCGGGCATGCGCAGCAGCACCGAGGTGATCGTGCCGCCGTACATGGAGCCGTAGTAGATGCCGGCGAGCATGATGATCGCCGTCGCGGGGTCGAGCGCGTAGGTGAGGGGCAGCAGCAGCGCGATGGTGGCGGTCGGGCCGAGGCCGGGGAGCACCCCGATCGCGGTGCCGATGACGACGCCGACGAAGACGTAGAGCAGGTTGATGGGGTCGAGCGCGACCCCGAAGCCTTGGAGCAGTCCGTCGAGCACGTCGTCACATCCAGGAGGTCAGGGGCGTCATGAGCACGTCCCGCGGCAGCGGCACGCCGAGCACGACGTCGAAGAGCAGGAAGAGCGCGACGGCGCCGCCGGCCGCGAGCGGCGCGGCGGTGCGCCAGCGCATGTCACCGAACATGCGCAGCCACAGCAGCATGAGCAGCATCGCCGGCACGGTGAAGCCGAGCAGCGTGAAGAGCGCCGCGAAGACGACGAGCGAGGCGAGCGCGATGAGCGTGCGCACCGAGGAGGTGCCCCACGACTCGTAGTCGTCGAGCGAGTCGGTGATGGCGACGACGACGGTCGCGCCGAGCAGCACGACGGCGGCGATGAACGGCCACAGCCCCGGCCCCGGCATGCTGCCGGTGCCGAGGCCGTAGCCGATGCTGAGGACGATGGCCGCCACGCCGACCGGGCCGAGCAGCGCCACGGCGCTCCAGCGCGCGATCCTGCGCCCGCGGAGCCCCTCGGGGCGCTCGGATGCGTCGGTCACGGCGTCGGGCCCGGAGCGGTCGGCGAGGTCGGTCATGTCGGTCAGCTCGAGAGGATCTCGGTGTAGACCTCCTCGGCCTCCGTGAGGAAGCCGTCGAAGTCCTCGCGGTCCTGGTACTCGGCGGGCACGTAGTTCTCGCCGATCGCCGCGACCGTCTCCTCGTCCTCGAGGCATCCCTCGAGCGCGTCGGAGAGCGTCGTGACGACGTCGTCGGGCGTGCCGGCCGGGGCCGCGAGCGCGTAGATCGTCACCGCGAGGGTGAGGTCCTCGTAGCCGAGCTCGGCGAGCGTCGGCACGTCGGGGAGGTGATCCTGGCGCTCGGGCGACGAGACGGCGAGCGCGTTGAACTCGCCCGACTCGACGCGGTCGACGACGTCCTGCTGGTCGTTCACGAAGATCGCGTCGACGTGGCCGCCGAGCAGGGCCGTGATCGCGCCGGCGCTGCCGTCGAAGGGCACGACCGTGACGGGCACGCCGTACTCCTCGCTGAGGCGCTGCAGCTCGATCGCCTGCGGCGTCGATGCGCCCGAGACGCCGACGTTGATGGTGGTGCCCGACTCGGCGGCCGCGAAGAGCTCCTCGGCGGTCGTGTGCGGGGAGCCCTCGCCGGTGATCATGATCATCGGCGAGTAGGAGATGACGCCCACGGAGGTGATGTCCTCGCGGGAGTAGTCGAGGCCGTTCGCGAGCGGCGAGAGCACGACCATGCCGGGCGAGACGATCGCGATCGTCTGGCCGTCGGCGGGCTTCGAGATCATGTCCTGCAGGCCGACCGCGCCGGAGCCGCCCGTGACGTTCTCGGCGATGACGTTCGTGCCGAGCGTCTCGCTGAGGCACGGTGCGAGCGCGCGCGCCGTGACGTCGGTGGGGCCGCCGGCGGCGTAGGGGATGACGAAGCGCACGTCGCCTGCGGGGAAGGCCGAGCCGCCCTCGCCCTCGGGTGCCTCGGTGGCCCCGCCGCCGCCCGCCGCGCTGCTGCAGCCGGCCAGCAGTGCGATTCCCATGATGGCGCCCGCCGCGATGAGCGACCGGCCGTTCTTGCTGCTCATGCTGCGCATGGCGCTCCTAACTTCGTTGTCAGACACCCTGAGTGTAACTTTCGAGAGTCCACTCTCAAAATCCACTGCCGCGACAGTAGTGGGGTGCGCTCCGCAGCGTCAACCGGCGATGACGAATCTTGATCGTCTCGAACCGGCCCGAGCGGGGTGGGTGGGGACGCGCGCTAGATGTACCCGGTCAGCAGGTTGCAGTCGGCTGACGGGTGGGGGCCGATGGCTGAGTGGGTGCGTTCAGTGTTGTAGCGCTCGAGCCAGGGGGCAAGGGCGGCTGCGCGCTGGTCGTTGCTCGTGAACGGTTGCCGGTAGGCGCATTCGGTCTGCAGGGTGCGGTTGAAGCGTTCGACTTTCCCGTTCTGCCAAGGGCAGTGGGGCCGGATGGACACCTGCCGGGCGCCGAGCTCGGCGACGACGGCGTGGAGCGAGAACCGTAGGCGAGCGCGTTGTCGGTCATCAGCCGCTCGATGCGGGCGATGCCGTGGGTCCCGAAGTAGGCGGCAGCGCGGCGGAGGAAGCCGGCGCAGGTGATGCCCTTCTCGCCATCGCGGCGGCGAGGTGCGCCCGCTTCCAGCCGGCCAGATGCCGGTCGATGATCAGCCGCCTCCCACGCGGCGTCAGTCGGGCGTTAGCGTGAGACACGAGGACCTCCGTTGGTCGGTGCAGCGTCGACAACTCCACTCAACCCGCGGGGGTCCTCCTCACACCAGTGCCACCAACGTCCCGACCGGGTACAGCTAGAGCACTTCGAGCGCCTGTTCGATGAGCCTCGCGACCTGATCTGGGGCCTCGACATGCGGGAAGTGACCTATCTGGGGCAACGAGATCACCTCGACCCGCGCCGCGTGGGTGAGCCGCGATGCAGCGGCATCCACCATTTGGCGCGTGACGACCCAATCTTCAGTCCCGTGGACGAGCGTCACGGGCACCGTGACCAGCGCCATGCGGTCGCGAATATCGCCGTGCGAGTAGGCCGTTAGATCGCCGTGCTGCGCCGGCGCGTTGATGGATCGCACTCCCCATCGGATGAAGTCCCGGCCCGCCGGGTCGGCAGCGGCGCCGACGAGGCTCATGGTGAAGTCCATGTTGGCGTGCGGCAGGCTCACGCGAGGGTCGCACATCATGTCGAGCGACGACTGCGAGATGGTGGGCGTGCGGTCGGCACCTTGCAGCGCGACCGTCGCGACAACCCTCGCGTCGATCGTCGGCATCAATAGCGCGAGGTTGCCCCCCATCGAGCAGCCACAGAAGGCGTAGCGCTCCACGCCTACGGCGTTCGCGAAGTCGCTGATCCAGGCGCCGATCGCCTCGATGTCGTCGAGGCAGCCCGACTCGCCCAACGGCCAGCTGCGACCATGCCCGGGCAGGTCGGGGGCGATCAGCCGGAAGCGTGACGCGAGCTCTTCCATCACGCCGTGCCATTGCCTCCCGTCGCGACCTGCGGTATGGAGCAGGATGACGACAGGGCCCTGGCCCGCCTCTTCGAAATATGTCTTCGAGCCCAGGACATCGACGTACGAGCCGCTGATCATGCGGCCTCTCCTCTCGGCTTGAGCAGCGCCGCGATTGCGGGCATCGCCCACGACGACACGACAGGGTCGGCGCGGACGGCAAGTCTGCCGAGGTGGACGTTCGTCTCCCGTACGAGCGCGTGCTCGCCGGACAGGACCGCGAACCAGGCCTCCGCGGGGCCGGTGATCGTGATGTCGGCATCGCCGATCGGTGCAGCGCGAGCACCCGCCCTCGACAGCGCGAAGCACGCACGGGCGCCCTCGCTCTCGACCGCGATGAGGAGCTCAGGCAGGTGACGTGACTTGTCGCGGACTTCCTCACTGCGAGCGGAGTCCCGGAGCCGATCCTCGAGCAGCGGACCGAAGGGGAGTTGAGGCCTCGCAGGCGCGAGGAACGCCTCGTAAGCGGAAAGCGTCGACTCGATGGCGTCGGCCGACTGTCGCGGATACCAGACCGTCGCGGCGGTGGGCATCACGGTCGCTTCCGGGGCCAGTCGGGGCGCCACTGCCAGAGCACCGGCGAGCATGTCGGCCGGGCCCGCGCAAATGAGTGCCGGGTGTTCGAGCAGCCGCAACCGATCCGCGGTCGGGTACTCGAACGCGGCTCGATAGGTGAGCGGGTACGTTGCACCGCTCTTGAGCAGTCCAAGGGTCCAGTCGTGCAGCATCTCGACCGGCGGCACGCCGATCGCGCGCGCGGCCGCGCGCGACCGCTCGTACCAAGGCCAGAAGAGGAACATGTCGCGTCGGAGCTGCCAGGCGCGCAGCACGTGGTCTCCGAAGTCGGTCGCCGAGATGTCGTGGAAGTAGCGCTGCACGAGCTCGCGCACCTCGGCCGTGTCCATGAGGATGGGCGCCTCGAGGACGAGTCTCCCGATCCGCTCTGGAGCGATGAGGGACATCTCGAGCGCGACGTTAGCGCCGGTGTGCGTGCCCCACACGTCGAAGGAATCGAGATGCAGGGCGTCGGCGAGCTGCAGGAGCGACCGTGCGATCCACGGCACGTCGATCGGGCCCTCGGGCTTGCTCGAGTCGCCATTCCCGAGATAGTCGACCGCGATGGCGGTGCGCGAGCGGGCGAGGCGCTCCGCGACGACCGCGACGGGTTCGGCCGATCCCGGCGCACTCGGCAGAATGAGGACCGCGCGGCCCTCGCCGGTGATCCGGCAGTGGAAAATGCCGCTCGGCGTCATGACGTAGCGCCTGCGCGCGGGCGGCGCGGACGGGACCACGGGAAGCGGCGCGGCATCGATGCTCGCAACCCAACGCGCCGCGGCCTGCTCTCCTTCCCCCCGCCGTGGCGCGGCAGGATTGGCGCCCGACGCCAGCGCACGCCACAGCTCGAGATAGCGCCCGGGATCTCGCGCGGCACTGAGAAACGCCGCCTCGATCGCCTCGACGCTCTCGAGCGGTGCGCCGTGGGCATCGACCCGCGCCCCCGCCCCGAGGAGCGCACTGTCCCGGAGGAAGCTCCACAGCCGCACGAGGTGCGTGCCGTCCGCGCGCACGGTGAGATCGGGCGGCGCGGAGACTCGCTGCGTCCGACCGGGACCCACAAAGACCCCGACGAGCCCCGCGTCCACCGCCGCGGCCTCGATGAGCGCCTCGGCGATCGGGGCGGCGTGGCCGAATGCGACGAGCGGCGCCGCGACCGCTCCGATCTTCCGCCGGGTCTCGACGATCAGCTGGACGAGACGATCGACGCTCAACGCGTCGCCCGCCGGCAGCTCGCTCTCGCCGAATCCGGGCAGCTCGATCCCGATGAACTCCCTGTCCGGCTCGAGTGCCGCGAGCCGCCCAACCGCGGAGCTTGTCGCGGTCGTGAGATCGCTCAGCACGATCGTCGCGGCGCCGGAGCCCGCGCGCCAAAGCCGCACGGACGCGGCTCCCGCGTCGACGAACTCGGGCATCACCCCGGCGCTCACCGCGCCTCCGCCTGGGCGCGCACGAACGCGAGCGGCCGGATCGGCGAACCGGTCGCACCGCGAAGATGCAGCGGCGACGCCGCGAAGAAGAAGCTGTCGATGCCGCGGCCGACGAGCTGCTCGAGGTTCAGCGCTTCGATGATCGAGATTCCTGTCTCGACAAGCAGGTGCACGTGCACGTCGAGCGAGTGGTTGGGCACCTTCTCGAACGAGATCGTGTCGGTGCCGGCCGCGCGGAGCGAGCGCGCGCTGAGCCATCGGCCGCCGTCGAGGGTGACGCCGGGCAGACCCGACATCGCTCCGATGAACGTCTTCGGGTCGTCCCACTTCGCGCCCCAGCCCGTGCGAATGAGCACGATCTCCCCGGCCTTGGGCTGCTCGCGCTCCGAGAACCACGCGTCGAGGAGCTCCGCCGTCGCGCCGTCGTCGGGCGTGAGCGGTCGGCCCAGGAGCAGCGGCAGATCGACGAGGTGCGCGACGGCGAACATCGGGCTCAACGTGTGCACGGAGTGCCAGCCCATCCCCTCTCCATACGACTGCGCGGGAATGATGTCGACGTCGTGCAGCATCCGCCCGTCGCGTGCGACGTGCGAGAAGCCGTCAACGTGCGTGCCGACGTGGCCGCTCGTTGTGATCATCTCTGCCGCGCCGGAGACGCCGCCCGGGTAGACCACGTCGCCGTGCTTCTTCGTGAGCGTGAAGCTGTAGGGCGGATGGGCAGGGTGATGTGGGATGCCGGTGTACATCGGCTGCGAGAGGTCGACTAGCTCGTAGTCCCCGGGCGGAGGGAAGGCCACCGGCATCCGCCACGAGAGCCGCTCCTCGTGCTCGTTCATTCGCGTACCTCCGCCAGCTCCTGCTCATGGTCCGGCGCGTCGCCTCGCACCGGGCCTTCCTCGGCCGCGCGCCGCCGCCGCTCGGCGAGACGCTCGCGGATTGAGGTCGCAATGCCGGCCAGGCCTCCTGGCCACAGCACGAGCACGACCGTGAGGACGATGCCGAGGACTATGTCGTCGCCGTGCGCGCCGAGAGAAAAGAGCTGCTGCTGCAGCACCAGGATCGCGGTCCCAATGATGGGTCCCAGCAGCTGTCGCCTGCCAGGCAGGATGATCGCCGTCAACATCAGCAGCAGGAAGTACGGCTCAAAGAGATTGAGGCTCACGTAGGACCGCAGGTAGGCATACAGCCAACCAGCGATCGCCGAGACGGGTGCCGAGATGACGAACACCATGAGGCGCGTGCGACCGGCGTCGATCCCGAGCGATGCCGCGAGCGGTCGATTGGACTGCACCATCGTCGCCGAGACGCCGAGCCGCGAGCGGCGGAAGCGCGAGACGAAGAAGACGACGAGGGCGAGGCACGCGAACGCGATCGGCCAGATCTGCTCCGGCGTCAGTGCGACATAGCTGCCACCGAACGCCGGCAGCTCCATCGGAGGAATGCTGACGATCCCGTCCGTGCCACCGAGGAAGGGTGTGTTGGCCACCACGGTCAGTGCGATGAACGCCGATCCGTACGTCACCAGTGAGAAGACGAACGCGCTCGTCCGGAGCGTGAAGAGCCCGACGATGAGGGCGAGGACCACGGTCAGCACGAGCGAAGCGCCCAGAGTCGCCAGCGTCGAGAAGCCCCACTTCGTCGCGGCGATCGCCGTGATGTAGGCACCGGCCGCGAAGAAGAGCGTGTGCCCCAAGCTCACCTCGCCGAGATAGGACAGCACGAAATCGGCGCCGTAAGCCATGATCGCGAAGATCGCAACGAGCACCAGCGTCTCGTAGGCGAGCGAGCCGCCGCCGAAGACGCTCGGCAGCAAGTAGGCGACCGCGCCGATCGCGACGTAGAGCAGCCAACGGGCGCGCAGCAGCGCGAGCGCCGCCGCGCCGCGCGAGACGTTCTTCGTTGCGGTCATCGGACCCCGACCTCCTGTCGGCGAGCGACCAGGAATACGATCACGACTGCGAACGCAGCCGCCATGGCATACCCGGCGACCCAAATCTGGCTGATGAGCGCCACGAACAGGCCGAGCCCGATCGCGGCGATGAAGTTGCCCCAAATCCGCCCGATGCCGCCGATCACGACGACCGCGAAGGTGATGATCACCTCTTGGAAGCCGATGGACGTCAAGATGGGCCCGCGGGGCGTGAGCGCCCATCCGGACACCATCGCGGCCGCGACGGAGAAGCCGAGGACGCCGGCGTAGATCCACATCGGATTGATCCCGTAGAGCGTCGCCAGCGGCGGATCCTCGGAGACGGCACGGACGTAGGCGCCAGCCCTCGTGCGCTTCAGGACGAACCAGACCGCCACGTACATGACGACCGCGAGCACGATGATGAGCGCATCCTGGTGCGGCAGTCGCGAGTCACCGAAGGCAATCTGGCCACCGGCCAGCGGACTCGGCACGATCTGCGGGTTGTCGCCGAAGACGATGCCGGCAAGGCCGCTGAAAGCGAAGCCGATCGCGAGGGTCGCGAGCATGATGCTGACGAGGTTCCGCTCGGCGATGAGCCGCGCGAGCACGAATTGCATGAGCGCGCCGATGATGACTCCGCCGAGGATGATGAGCGGCAGCGCCGAGTAGTACGGGATGCCCAGTTGCGCGACGAGCCACCAGGTGGTGAAGCCGCCGAGCATGTAGAGCTGACCGGTGGCGAAGTTGACGAGGCGCGCAGCACCCAACAGCACCGTCCAGCCGATCGCCAGCAGCGCATAGCCCGCGCCGAGCGCGACCCCATCGACCAGCAGATCCATGAGCCTCATGCGTGGGTACCCCCCAGGTAGACGGCGCTGATGCGCGGATCATCGGCGAGTTCGGCGGCGGGCCCTTGCACCACGGTCCTTCCGCGCTCGATGAGGTGCAGCTCGTCGGCGACGGCGAGCGCGGCACGCACGTTCTGCTCGACGAGCAGCACGGCGAGCCCAGTCGTGTCGACGAGCCGCCGCACGCTCCGAAGGAGCTCCTCGACGATCTTCGGCGCGAGCCCGACGGATGGCTCATCGAGGATGAGCACCTGCGGTGCGCCGCGGAGCGCCCGGGCCACGGCGACCATCTGCCGCTCACCGCCCGAGAGGCTGCCCGTGATCTGCCCCTGGCGCTCGCCCAGGTTTGGGAAGATCTCGAAGATCTCGTCGAGCTCGTACGCCCGCCTGGCTGCGTCCTTCGGGGGTCGAGCGAGCGTGAGGTTCTCCTTGACGGTCATCTGGGCGAACGCCCCCAGTCCCTCCGGTACGAGCGTGACGCCGAGCCGGGCTCGCGCGTGCGCCGAGAGGCCGGAGATGTCGCGACCGGCGAGTTCGACGCGGCCGGTGACCGTCGGCGTGCCACGGGACCAGCCCGCGACGGCGCCGACGAAAGTGCTCTTGCCGGCGCCGTTGCCGCCCGCTACCGCGACGAGCTCCCCCTCGCGGATGCGCATCGACATGCCGTCGACCGCCCGGTTGCCGCCGTAGCGCACCGTGACCTCGCTGGCGACGAGCACGTCGCGGCTCATGCCGCGGTCCCGAGGTAGGCCTCGAGTACGTGAGGGTCCGCCTGCACGTGCTGAGGGGTGCCGGCAGCGATCGTCCTACCGCGGTCGAGCACGATCACCTCGTCCGCCACTGCCATCAGCAAGTCCATGTGGTGCTCGATGAGCACGACGGCGACTCCTTCGTCCCGCAGGTCATGCAGCACGTGCTGCAGGTGCTCGAGGTCCTCGCCGCCCACGCCCGCGGCCGGCTCGTCGAGCAGGAGCGCCCGCGCCCCCTCGCCATAGGCGAGCGCGATCGACATCGTGCGCTGCAGGCCGTAGGGCAGCTTGTCAGGATTCGAGCCGAAGAAGCGCGAGGCGATGCCGAAGCGCTCAAGCAGTGCCGCGGCCTGGTCCCGGGTGTCGGAGCGCTTGCGCGCCTCGATCCACGGCGCGACGAGCGACGTTCCGAGCCCCACCTCCCGCGTGAGCACGAGCGATGACGTCGCGTTCTCGAGCACGTCGAGCTCGACGAAGAACGAGTTCTGCTGGAACGTGCGACGGAGGCCCGCGCGCGCGAGCCGCTGGTTGTGCCACCGGCTCACGTCCTGGCCGTCGAGCACGATGCGGCCGCTCGCCTTCGGCACCGATGCCGTCATGCCGGCAAAGGTGCTCGACTTGCCTGCGCCATTGGGGCCGATGAGGCCGAGGATGCGGCCCGCGTCAGCCGTGCAGGCAAAGGACTCGAGCGCAGTGTACGCGCCGTATCGGATCGTGAGGTCCTCAACCCTCAGAACGGGCGACGCGGCCGCGCCGCCCGTCCTTGCGTCAGTCAGCGGCGCCAACCTGCCACACCCCTTCCGGGATCTCGATCGGCTGCACGGGAACCGGCTGACCGTCCTCGATGCGGTAGATCTGCACCGTCGCGGTCATCTGGCCCTGCTCGGTGACGGTCACGTCGCCGAGGATCGTGTTCTCGAACGACCCGCCCTTGATCGCGTCCGCGACCGCGGCCGCCTCGGTGGTGTCGATCTCCTCGACGGTCTGCGCCCAGAGGATGAGCGATTGCGCCGTCACCGCGGCCCAGCGGTTGGGTGCCTCGCCGCCGCGCAGCTCGGAATAACCCTCTGAGAGAGCGACGTTCGCCTCGTATGACGTGAACGGCTCGTTCGACGGGTAGTAGATGTCGGCCGAGATCCAGCCCTCGGCAGACTCCCCCGCGAGCTCGATCGTCTCCGGGAACACCGTGCCGAATCCGGCCATCAGTTGAGAGTCGAGTTCGGCGGCCGTGAGCTGCTGCATGAGCACGACCTGCCCGGTGAGAGCCTGAGAGGCGAAGGTGATGGCGACGTCCGGGTCGGCGGCCTTGACGTTGCCGACGGCCGTGCGGAAGTCAGTGTCCCCCGTCTCGAACTGCGCCGACTCGACGATCTCCACGCCGCCAATCGACTCGAGCTCCGACTCGAATTGGGCGAGGGCGTCCTGGCCGTAGGCGCTGTTCTCCCAGAGGATGCCGACGGTCTCGGCGCCGGAGTCGGCGATGTAGCGGGCGGCAGAGTAGCCGGCGACCTCGCTGTTGGTGTTGATGCGCAGCGCGTTCGGGTCGGCGTCGCCGAACATCTGCGACGTCTGCGAGCCCGCGACGAAGTACAGCATGTTGGCGCGTGCCGCGATGGGCTGGACTGCGAGCGTCACGGCGCTCGCGTACCCGCCCAGGACCGCGTCGACGTCGTCTCGGACGAACTCGTTCATCGCCGTGACGCCGATCTCGGGGGTCGACTGGTCATCCTTGAAGATCAACTCGATCTCGCGGCCGTTGACGCCGCCCTGCTCGTTGATGATGTCGGCCTGCACCATAATGCCGTCGCGCATCGCCTCACCGACGGCCGAGAGCGCGCCGGTCGTGGGGACGAGCACCCCGACGCGGTACGGGCCGCTATCGTCGCCGGTGTCCGAACCGGCGGTCGGGCTCCCCTCCGTGGTATTCGCGCAAGCCGAGAGGGCGAGAGCCCCGACTGCAATGGCGGCAAGCCCAATACGGGTGCGACGACGCATGAGATCTCCTTCGATCCTGGCGCTCCGGGCCACGCGATGCGGCATAACCGAAGTGCACTATCACTTGGGACCTCAACCTAAGGAGCGCGTGAGTGCGGTGTCAATGCGCATCGCGGCCCGATAAAGACGCCTGATCACTGCGCCGCCGACCTCACGGCTTGTCGCGCGGCTAGTGTCGTCGGAACGGCGCCGCTGACCGGAGCGCTGCCGATTCCGCGCGAGAGGGGGCAGGATGAACACAGGCGCTCCTCCTGCGGGCCGACCGGTCGGCCGTCGTGGTCGGGCGAAACTGCTGCGGCAGCAGCAGATCGCGGAGGCCGCCGCCCGTCTCCTGCTGACCCACTCTTTCGAAGAGATCACGACGAAGGCTGTGGCGGCTGAGGCCGGCATGGGTGAGGCGACGCTGTTCCGCCACATCGGCTCGAAGCACGAGCTGCTGACGATCGTCTACGGCGACCAGCTCGATGCCGAGCTCAACCGCATCGAGGAGGAAGACTCGCGCATGGTCGCCCAGCGCCGAGCCGATACGCCGACTGCGGCGTTTTTCATCGAGCGCGTCCTGAACGCCTACCGTTTGCGATGCGCGTTCTACCTCATCAACCCGGCGAACGCTTCGCTCTACCTGCGCGAGGGCTTCAAGCCCGGCACGGAGAGCGCGCGCCACATCTCACAGGGCGACCGTACTATCCGACTTGTCGCGCAGATCCTGCGGGAAGGTCAGGACGTCGGCACGTTGACCGGAATCGTCGACCCGCTCGTCGTCGCGCAGAACTGCCACGGCACGTACATGCACGAGATCGACCGGACGCCCGTTCGCGGCTTCGACCCGGCCACCATATGGGAGAGACTCGAGGTGCGATTGCGCGCACAGCTCGAGCCCCTCGCCGCGCCGCGGAGTCAGACCTCCTGACCCGCGTCGCCGTCAGACGGTGACGAGCCCCACGGTCTTGCCGCCGCAGACGTAGAGCGTCTGGCCGGTCGTGAACCCGGCGCGCGAGTCGAGGAATCCCGCGACCGCATGGGCGATGTCCTCGGGTTGTCCCATTCGGCGCACCGGGATCGAGTCGATGATCTGCTGCGTCGCGGGCGCCCCGGGCGGGTTGGCCTGGGAGAACAATGGGGTCTCGATCGGACCCGGGCCGATCGCGTTGACCGTGATGCTGTGCGCGCCGAGCTCCAGCGCCCACGTGCGCGTTGCGCCGAGGAGGCCGGCCTTCGTCGCGGCGTACGTCGTGCGGCCCTCCTTGCCGAGCGCCGCACGAGAGGCGATGTTCACGATGCGACCGAAGCCGGCCGCCTTCATGCCCGGCAGCAGCGCTTGCACGGCGAGGAGCGCAGACTGCAGGTTGACCCGCACCACCCGGTCGAGCTGGTCGAGCGTCACGTCCTCGATCGCGGCGACGTCGATCATGCCGACGTTGTTGACGAGCCGAGTGATCGGGCCATCGGCGAGCGCCTCCTCGAGGGCCTTGCGCGTCGAGTCCGGATCACCGAGGTCGGCCGCGATATCACCGTCGCGCAGATCGATCGTGATGGGCTCCCAGCCCTCGGCGCGGCAGCGCTCGGCAGTCGCCGCCCCGATGCCTCTGCCGCCGCCCGTGATGAGCACTCGCTCCGCCATGACCGCTCCTTTGCGTCTTCTTCCCTGGAAGTAGTGAGAGCGTACTTCGGTTACTGCGACGTCGACAAGGACTCGTGAGCGTCGAACCGCGCCCGATCGGCAGGACTCATCGGCACCGCCGCGGGCGGTCAGCGTCCGGCGAGCGGGACAAGCGGGTTCAGTTGCGCGTCGAGCCTGGGCCCGACGCGGTCCCAGATCGCATCCGGGTCGAAACCTCGTACGGGCGTGCGGTCGATCTCGTGCATGTAGATCGCGTGGCAATTCTGAGCCACCAGCAAGGGGTGGGGGCGTAGGTCGAGGACGCCGTTGGCCTGCCCCGTGTCGATGATCGACGCGACGAGGCGAATGGTGCGGTCACCCTGAGCAATGTTGCGAGAGGCCGGCCCGTGCTCGGGGCGGAAGCCCTCCCGCAGGTACCGCGCGGAGTTCTCGGGATTGCGGCGGTAGAACGCGCACCGCTCGAAGTAAATGGCGCGCACCCGCAGGACGCAGTGATCACCCGTCACGTGGGTACCATTCGCGGCGACGAATGATGCATCGCGCTCCTCGATGCGATCGAGGACGGCGTCGAGTTCGTCTCCGTAGACCATGTGCAGCAGGTCGCTCTTCCCCGAGACGTAGCGGAAGAGCGTCGCCTCGCCCACGCCGGCGAGTTGCGCGACCTCCCGCATGGTGATCTCATCGAGCTGCTTCGACGCCATGAGCGATGCGGCGGCCGCCCGGATGGCATCGCGTTTGCGTTGCTTCCCCCGTTGTCGCGCGGACATCTCCGACGCTGTGGTCACCGCTCTTCCTCCTCAAGCCGAGCACCATCCGCGCCCCGCCAGGGCCGCAGGACGATCTTCCCGTCGAGTCCGCCACGCTCGCCCGCGCGATGCGCGTCGGCCGCGGCGATGAGCGGCAGCTCGAGCGCGACGCGAGGCTTGAGCCGGCCTTCCGCGACAAGCGATGCGAGCCGCGCCATGCCGCGCTCCGACGGCTCGACCACGATGCGGCGAAGCGCGACGCCGCTTGCAGCTGCCTCTGCCTGGACCGCAGCCGACGTCCTTGGGATCAGCGAGACGAGCGTTCCCCCTGCGCTGCACCAAGCCAGCAGCGCAGCCGTGCGATCGCCGCCGAACGGATCGATGACCACCGCGTGAAGGGAGGGCGCAGACGGGATGCCGCTGGGCGCGGCCCCGACAACGCTCGCCCCCAGCGCGGCAAGGTCGGAGAGCCGCTCGGGTCGGGCGCATGCCGTGACGGCGGCCCCGAGCGCGACGGCGATCTGCACTGCGAGTCGCCCGACCCCTCCGGCGGCCCCGCACACCAGCACGGATTGGCCCGCCCGGACCCGTCCGGCGTCCTCGAGCGCCTGTAGCGCCGTCAGTCCCGCGAGCGGCAGAGATGCAGCCTCTGCGAAGCCCATACCGTCCGGGATCCGGGTGAGCTGGCGGGCCGGCGCGGCTACCAGCTGCGCATAGGCCTGGGCGGGCAATGGGAAGCGCGGCATGCCGAAGACGCGGTCACCGATTTCGAGCGTGTGCGAGCCGTCAGCGACGGCCTCGACCACGCCGGCGAGATCGAAGCCGAGGATTGCCGGATCCCTCCACAGCCGGCGACCCCCGGTGGCGCGCGACTTCCAATCCGTTGGGTTGACGCCCGCGGCCTCGACCCGCACGAGCACCTCGCCAGGGAGCAGTTCGGGTACCGGCACGTCGACGATCTGCAGCACCTCGGGCGCTCCCCAAGCGGTCGCGGCGACCGCCTGCATCATGCGCTGCACAGAGTCCCCCAAGGCGGGACGTCACCGAGCGCGTCGATGAGCCGCGCCACGCCGCCCGGCTCGTCCAAGCCGTCGACGAGCGCCGGCAGTCGCTCTGCCACGTCCGGCACGATGCCCGCCCGTGGCAGCAACTCGCTCGCCAACTGAGCCTGGCGGTCGGGATCCACGTCGACCTTCGATGTGGCATCGCGGAGTCGTCGGCCGTTCCTGAGCTCGATCGTGACCTCGGCGCCATGCCCGCCTGTCGTCGGCATGCCGCCCACGACCTCGATTCGGCCGCGAAGACGCTGAACCGCCGCGCTCCCAGGGTGCAGCGCGTTGACGTCGACCCTCCCCTCCGCGAGCGCGACCGCCACACCTTGCCGGGCATCCATCATCGCCTGGGGCCACGAGGTCGGCGCGTGCTCGACAGCGATACCGGGGTAAGCGGCGTCCTCGTCGGCGAGCCGCACGACGACCCGCTGGATGTCGTCATCCTGCAGGCCCGGCTCCCCTTCGCGGAGCCGGATCGCCACGTCCACGGCTGCCTGGTTGATCGCGCACACCGGGTGGGCTTTGAGCAGGACCTGCTCGATCACAGACTCACCCCGGAGCGCTCGAGCGAGGGACCGCGCGGTGATCGGCGCGGCGCCGAGCGCGTTCAACAGCCCGGATCGACCCTCGAGGACAGTCAGAGCGCCGCGCGTGCCCGCTTCCGCCCACAGTGCCGATTCCAGGCCGTCGCGCGCCGCGGCGGCGGTCTGCAAGCGCCATTCGTCGGTGCCCGCTAGCCAGACCTCGGTGAGGCCCGCCGCGCGGTTCGTCGCGAGTGCGATCGCGTTGGCGGAGCTCGCCTCATCGAACCCGAGCACGACAGCGACGGCGCTCGCGGCCGCGATCGGGCCGACGATCCCAGTCGACCGCAGCCCCCGCGACCGCATCCCGGAGAGCAGCTCCGTGCCGAGCACGCCGCCAATCTGGTAGCCGGTCGCGATGGCCGCGAGCAGTCGCCCGCCGTCGACGTTGCGGGGAGCGATCGCGAGACACGCCGGAGTGACCGCGCTGCCGAGGTGCGAGACCGAGGGTGGGTGCTCGTCGTGCTGCGCCCTCGCACCCATGCGGAGCGATGTGGCGAAGGCAAGGTCGGTCGGCGTAGTCGGGGACGCAGCCCAGGGCAGGGCGCGGTCCGGCTGCACGCCCGGCAGCGGCATGCCAGTCGCCGCGAGGCCGACAGTGAGGTTGTGGAGGAGTGCGACCTTCGTCGCGCGCCGGACGCTCGGTGGAAGCGGCTCGGCAGCGGACCTAGCGACGTACTCGCTCAGTGCCGCGATGAGGGTGCGCTCCATCGACTCGGCCATCTCGGCACCGATCCCGTCTGTGTCGCAAGGCTGTAGTGCGGGAGCGGCGACGCGCGACCCTGCACGATGCTAAGGATGCGCGATGAGAGCGCGCAATCAGTTTGCCGTATTGGCATGACCGCATCGGCCGTGTAGCCTCCGAGAGAACACATTTTGATAGTGCGCTATCAGAATCCAGATCACGATGGAGTGAGGTGGCGATGGTCACGAAGCAGGACGCCGAGCAGCAGACGCGCAGCGCCTGGCACGCCGACGGCACGCTGCGAGAGCCGCTGCTGGTCACGCCCAGCGGGCACGTGCAGCACGCGGGGCGGTCGATCCCGATCTACGACAGCGGCAACGAGACGACGGCCCCGACGATCGTGCTCGTGCACGGCAGCTCGGGCACCGCGCGAGGCAGCTTCTGGGCGGTCTACCCGATCCTCAGCTTCACGCGGCGCGTCGTCGCGTTCGACCTGCAGCTGCCCACGGACGACGCCGAGCTCACGCTCGCCGACGCGGTCGACCAGCTCCGCGCCGTCGTCGAGCACGCCGCGGCCGACGGCCCCGTCGCGCTCGTCGGCTACTCGTTCGGCGCCGTCGTCGCCGCCGCGTTCGCATCCGAGCGGCCCGATGCGCTCGCCTCGCTCTCGCTCGTCGCGGGCTGGTCGAAGACCGACCGGCACCAGCTGCTGCGCAACGACCTGTGGCAGCGCCTGCAGGAGGACCCCGAGGCCCTCAGCCGCTACACGCTGCTCATGGCCTACTCGGCGGGCTTCGTCGTCGGCCGCAACGAGCGCGACTGGCGCGAGCTGCAGCAGGCGGTCGCATCGCGGCCCTTCCCGGCCCAGATCATGCGCCTCAACCGCGACATCGACATCGCCTCGGGCCTCAGCCGCATCGAGGTGCCGACGCTCGTCGTCGGCTGCACGCACGACGCGATGGTGCCGCTGCACCACTCGCGCATGCTGTTCGGCGCCGTCTCCGACGCGCGCTACCTCGAGATCGAGAGCGGCCACGCCGTCACCGTCGAGCGCCCGGCGCAGCTCGCCGTCGCCATCGACGACTTCACCCTCGACCCGCACGAGCACCCCGCGGGCGCCATCGTCCCCGTCGACCACGCCTGAGAGCAGGAGCGCACCATGCAGACCGCATCCACCACGGCGAGCACCGCCCAGCCGTCCACGACCCACCACCGCATCGCCATCATCGGCTCGGGCTTCGCCGGCCTCGGCCTCGCCATCCAGCTGCGGCGCCGCGGCGAGCACGACTTCGTCGTGCTCGAGCGCGCGGGCGACGTCGGCGGCACCTGGCGCGACAACACCTACCCGGGCGCCGCGTGCGACATCCAGTCGCACCTCTACTCCTACTCGTTCCGCCCCAACCCCGACTGGTCGCGCGTCTACGCCTCCCAGCCCGAGATCCACGCGTACCTGCGCGAGGCGGCCATCGACGAGGGCGTCATGCCGCACATCACGTTCGACGCCGAGCTGCTCGAGTCGACCTGGCGCCCCGAGCAGCAGCACTGGTTGCTCGAGACGACCGCCGGCCGCTTCAGCGCCGACATCGTGGTGAGCGCCGCCGGCCACCTCTCCGACCCGAAGCTGCCGAGCATCCCCGGCCTCGAGCGCTTCGAGCGGCCGATGTTCCACTCGGCGCAGTGGGACCACTCGTTCGACGCGACGGGCAAGCGCGTCGGCGTGATCGGCTCGGGCGCCTCCGGCATCCAGATCGTGCCCGAGCTCGCGAAGACCGCCGAGCAGCTGACGGTCTTCCAGCGCTCGGCGCCGTACATCATCCCGCGCGTCGACCACGAGTACACCGACGCGCAGAAGGCGATGTTCCGCCGCATGCCCGAGACGGCGCAGGCGCTCCGCGACGAGCTGTTCTGGGGCAACGAGGCGCGCTTCCCGCAGCGCCGCGGCATCGCCGACTTCATCGCCAAGATCGAGGCGACCGCGCTCGACCACCTCGCCGCGCAGGTGCCCGAGGGCGAGCTGCGCGACAAGCTGACGCCCGACTACCTCATCGGCTGCAAGCGCATCCTGATCTCGAACGAGTACTACCCGACGTTCCTGCGCGAGAGCGTCGCGCTCGAGACGGGCCGCATCGTCGAGGTCACCGAGCGCGGCATCGTCACGGCCACCGCCGACGGCGGCACGGTCGAGCACGAGCTCGACGCGCTCGTGCTCGCGACGGGCTTCGAGGCATCCGACCTGCCCATCACGCACCGCATCTTCGACGCCGACGGCCGCTCGATGGCCGACGCCTGGACGCGGGGCGGGGCGGCCTACGCCTGCAGCACGGTCGCTGGCTACCCCAACCTCTTCATCATGAACGGGCCCAACTCGGGCCTCGGGGCCGGCTCGATCATCTACATCGTCGAGTCGCAGATCCAGTACATCCTCGGCGCGCTCGACTTCCTCGACGGCACCGGTGCGTCGACGCTCGAGATCACCCAGGAGGCGCAGGACCGCTTCGTCGACTCGGTCGACGCGCGCGCGGCCGACACCGTGTGGCTGAACGGCGGCTGCCACAGCTGGTACGTCGACGAGCGCTTCGGCCGGCTGACGACGGTGTGGCCCGACTTCATGCACAAGTTCCGCCGCGAGAGCGGCCGGTTCCGCCCCGACGAGTACCTCGTCGACGGCGAGCCGGCCGAGGTCGCGCGCTCGCTCGAGGGGGTCTCGGCGTGAACGGGCTGAGCCTGTGGCGCCTGCAGTGCTTCGCCGCGCTCGCGCAGGAGCTGCACTTCGGCCGCGCCGCGTCGGTGCTGTTCATCACGCAGCCGGCGCTCTCGCTGCAGATCAAGCAGCTCGAGATCGCCCTCGGGTGCGAGCTCGTCGAGCGCGCCCGGCAGGTGCGGCTCACCGACGACGGCCGGCGCCTGCTCCCCTACGCCGAGCACGTGCTCGCAGCCGCCGACGAGTTCGCGGCGGCCGCGGCGCGCGGCGGCAGGCTGCGCGCCGCATGACGGCGGCAGCACGGCCGGTCGCGCCCGAGCGCCTGCAGCGCGCGGTGCGCGACATCCTCGTGGCGGGCGGATGCGTCGAGGCGGTCGCCGAGGCGGTGGCCGACGGCCTCGTCGACGCCGACCGCCACGGCGTCGCCTCGCACGGCGTCTCCCGCCTCGGCATCTACCTCGAGCGGCTGCGCAGCGGCGCCGTGCGCGGCGACGACGCGGTGACCGTGGAGCGCGAGTGGGAGACCGGCGCGATCCTCGATGCCGATCACGGCTTCGGCGCCTGGTCGGCTGCCCGCGCGGTCGACCTCTGCATCGAGAAGGCGCGCTCGGCCGGGATGGCCGTCGTCGTGACGCGGAGCGCCGACCACTTCGGGCGGGCCGGTGCCTTCAGCAGCCGCATGGCCGAGGCGGGGCTCGTCGCGATCGTGGCCGCCAACACCGCGCCGCTCATGCCCGCCGTCGGCGGCGCCGAAGCGGTGCTCGGCAACAACCCGCTCTCGATCGCCGCCCCGGGCGGCGAGGCGCCGCACGTCGCCGACATGGCGCTCTCCGCCGTCGCGCTCGGCAAGATCATCGAGGCCGAGCGCGCGGGAGCCGAGATCCCGCCGACGTGGGCGACGGACGCCGACGGCGCGCCGACCACCGACCCGTCGGCGGCGCGCGCAGGACTGCTGCTGCCGGCCGCGGGAGCCAAGGGCTTCGGCCTCGCGTTCTTCATCGAGGTGCTCACGGGCGTGCTCGGCGGCGGCGCGATCGCCGGCGAGGTGCGCAGCCTCTACAAGCAGCGCGACGAGCCGAACGACTGCTCGCACGTGTTCGTCGGCATCGACGCGTCGCGGTTCGAGGCCGGGGAGACCGTCGCCGAGCGCACCGACCGGCTGGCCGACCGCATCCGCCGGAGCCCGCGGGCACCGGGCGTCGACGCGGTCTATGCGCCCGGCGACCTGGAGCGCGCCGCCGCGGCGCGCACCGCGGAGGCGATCCCGCTCGCGGCCGCGACGGCCGACGAGGTCGAGGCGCTCGCCGCCGCGGCCGGCGTCGCCTCGCCGTTCGAGGCCGGCACGTGATGCTGCAGCGCGTGCGCGCGGAGGACGGCCGCGACCTGCTCGTGCGGCGCGACGCCGGAGGGCTCTCGGTGCTCGGCGACTGGGACGGCGGGCGCGTGCTCGAGGCCGTGCCGGCGCCGACCGGCGAGGTGCTCGACGAAGCCGCAACCCAGCCGCTGCCGTTCGTGCGCGAGACGGCGAAGATCCTCTGCGTGGGGCTCAACTACCGCCCGCACATCGAGGAGATGGGGCGCGAGGCGCCGACGCATCCGACCCTCTTCGCAAAGTTCGTCGACTCCTGCATCGGGCCGGTCGACGACATCGCGCGGCCGGCCGACGTCGACCAGCTCGACTGGGAGGGCGAGATCGCCCTCGTCGTCGGCGCGCATGTGCGCGACGAGCCGCGCGAGACCGCGTCCTACGCCGTGCTCGGCGTGCTCGCGCTCAACGACGTCACCTCGCGCGGCCACCAGTACCGCACCACGCAGTGGCTGCAGGGGAAGGCGCTCGACAGCCTGACGCCCGTGGGGTCGATCGTCGCGCCGCTGCGCGGCGACCTCGAGATCACGACGCGCGTCGACGGCGAGGTCGTGCAGCACGGCAGCATCGACGAGCTCGTCTTCGGGCCCGCGGACCTCGTCGCCTACGCCTCCGCCCTCGTGCGGCTGCGCCCCGGCGACATCATCGCCACGGGCACGCCCGGCGGCGTCGGCCACGGCATGCAGCCGCCCCGCCACCTCGAGCCCGGGCAGCTGCTCGAGACGGAGCTCGCGGGTGTCGAGACGCTGCGCAACCGCGTCGTCGGCGCGGGCGGGGCATGACCCGGTGACGCCCGCCCCCGGCACGCTGCTCGTCGCCCCGCACCAGTTCCCCGACCTCGCCCGTGAGGAGGCCCTCGCGGCGGAGCTCGGGGTCCAGCTCGTCGCCGCCCCGGATGCCGCGGCCTTCGCGGCCTCGCTGCCCGAGGCCGCGGTCGTCATGGTGACGCCCTACGTGCGGCTCGAGCGGCACGACCTCGAGCGGATGCCCGGGTGCCTCGGCGTCGTGCGCTACGGCATCGGCTACGACAACATCGACGTCGCCGCCGCGGCCGAGCTCGGGGTGCCCGTCTCGATCGTGCCCGACGCGTCGTCGGAGGAGGTCGCCTCCCACGCCCTCACCCTCGGGCTCATGCTGAGCCGGCGCATCCCCCAGGGCCAGGCCGCCATCGCCCGCGGCGCCTGGGCGAGCGCCGTGCCGTTCGACAGCCCGGTGCTCAGCCGCCTGCGGGTCGGCGTGATCGGCATGGGGCGCATCGGGCGGCGGGTGGCGACCTGGTGGCGCGACCTCGGTGCCGACGTGCGCGCGCACGACCCGGTCGCCGCGTTCGACGCGGTGCCGGCCGCCGACGTCGACGAGCTCATCGACACCTCCGACGTGCTGTCGCTGCACGTGCCGCTCACCGACGCGACGCGGCACCTGCTCTCGGCCGACGCGATCGCGCGCATGCCGCGCGGGGCCGTCATCGTCAACGTCTCCCGCGGCGGCCTGGTCGACGAGCTCGCGCTCGCCGACGCGCTGCGCAGCGGCCACCTCGGCGGCGCGGGGCTCGACGTCTTCGAGCACGAGCCGCTCGCGACCGACCACCCGCTGCGCTCGGCGCCGAACGCGGTGCTCACGCCGCACTCGGCGTGGAAGTCGCGCAGCTCGCTCGACGCCCTGCAGGCCGGCGCCGTCGCGCGGGCGCGGCGGCTGCTGCAGGGCGAGGATCCGCCCGACCGGGTCGCGTAGCGGCCGGGCCGCTGTCCCCAGCACCTGTCGACGTCGCGAACATTTCCGGCGAACGTGTTAACTTCTTGGCTGTTTGGGTAACACATTCGACCGAAGTGTTGAGGAAGCCGACATGTCATCGTGGACCCCGCACGAACCGTACAACGACCTGCCGCCACGTCCGCGCCCTGTCCAGCCTCCCAGCACGCTGCTGCTCGAGGCGGCAAGCGCACTGGGGCGCGCGGATGAGGCAGCTCGCTCCATTCCGAATCCGGGCGTGCTCGCGGCCGTCGTTCCGATCTTGGAGGCGCAGGCCTCTTCGGCCATCGAGAACATCGTCACCACCAGCGATGAGCTCCTGCGCGAGGCCGCGGGAGTCGGAACTCCGACTCCCGCAACCACCGAAGCCCTGCGGGCACGAAGCGCACTGATCGTAGGCGTGGACGCACTCCGTGCTCGGCCCGTCTCCCCCGCGGTGGCGACCCTCGTCGCCGATGAGCTCATGGGTCATTCGATGCAGTTCCGGCGGGGAGGTGGCGTCTACATCGGTCGTCCAGACGGAACGCGCGTCTACACGCCCCCAGAGGGCCACGAGCGGATCGCCTCACTGCTCGATGAGTGGGCGACCTACGTGCACGATGCATCGGTCGACCCGCTCACTCGGATGGCGCTCAGCCACTACCAGTTCGAGGCGATCCACCCGTTCCACGACGGCAACGGGCGAACGGGCCGCATCCTGAACCAACTTCTGCTCATCGAGAGCGGCCTGATCGAGCAGCCCGTGCTCTATCTGTCCGGCATGATCAACCACCGGCGGCGCGACTACTACGAGCGCCTGCTCGCCGTCACCGCAGAGGACGCATGGGAGCCGTGGCTCGAATTCATGCTGCTCGCGGTTCGCGATGGCTCCCACTGGTCGCTCGAGAGAGCCGTTCGCGTTCGCGCTGCCTTCACGACGGCCGCCGAAGAGATCGATCGTGTCCTGCCGAACGGGGTGAGCACGAAATTCGTCGACGTCCTCTTCCGCAACGCCTACGTCACCATCCGTGACGTCGTGGAGGCTTGCGGCGTCACGCGCCAGACCGCTTCGAACTGGCTTCATCGGCTGAGCGATAGCGGCCTGATGACGGAACTGCCATCAGGCCGCACGAAGGCGTTCGTGAATCGGCCGTTCCTCGCTGCACTCGTCCAGGACTGATCGTGCTCACAGGAACGCGGACCGATCAGGCCTGAACCGGGTCACACCGTCGCCCTCGACAGGTGCGGGTGCTCGGCGACGAGCGACCGGATGGCGTCGGTGATGACGCGCACCCGCAGGAGCTCGGTGAGGTCGCGCGGCACGACGAGCCAGTAGGTGCGGCGGATGCGCAGCTCCTCCGGGAGCACGCCCACGAGCTCGGGGTCGGCGCCGCCGATGTAGGTCGGCAGGAGCGCGACGCCGAGGCCCGCGCGCGCGGCGCTGTGCTGGCCGGTGATGTTGTTGGTCTGCAGCCGCGCGTGGGCGCGCGGCAGCAGCTCGTCGAGGATGCGCAGGGGCGCCACGTCGAGCAGCGCCTCGACGTACCAGATGAGGTCGTGGTCGCGCCGCAGCTCCTCGACCGTGGCCGGGGTGCCGTGGCGCTCGAGGTAGGCGCGCGAGGCGTAGCAGCGCAGCTCGTAGTCGGCGAGGTGCTGCACGGCCGCGGCGCGCGGCGACGGCCGCTCGAGCGTGACGGCGACGTCGAAGTCGCGCGCCGTGATGAGGTCGTGGCTCGTCGCGGTGATCACCTCGACCGAGAGGCCCGGATGCGCGTCGAGCAGCGGCCGCAGCCCCGGCACGAGCACGTTGGCGCCGAAGCCGTCGGGCGCGAGCAGGCGCGCGGTGCCGCTGAGGTCCCCCGCGCGCGAGACGACCGCCTCGAGCGCCCGCGCCATGCTCGACTCGACCGCCTCCGCGTGCGGCAAGACGAGCCGCGCGGGCTCGGTGATGCGCCAGCCCTGCGGCGTGCGGTCGAACATGCGCACCCCGAGCTCCTGCTCGAGGCGGCTGATGCGCCGCGACACCGTCGTCTCGTCGACCTGCAGGCGGGCGGCGGCGTCGCGCAGCCGGCCCGTGCGGGCCACCTCGAGCAGGTAGCGCAGGTTCTCGGCGTCCATGCATCCATTCTGCACTTCTGCAGTCGAGTCTGCGCGTTTGGGCGTTGACGCCTGCATCCGCGCATCCCAGGCTGGGAGCATCCATCCCCGTCCTGCGGGGCCGAGAACCACGAAGGCGTGCACCCGGTGAGCATCGACATCAACACTCCCCCGATCCTCCGATTCGGCGCGGGCAGCGTCGACAGCATCGGCGAGCTGCTCGCCTCCTCGGGCGCCGCGCGGCCGATCGTCGTCACCGACCGCTTCCTCGTCTCCACCGGCGTCGCGGCCCGGGTGGCGGAGTCGCTGGCGGCGTCGGGCATGGAGGCGGCGGTCTACGACGGCACGATCCCCGACCCCACCACCGACTCGCTCGAGTCGGGCCTCGCCGCGATCCGCGAGCACGGCGCCGACAGCATCGTCGCGCTCGGCGGCGGCAGCCCCATCGACACCGCGAAGGCCCTCTCGGTGCTCGCCGTGCGCGGCGGGCACATGCGCGAGCTCAAGGCGCCGTTCCAGTTCATGGGGCCGGCGCTGCCGGTGATCGCCGTGCCCACCACGGCCGGCACGGGCTCCGAGGTGACGCAGTTCACGATCATCACCGACAGCGCGAACAACGAGAAGATGCTGTGCGCGGGCCCCGGCTACCTGCCGAAGGCCGCGGTCGTCGACTACGAGCTGACGCTCTCGATGCCGCCGCGCCTCACCGCCGACACCGGCATCGACGCGCTCACCCACGCGATCGAGGCGTACGTGAGCCGCAAGGCCAACCCGGTCTCCGACGTGTACGCGCTCGCGGCGATCTCGCGCATCGGCCGCTACCTGCGCCGCGCCTACCGCGACGGCGACGACCGCGAGGCGCGCGAGGAGATGATGACGGCGGCGACGCTCGCCGGCATGGCGTTCTCGAACGCATCCGTCGCCCTCGTGCACGGCATGAGCCGGCCGCTCGGCGGGCACTTCCAGATCGCGCACGGCATGGCCAACGCGATGCTGTTCGCCGAGATCACCGCCTTCTCGGTCGGGCACGCCGTGGAGCGCTACGCGACGTGCGCGCGCACGCTCGGCGTCGCATCCGCCGACGGCGACGACCAGGCGGCCGCCGACGCGCTCGTCGCCGAGCTGCGCACGCTCGCCCACGAGGTCGAGGTGCCGACGCCCGCGAGCCGCGGCATCGAGCAGGCGCTCTGGGAGGAGCGCGTGCCGGTGATGGCGCAGCAGGCGCTCGCCTCGGGCTCGCCCAACAACAACCCCCGCGTGCCGACCGCCGAGCAGGTCGAGCAGCTGTACCGCGCGATCTACGCGTGACTCCCGCTGGTTGAGCCGGTCCGTGCGCGAAGCGCGCAGACCGAGTCGAAACCACCCACGACCCCAACGCAACCAGGAGCATCCATGAGCATCACCGAAGAGACCACCGAGACGACGACCGTCCACCACTGGATCGACGGCCGCCCCCACGAGAGCGCCGGCGACCGCACGGCGCCCGTCTACGACCCAGCGCTCGGCGTCGTCACGAAGCACGTCTCGCTCGCCGACGACGCCGACGTGCGCGCGGCGATCGCGTCGGCGTCGGCGGCGTTCCCCGCCTGGCGCGACCTGTCGATCGCGAAGCGGCAGGCGATCATGTTCCGCTTCCGCGAGCTGCTCAACGAGCGCCGCGGCGAGCTGGCTGAGATCATCACGAGCGAGCACGGCAAGGTGCTGGCGGATGCGGGCGGCGAGATCGCGCGCGGCCTCGAGGTCGTCGAGCTCGCGACCGCGTTCCCGAACCTGCTGAAGGGCGCGTACTCCGAGAACGCCTCGACCGGCGTCGACGTCTTCTCCGTCAAGCAGCCGCTCGGCGTCGTGGGCATCATCAGCCCGTTCAACTTCCCCGCGATGGTGCCGCTGTGGTTCTTCCCGGTCGCGCTCGCCGCCGGCAACACGGTGGTGCTGAAGCCGAGCGAGAAGGATCCGTCGGCCGCGATGTGGATGGCCGCGCTCCTCAAGGAGGCCGGGCTGCCCGACGGCGTGCTCAACGTGCTGCACGGCGACAAGGTCGCCGTCGACGGGCTGCTCACGGCACCCGAGGTGCAGGCGATCTCGTTCGTCGGCTCGACGCCGATCGCGCAGTACATCTACGAGACCTCGGCCAAGCACGGCAAGCGCGTGCAGGCGCTCGGCGGCGCGAAGAACCACATGCTCGTGCTGCCCGACGCCGACCTCGACCTCGTCGCGGACGCGGCGGTCAACGCCGGCTTCGGCTCGGCGGGCGAGCGCTGCATGGCCGTCTCGGTCGTGCTCGCGATCGACTCGGTCGCCGACGCCCTCATCGAGAAGGTGCAGGAGCGCGTCGCGACCCTGCGCATCGGCGACGGCCGCCGCGGCACCGACATGGGCCCGCTCATCACCGAGGCGCACCGCGACAAGGTCGCCGGCTACATCGGCATCGCCGAGGCCGACGGCGCCGAGGTCGTCATCGACGGCCGCGGCATCGAGGTCGACGGCGAGGCGGACGGCTTCTGGCTCGGCCCGACGCTGCTCGACAAGGTGCCCACCACGTCGAAGGCCTACGAGGAGGAGATCTTCGGCCCGGTGCTCTCGATCGTGCGCATCCAGTCGTTCGAGGAGGGCGTCGAGCTCATCAACTCGGGCGCGTTCGGCAACGGCACGGCGATCTTCACGAACGACGGCGGCGCCGCCCGCCGCTTCCAGCGCGAGATCCAGGTCGGCATGGTCGGCGTCAACGTGCCGATCCCGGTGCCCGTGGCCTACCACTCGTTCGGCGGCTGGAAGCAGTCGCTCTTCGGCTCGTCGAAGGCCTACGGCGCCGCCGGCTTCGACTTCTTCTCGCGCGAGAAGGCCATCACGCAGCGCTGGCTCGACCCGAGCCACGGCGGCCTCAACCTCGGCTTCCCCGAGAACTGAGCCGCGGATGCGTCGCGAGCAGCTGCGCGGGCGGGGTGCGGTCGTCACCGGCGGTGGCGGCGGCATCGGACGCTCGATCGCGATGGCGCTCGCCGGCTCGGGGATGGATGTCGTCGTCGCCGACGTCGACATGGCGGCGGCCGAGCGCGTGCGCGACGAGGTGCGCGCGCTCGGCCGTCGCGCCGTGGCCGTGCGCTGCGACGTGTCGCAGCTCGCCGAGGTGGAGGCGCTGGCGGATGCGGCGCACCGCGAGCTCGGCGACATCGCGGTGCTCGTGAACAACGCGGGCGTCACGTGGCGGCCCTACCGGGCGAGCTGGGATGCGTCGGTCGACGACTTCGCGTGGATCATGGGCGTGAACTTCTGGGGCGCGCTGCACGGCCACCGGGCGTTCGTGCCGCGCATGGCCGCGTCGCCGCTGCCGTCGCACATCGTGAACACCTCGTCGGCGGCGACGCTGCGGCCGGTGCCCGGCCACGCGGCGTACACCGCGTCGAAGGCGGCGATCGACGGCTTCTCGATGGCGGTGCGCGCCGAGTACGAGGCGGCAGGCCTCGACATCGGCGTCACGCTCCTCTACCCCGGTCCCGTGCACACCGGCTTCGCCGGCAGCGAGCGGCTGCGGCCCGAGGCCGAGCGCGCCGAGACGCGCGGCGTCGTGCCGTGGTCGAGCTACACCGACGGGGCTCCGATGCGGGCGGGTGCCGAGGCGCCCGGCGCGATCGACCCCGACACGGTCGGCCCGCTCGTGCTCGACGCGATCGAGCACGACCGCCCCTACGTCATGACGCACCCCGTGCCGCCCTACGTCGCCGAGCGCGCCCGCCAGCTGGCGGAGGCGGCGCCCCCGGCCCCGCCCCCGCTCCCGCTGGATAGTTCTATGTCTCGGGATGCGCAAGATCGGTTCTGAGGTTGCGGAAGATCTCTCGGACGATAGCTCG
>NZ_JBXAPA010000013.1:0-54290 GCF_058803545.1 Agrococcus sp. GW821-FHT14H11
CCCGGTGGTGTCGTCGAGGTCGCGGGCGGCGCCGCGGCGGCCGCGGCGGTGCGCGCGCAGGCGGCGGCGGGCGCGAGCCTCGTGAAGCTCGTGTCGAACACCGACGACGGGCCGGCCCTCGACGACGAGGCGCTCGCGGCGGCGGTCGCCGAGGCGCACGCGCTGGGGCTCCGCGTCGCGGTGCACGCGCAGGGCGCGGGCCAGCCGGAGCGCGCGATCGTCGCCGGCGCCGACGTGCTCGCGCACACGCCGTGGACGCATCCGCTCGCCGACGACGTCGTGCGCCGCGCCGCCGGGCGCACGGTGTGGATCTCGACCCTCGGCATGCACGCGCGCGACGGCGACGACGAGGCCTTCGCGCGCGCCACCGACAACCTCGCGCGCTTCGCAGCGGCCGGGGGAGCGGTCGCCTACGGCACCGACCTCGGCAACGGCTCGAGCCGCCTCGACCTCGACCAGGCGGAGGTCGCGGCGCTGCGGCAGGCCGGGGTCGAGGGGGCGGCGCTCGTCGACGCGCTCACCGCGGCCCGGCTGCTGCCCGGCGGCGCCGTCGCGAGCGCCTTCCCGCCCGACGTCGACGGCGACGCCGCCGCGCTCGCATCCCTGCACCGGTCCCGGCCCGTGCGCATCACCGACCTGGAGGCCCCTCGATGACCGACACCGCCCGCCTCGCCGCCGAGCTCGACGCCGCCGACCCGCTCGCCGCCCACACGAACGCGTTCGTGCGCGACCCCGGCGTCGTCTCCTACCTCGACGGCAACTCGCTCGGCCGCCCGCTCGCGTCGCTCGAGGAGCGCTTCGCGCGCTTCGTCGGCCACGACTGGGGCAGCCGCCTCATCCGCGGCTGGGACGAGGGCTGGATGCGCCTGCCGTACGAGCTGGGCGACCGCATCGGCGCGCTCGTCGGCGCGGCGCCGGGCCAGACCGTCGTCGGCGACTCGACCACGGTGCTGCTCTACAAGCTCATCCGCGCCGCGGTCGACGCGCCGCGCAGCGCCGGCCGCACCGAGATCGTCATCGACGACGACAACTTCCCGACCGACCGCTTCATCGTCGAGGGCGTCGCCGCCGAGCGCGGCCTCACGATCCGGTGGATCGAGGTCGACCGCACCGCCGGCGCGACGCTCGAGCAGGTCGAGGCCGCCGTCGGCGAGCGCACCGCGCTCGTGGTGCTGAGCCACGTCGCCTACCGCTCGGGGTTCCTCGCCGACGTCGCTGGCGTCACCCGCGCCGTGCACGACGCGGGCGCGCTCGTGCTGTGGGACCTGTGCCACTCGGCGGGCGTCATCCCCACCGAGCTCGACGCGCACGGCGTCGACCTCGCGGTCGGCTGCACGTACAAGTACTTGAACGGCGGGCCCGGGTCGCCCGCCTTCGCCTACGTGCGGCGCGAGCTGCAGGGCGAGCTGCAGCAGCCGATCCAGGGCTGGATGGGCGCCGCCGACGTCTTCGCGATGGCGCCGAGCTACCGGCCCGCGCCGGACCTGGCCCGGTTCCTCAGCGGCACCCCGCCGGTGCTCGCGACCGTCGCGCTCGAGGCGATGGTCGAGCTCGTCGAGCAGGTGGGCGTCGCCGCCGTGCGCGAGAAGTCGATCGCCCTCACCGGCTTCGCCGAGCAGGCGCTCGCCGCGCACGTGCTGCCGCACGGGGCGGTGCTCGCGAGCCCGCCCGCCGGGCCGCGCCGGGGCGGCCACCTCACCGTCGCGCATCCGTCGTTCCGCGACGTCAACGCGAGGCTCTGGGAGCGCGGCGTCATCCCCGACTTCCGGGCCCCCGACGGCATCCGCATCGGGCTGTCGCCGCTCAGCACCACGTTCGCCGAGGTCGAGCTCGGCGTCGCGGCGCTCGGGGAGGAGCTCGCGCGCGCTACTCGCGGATGAGGTCGTGCACGGCGACCGCGGCGTCGACCGCCTGCTGGCCCGTGAACGCCGCCTCGCCGCCGTCCCAGCCGACCGAGACGGTCTCGAACTGGTCGAAGGTGTTCACGGTGCCCGAGAACGTCTCGCTCAGCACCGGCGGCTCGCCCACGCCCATCACGAACAGGCCGCGCTCGTTGGCGCCCGGGTCGGCGACGGTGAGGCGCGAGCTCGCGAGCGCGATGAGCTCGTCGGGCGCGAACGTGATGCCGCTGAGCGTGAGGCGCAGCGTGCTGCCGCCCGCCGTCCACGCGCACTGGCGCTCGACGGCGATGTCCTCCTGGTCCTGCGCGTCGCTCGCGGCCTGGTCGAAGTCGAGGCCGCCGGTGAGCTCGGCGACCGCGCCCTCGAGCGCCGCGCACTCGGGGAACTCGGTCGGCGGCTCGATCGGATAGCCCTCGGGGGCGTCCGGGTCGCCCTCGGCGGTCACGGGCGACTCGGATGCGGCGGGGTCGGATGCGGCCGGCTCGCTCGCGGTCGGCTGCGGGCCGGCGGCGGTGGGCTCGGGCGTCTCGTCGGGCGCGGCGGAGCCGCAGCCGGCGAGCGCGAGGGCGGAGACGACGGCGAGGGGGAGCAGGAGTCGGGGCACCAGGGCAGGGTACCGGCACCGCGGACCCTCCCCGGCTAGGCTCGTCAGCGGCGGGCGACCCCCGCATCCGCACACCTCCCAGGCCCACCAGGCGCTGGGCCACCGACGGCGATGGAGCCCGCATGACCGACACGCCCCAGTACAAGCTCGACCCGGCCCCGCAGGGCGAGCACCACTACACGGGTCCGACCCGCCTCGAGCGCGACTCGCTCGGCGAGCTGCCGGTCCCCGCCGACGCCTACTGGGGCATCCACACCGAGCGCGCGCTCATCAACTTCCCGATCACCGGCCGCTCGATCTCGGTCTACTCCGACCTCGTCAACGCGCTCGCGGTCGTCAAGCAGGCCTGCGCCCGCGCCAACCGCGAGATCGGGGTGCTCGACCCCGAGAAGGCCGACCTCATCGACCGCGTGTGCCGGCGCATCCGCGGCGGCGAGCTGCACGACCAGTTCAAGGTGGGCGTCATCCAGGGCGGCGCCGGCACCTCGACGAACATGAACACGAACGAGGTCATCGCCAACGCGTGCCTCGTCGAGCTCGGCTTCCCGAAGGGGTCGTACGAGCACTTCAGCCCCATCGACGACGTCAACCGCTCGCAGTCGACGAACGACACCTACCCGACCTCCATCAAGGTCGCGATGTCGTTCACGCTGCGCCGCCTGCTCGACGAGCTGACGCGGCTGACGGATGCGTTCGACGCGAAGGCCGACGAGTTCCGCGACGTGCTGAAGGTCGGCCGTACGCAGCTGCAGGACGCCGTGCCGATGACGCTCGGCCAGGAGTTCCACGGCTTCGCCGTGACGCTGCGCGAGGACCGCGACCGGCTCGAGGAGACCATCAAGTGGCTGAGCGAGGTCAACCTCGGCGCCACCGCGATCGGCACGGGCATCACCGCCGACCCGCGCTACGCCGAGGCCGCCTGCCGGCACCTCGCCGAGCTCACCGGCCTGCCGATCACGGCCGCCGCCGACCTCATCGAGGCGACGAGCGACACCGGCGTGTTCATGACGCTCTCGGGGACGCTCAAGCGCTGCGCGGCGAAGCTGTCCAAGATCTGCAACGACCTGCGGCTGCTCTCCTCGGGCCCGCAGGCGGGCTTCGGCGAGATCTCGCTGCCCGCGAAGCAGGCCGGGTCGTCGATCATGCCCGGCAAGGTCAACCCGGTCATCCCCGAGGTCGTGAACCAGGTGGCGTTCGCCGTCATCGGGTCGGATGCGACGGTGACGGCGGCGTCGGAGGCCGGGCAGCTGCAGCTCAACGCGTTCGAGCCGGTGATCGCCCACTCCATCCTGCAGAGCCTCCACTGGATGACGCAGGCGTGCCTGACGCTGCGGGTGAACTGCGTCGTCGGCATCGAGGCGAACCGCGAGCGGCTCGATCTCATGGTCGGCACGTCGGTCGGCGTCGTCACGGCGCTCACGCCGTACCTCGGCTACGCCGAGTCGGCGAAGCTCGCCCACGAGGCGCTCACGAGCAGCAAGTCGATCGCCGACCTCGTCGTCGAGGCGGGCCTGATGGAGCGCGAGCGGGTCGAGAAGCTGCTGCAGCCCGCGCGCCTGTCGGGCCTGCAGCCCGTGACGCAGGCGATCCCGGTCATCCCGCTGCCCGACGCCGAGCGCTGAGGCGCGGCACGGCACGGCTCGGTACGCTCCTCGGGTGACCGCCACCGCACCGCTCTCGCCGCTCGCGCGCCGACGGGAGGGCCCGAACGTCGGGCTGATCGTCGGCATCATCGGCATCGCGGTGCTCGCGCTCGCCTCGTTCGGCGTGATCTTCGTGCTCGGCGGCGCGATCGGCAACCCGCTGCTCGTCGCCGTCTCCGGCGTCATGGCGCTCGTGCCGCTCGGCTTCGTCATCTGGGCGGTCGTCGCGATCGACCGGTGGGAGCCCGAGCCGCGGGTGGCGATGTGGTTCGCGGGCCTGTGGGGCGGTGTCGCGGCGGTGCTGCTGACGCTCGCGCTCAACGAGTGGGTGCTGCAGCCGCTCGTCGTGCCGCTGCTGCGCTCGCAGGAGGAGTTCGAGTTCTACGCGACCGTCATCCAGGCGCCGGTGGTGGAGGAGCTCTGGAAGGCGATCCCGGTCGTCATCATGTTCCTGTTCTTCCGGCGCACGTTCGACGGGCCGGTCGACGGCGTCGTCTTCGCGGCGCTGTCGGCAGCGGGATTCGCGTTCACCGAGAACATCCTCTACTTCGGCACGTCGCTCGCCGAGTCGGGCGACGGCTCGTTCATCTTCTTCCTGCGCGGCATCATGAGCCCGCTCACGCACGCGATCTTCACGGCGGTCGGGATCGGGCTCGCGCTCGGCTTCGCGGCGAGGCTGCGCAGCCGGTGGTGGATCCTCGTCGCCTTCCCGGCGGGCTGGCTCGTGTCCGCCGCGCTGCACGCGCTGTGGAACTCGGCGAGCTGGTGGGTGCCTGGCGGCACCGTCGGCTTCTTCGTCTACTACCTCGTCGTGCAGGTGCCGCTGTGCGCGCTCGCCGCGGTCGCGGTCTGGCTCCTGCTGCGCCAGGAGGTGCGGCTCACGCGGCTCCGCCTCGACGACTACGGGCGCGCCGGCTGGTTCACCCGCGAGGAGGTCGAGCGACTCTCGAGCGGCGACGGCCGCGCCTCGCTCATGGACTGGGCGAAGCGCCGCGGCGTGCGGCGGTCGATGCACCACTACATCCAGACCGCGACGAAGCTCGCCAACCACCGCCAGCGCGCGCTCGTCGGCCGCACGGGCTCCGGCCACGCCGCCGACGAGACGGCGCTGCTCGGCGACCTCATGCACCACCGCCGCTCGATGGCGGCCGCCGCGATGGGGCAGCCGGTGCAGCTGTCGCACGGCCAGGCGGTGGCGGCACCGGTCGGCGGACGCGTGCAGCGCTTCGGCGAGCTCGACGCCCGATGGCCGGTGCGCCGCTGACCTGGTAGTCTTGGCCAGTTGCCGTACATCGGCCGCGGACAGAGAGCGCTCGTGCATCCCGCACGGGCACCGCGCTGTGAGCAGAGAGGGGTCCACATGAGCCTGAACGCAGAGGTCAAGAAGGCCATCATCGAGGAGTACGCCACGCACGAGGGCGACACCGGGAGCCCCGAGGTGCAGGTCGCGATGCTGTCGCGCCGCATCAAGGACCTCACGGAGCACCTGAAGGAGCACAAGCACGACCACCACTCGCGTCGTGGCCTGCTGCTGCTCGTCGGTCAGCGTCGTCGTCTGCTCGGCTACCTGTCCGACGTCGACATCGAGCGCTACCGCTCGCTGATCGAGCGCCTCGGCCTTCGCCGATAGCCTTCCCAGCGTTCCCGAAGGGCCGTCCCGCGAGGGGCGGCCCTTCGTCGTGCTCAGGGACCTGGTGCGCCTCGGCGCCTCCCTGGCATCTCGGGCCCGGCTGATAGCATCGTCGAGGCTGCAGCAGTTCTTCGCAGCCGATCGCGCATCCGCAGACGAGAGCCACGGGGCTGGTCGTTGGTGGAGGATGCCGAAGCGGAGCTTCGACCTCCTCCACTGATGACCACCTCCTCGCCCGTCGATCGCGATATCGACAGCGCGTCCGCGCGCCCACGAGAGGAGTGACCCTATGGAGGGTCCAGAGATCACATTCGCCGAAGCCGTCCTCGACAACGGCCGCTTCGGCACCCGCACCGTCCGCTTCGAGACCGGCCGCCTCGCGCAGCAGGCGCAGGGCGCCGCGGTCGCATACATCGACGAGGAGACGATGCTGCTGAGCGCCACGAGCGTCTCCAAGCAGCCGAAGGACCACTTCGACTTCTTCCCGCTCACCGTCGACGTCGAGGAGCGCATGTACGCCGCGGGCCGCATCCCCGGCTCGTTCTTCCGCCGCGAGGGCCGCCCCTCGACCGACGCGATCCTCACGTGCCGCCTCATCGACCGGCCGCTGCGCCCGTCGTTCGTGGAGGGCATCCGCAACGAGGTGCAGGTCGTCGTCACCGTGCTCGCCATCGAGCCCGACGAGATCTACGACGCGCTCGCGATCAACGCCGCGTCCATGTCGACGCAGCTCTCGGGCCTGCCGTTCGACGGCCCGATCGGCGGCGTGCGCGTCGCGCTCATCGACGGCCAGTGGGTCGCCTTCCCCAAGCACTCGCAGCTCGAGCAGGCCGTGTTCAACATGGTCGTCGCCGGCCGCGTGGTCACCGACGCCGCCGGCGTCGAGGACGTCGCGATCATGATGGTCGAGGCCGAGGCCACCGACAACGCCTGGGAGCTCATCCAGGGCGGCGCCGTGAAGCCGACCGAGGAGATCGTCGCGCAGGGCCTCGAGGCCTCGAAGCCGTTCATCAAGCAGCTCGTCGCCGCGCAGGCCGAGGTCGCCAAGACCGCCGCCAAGGAGACGCAGCAGTACCCGCTGTTCCCGCCGTACTCGGAGGAGGCGCTCGTCGCCGTCCGCGAGGTCGCGCAGGAGCGCCTGTCGGAGGTCTACCGGATCGCCGGCAAGCTCGAGCGCCAGGACGCCGACGACCAGCTCAAGGAGCAGGTCAAGCAGGAGATCAATGCGCGCATCGAGCGCGGCGAGCTGGAGGCCGTCGTCGCGACGCAGGTCTCGGGCGCCTACAAGGCCGTGACGAAGGAGGTCGTCCGCGGACGCATCCTCTCCGAGCAGGTCCGCATGGACGGCCGCGGCCTGGCCGACATCCGTCCGCTCGACGCCGAGGTCGCGGTCGTGCCGCGCGTGCACGGCTCCGCGATCTTCCAGCGCGGCGAGACGCAGATCATGGGCATCACGACCCTGAACATGCTGAAGCTCGAGCAGCAGATCGACTCGCTGAGCCCGGTCACGTCGAAGCGCTACATGCACAACTACAACTTCCCGCCGTACTCGACGGGCGAGACGGGCCGCGTCGGCAGCCCGAAGCGCCGCGAGATCGGCCACGGCGCCCTGGCCGAGCGCGCGCTCGTGCCCGTGCTGCCGAGCCGGGAGGACTTCCCGTACGCGATCCGCCAGGTCTCGGAGGCGCTGGGCTCGAACGGCTCGACGTCGATGGGCTCGGTCTGCGCGTCGACCCTCGCGCTGCTGAACGCCGGCGTGCCGCTCAAGGCGCCCGTCGCGGGCATCGCGATGGGCCTCGTCAGCGACACGGTCGACGGCGAGACCCGCTACGCGGCGCTCACCGACATCCTCGGCGCCGAGGACGCGCTCGGCGACATGGACTTCAAGGTCGCCGGCACGCCGGAGTTCATCACGGCCATCCAGCTCGACACGAAGCTCTCGGGCCTGCCGGCCTCGGTGCTGACGAGCGCACTGACGCAGGCGAAGGAGGCGCGCACGAAGATCCTCGAGGTCCTCAACGCCGCCATCGACGCCCCCGACGAGATGGCGCCCACCGCGCCGCGCGTCATCAGCGTGCAGATCCCGGTCGACAAGATCGGCGAGCTGATCGGCCCGAAGGGCAAGACGATCAACCAGATCCAGGACGACACGGGCGCCCAGATCTCGATCGAGGACAACGGCACCGTCTACATCGGCGCCGTCGACGGGCCGTCGGCCGAGGCCGCGCGCTCCGCGGTCAACGCGATCGCCAACCCCTCGAACCCCGAGGTCGGCGAGCGCTTCCTCGGCACCGTCGTGAAGATCGCGTCGTTCGGCGCGTTCGTCTCGCTGATGCCGGGTCGCGACGGCCTGCTGCACGTGACCGCCATGCGCGCGCTCAACGGCGGCAAGCGCATCGAGAGCGTCGAGGACGTCGTCTCGGTGGGTCAGAAGATCCAGGTCGAGATCACGAAGATCGACGACCGCGGCAAGCTCTCGCTCGAGGTCGTCGACGAGTCGGCGCCGGTCGCCCCCGTCGCGGCGGACGGCTCCGCGGAGTCGTCGGTCTCGGCAGACTCGGCCGAGTAGCGCACGACGCTCGGATGCCCCCACCCCGCCGGGTGGGGGCATCCGTCGTCTCCGGGCGGCTCGTAGACTGGACGGATGCCTGCCGTCGCCCTCCCGCTCGAGACTCCCGAGATCGCCATCGCCGCCGCCGGCGGCGCCGTCGTGCGCCGCAGCGTGCTGCCGAGCGGCGTGCGCGTGCTCACCGAGCAGGTGCCGGGCGCGCTGAGCGCGTCGGTCGGCTTCTGGGTGCCCGTCGGATCGCGCGACGAGCCGGGCGACGCGCGCGGCGCGACGCACTTCCTCGAGCACCTGCTCTTCAAGGGCACCCCGACGCGCACCGCCTTCGACATCGCGGTGGCGTTCGACGAGGTCGGGGGCGAGCACAACGCGCTCACGGCCAAGGAGCACACCTGCTACTACGCGAAGGTGCGCGACCGCGACCTGCCGATGGCCATCGACGTGCTCGCCGACATGGTCACGTCGTCGCTGCTCGACGCCGACGAGTTCGAGCACGAGCGCGAGGTCATCCTCGAGGAGCTCGCGATGGCCGACGACGACCCGGGCGACGTCGCGGGGGAGCGCCTGAGCGAGCTCGTGCACGGCGAGCAGGCGCCGCTCGGCCGCCCCATCGGCGGCACGCCCGAGTCGATCCGGGCCGTCTCGCGCGACCGCGTGCACGAGCACTACCGCGAGCACTACGCGGCGCGCGACCTCGTCGTCACCATCGCGGGCGCCGTCGACCACGACGCGGTCGTCGAGCAGCTGCAGCTCGCGCTCACCCGCTACGGCTGGTCGCTCGCCGATGCCGTCCCGCGGCCCCGCCGCACGGGCAGCGGCGAGGGCTACGCGGCCGGCGGGCTCGCCCTCGTGCAGCGCCCGCTCGAGCAGGTCAACCTCATGCTCGGCACGCCCGGCCTCGTGGCCACCGACGAGCGGCGCAGCGCCATGGCGGTGCTGAACGCGGTGCTCGGCGCCGGCATGTCGTCGCGGCTGTTCCAGGAGATCCGCGAGAAGCGCGGCCTCGCCTACTCGGTCTACTCGTTCGCCTCCGGCTACGCCGACGCGGGGCTCATGGGCATGGCCGCCGCGTGCGCGCCCCGCAAGACGCTCGAGGTGGCCGGCCTCATGGTGGGCGAGCTCGAGCGCCTCGCCGAGGGCGTCGACGACGACGAGCTGCGCCGCGCGAAGGGGCAGCTCGCGGGCGGCTCCGCGCTCGCGCTCGAGGACACCGACACGCGCATGTCGCGCCTCGGCCGGGCCGAGCTGACGCTCGGCGAGTTCCTCGACATCGACGCCACCCTCGAGCGCATCGAGCGCGTCACCGACGCCGACGTGCGCGCCCTGGCCGCGCAGCTCGCATCCGGACCCCGCTCGATCGCGGCCGTCGGCCAGGTGCCGGACGGCCTCGACGCGCTCGCCGTGTCCCCCACGGCGGGTAGGGTGGACGGAGCGGCGGCGGCCGCTCACTGACAGCGAACGACGGCGCGTCCGCGCGCCCACGACGGGGCGCGATGCTGCGCCCGCCGGAGGAACGATGGCGCACCTGCTCTACCTGGTCCGACATGGGGAGCAGCTCGATGCGGAGCACGGCGTCGAGGACGGCCGGCTCTCCGGGCGCGGCGTGCGGCAGGCGCACGCGATCGCGCAGCGGCTCTCGGGCATCGACTTCGACCACGCGTGGACCTCGCCGCTGCAGCGCGCCACCGAGACCGCCGCGATCATGGGGGAGCGACTGCCCGCGGTCGAGTTCGAGCGCTCGTCGCTGCTGCTCGACTGCATCCCCTCGGGCCTCGAGCCCGACACGCCCGTGGGCTTCCACCGCTTCCTCGAGAGCGTGCGTCCCGCCGAGGCCGAGGCGGGTGCCGCGCAGATGCACGACGCCGCCGAGCACTGGCTGCGCCCGTCGCGCGGCGACCTCAACGAGCTGCTCATCACCCACAACTTCGTCATCGGCTGGTTCGTGCGCGAGGTCATGCAGTCGCCCAGCTGGCAGTGGATGGGCCTCAACCAGGCCAACTGCGGCCTGACGATCATCCGCCGCCGCTCGGGCAAGCCGCCGCAGCTCGTCGTGCACAACGACCTCGGCCACCTGCCGCCGGAGGACCGCACGGGCCTCCCGATCCCGCAGCCGTACTAGCCGCGGCACCCGCGGCGCCGAGTGGCGCCTCCCGCGATCGAGTGGCGCCTCGCGCGATCGAGTGGCGCGTCGCGCGATCGAGTGGCGCCTTGGGCGATCGAGTGGCGCCGCCGGCGATCGAGTGGCGCCGTGCGCGATCGAGTGGCGCCGTGCCTGGTGCCGCTCCGACCGAGGGAAGCGAGCCGCCACTCGATGACGGGAGCCGCCACTCGATGCTGGAAGCCGCCACTCGATGGCGGCCGCGGCACCTCAGCCCAGCGGCTTCAGGAACCAGGTCGTCGCGTTCGGGTTGTCGTTGTAGGCGGGCACGGATGCGTAGCCTCGGGTCGTGTAGAGGCGGTTCGCCACCTCGAGCGCGCTGTTCGTGTCGAGCACGACCTCCGTCGCGCCGAGCTCGGCGGCGCGCGCCTCGAGCGCCGCGAGCAGCGCGGCGCCGGTGCCCTGCCCGCGGCCGGCGGGGGCGACGTAGAGGTGCTTGACCTCGAAGCGCGACGGTCCGAGCCGTCGCAGCGCACCGCATCCGACCGCCTCGTCGCCGCTCCAGGCGACGAGGAAGGCTCCGTCGGGGGCGCGGAGCGTCGCGGGGTCGGCCGGCTTCGGGCGGTACTGCCCGCCGACGAAGGTGATCGCCCGGTCGGCGAAGTAGGCGTCGAGCAGCCCCTGCGCGACGGCGGAGGCGGGGTCCTCGGGAGCGATCGTGACTGCCACGGTGCCACTCTACGGGCGGGCCGGGCACGCTCCTCGCCGTAGGCTGGAGGGCATGGCAGGCCCCACCCGCATCGGCATCGCAGGCTCCACCGGCAGGCTCGGATCGCTCGCGCTGCGGCTCGCCCAGGAGGCCGACGACCTCGAGCCGGTCGAGCTCGACGTGCGCGAGGGGCTCGACCTCGACGGGCTCGACGTCGTCTTCGACGCGACCGTGCTCGGCGCGAGCCAGCAGCTCGTCGAGGCGGCGGTCGCCGCGGGCGTGCCGGCGGTGGTCGGCACGAGCGGCTGGACCCATGAGCGCATCGAGGCGCTGCGCGCCCGCGGTGCCGAGCGCATCCGCATCGTCCCCAACTTCTCGCTCGGCAGCGTGCTCGAGACGCACCTCGCGACGATCGCGGCGCAGCACTTCGCCGCGGTCGAGGTCGTCGAGGCGCACCACGACCGCAAGCGCGACGCGCCGAGCGGCACCGCCACGCGCACTGCCGAGGCGATCGGCGCCGTGCGCGGCTTCCACCCCGCGACGCCCGACGAGCCGGGCCGTGGCGCGATCGTCGCGGGCGTGCCGGTCCATGCGATCCGGCTGCCGGGCGTCGTGGCGCGGCAGGAGGTCATCTTCGGCGGCGTCGGCGAGACCCTGACGATCCGTCATGACACGACCTCGAGCGACTCCTACTCGGCCGGCATCCTGCTGGCGCTGCGCGCCGACGCGCGACCCGGCGTCACCGTCGGCATCGGCGACCTGCTGGGGCTCGCGTGACCGAGCGCCCCGCGGCTCGCACCGCGACGCGCAAGTGGGCCGCGCTCGCGATGGCCGCCGTGCTCGCGCTCTACGTCGTGCTCGCCGGCGACCGCGCGGTGCGCTTCCTCGCCTCGGGCGAGCCCGTCGCGATCGCCGTCGGCGTCGCGCTCGTCGCGACGTTCCTCGTCGGCGCGTGGGCGCTCGTGCGCGAGGTGGTCTTCGGGCTGCAGCTCGAGCGCGCGACCCGGCAGCTCGCCGACGAGGGCGGCATGCCCGCGCCGCTGCCGGGCACGCCGTCGGGTCGCGCCGAGCGCGACGCCGCCGAGCAGGCGTTCCCGGTCGCGAAGGCCGACGTCGAGGCGCACCCGGAGTCGTGGCGCTCGTGGCTGCGCCTGTCGATGGCGTACGACGCGGCACGCGATCGGCGGCGCGCGCGCATGGCTGCGCGGAAGGCGATCGCGCTGCGGAAGACTGAGAGCCTGGAGGCACGATGACGCACCCCTACGAGGAGCTCCTCGCCGACGTGCTCGCGCACGGCGAGCACAAGAGCGACCGCACCGGCACCGGCACCCGCTCGGTGTTCGGCCGCCAGCTGCGCTACGACCTGTCGGAGGGCTTCCCGCTCATCACGACGAAGCGCGTGCACTTCAAGTCGATCGCGCTCGAGCTGCTGTGGTTCCTGCGCGGCGACTCCAACGTGCGCTGGCTGCAGAAGCGCGGCGTCACGATCTGGGACGAGTGGGCGGCTGCGGACGGCGAGCTGGGCCCCGTCTACGGCGTGCAGTGGCGCTCGTGGCCGACGCCCGACGGCGGCACCATCGACCAGATCCAGCAGGTGATCGACGAGATCCGCCGCAACCCCGACTCGCGGCGCCTCATCGTCTCCGCGTGGAACCCCGCCGACATCCCCGAGATGGCGCTCGCGCCGTGCCACGCCCTCTTCCAGTTCTCCGTCGCCGACGGCCGGCTCTCGTGCCAGCTGTACCAGCGCTCGGCCGACATGTTCCTCGGCGTGCCGTTCAACATCGCCAGCTACGCGCTGCTCACGCACCTCGTCGCCGACCAGACGGGCCTCGAGGTCGGCGACTTCATCTGGACCGGCGGCGACTGCCACATCTACGACAACCACGTCGAGCAGGTCGCCGAGCAGCTCTCGCGCGAGCCGTTCCCGCTCCCGACGCTGCGCCTGAAGACCCACCGCGCGTCGATCTTCGACGTCGAGTACGACGACCTCGAGGTGGTCGGCTACCAGCACCACCCGGCCATCAAGGCACCGGTCGCCGTCTGATGCTCGGCATGATCTGGGCCGAGGCGCGCGGCGGCGTCATCGGCGAGGCCGGCGACATGCCGTGGCGGCTGCCCGAGGACATGGCGCGCTTCAAGGCGATCACGATGGGCCACCCGGTGGTGATGGGGCGACGCACCTGGGAGTCCTTCCCCGAGCGCTTCCGCCCGCTGCCCGGCCGCGACAACATCGTCATCACCTCCGACCGCGACTACGTCGCTCCCGGCGCCCGCGTCGTGCCGAGCCTCGAGCGCGCGCTCGAGGTCGCCGCAGAGCTCGGCGACGAGGCGTGGGTCGTCGGCGGCGGACGCGTCTACCGCGATGCCATGCACCTCGCCGACCGGCTCGAGATCACCGACATCGACCTCGACGCATCCGGCGACACGACCGCGCCCGACGCCACGACGGAGGGTGCGGATGCGTCGTGGCGGCTGGTCGCGCGCGATCCGGCGGAGGGGTGGCACGTCAGCCGCACGGGCCTGCGCTACCGCTACCGCACGCTCGAGCGCGTCCGCTGACGCCGCTCAGCGGACGGAGAGCGCCCAGCTGCTGTCCGTCATGGCGCGCACGCCGATGACCGAGAGGCCGCCGGCGATCGGGGCCGAGCTCGGGAACTGCGTCCCCACGGCGAACGGCTCCTGCGACTGCCAGTAGCCGTACAGCTGACGGATGCCGGTCGTGCGGGTGGAGCCGCCGCTGCTCACCGTCAGCGTCGCCTCGGGTCCCATCCGCAGCAGCACGGCGTCGGAGGAGCCGGTTGCGGAGCCGGACAGCACCGGGGCGTTGGTCAGGTCCCGCACCTCGAGCGTCCACGACCCCTGCGCCTCGACGCGCAGGTACCGGGCGGGCGATGGGCCCCCGTACGGCGCCAGCAGCGACGTGCCCCGGTAGGGCGCCCAGCCCCCGCCGATGGTGTCGAGGTGCCCCCGGTCCCGGTCGAGCGCATGGATGAAGACCGAACCGCTGCCCTCGATGCGCGCGATCACCTGGGCGTAGCTGATGCTGCGGCCGAGGTCGATGACCCGGGGCCCGGTGCCGGAGTGCTGCTGTGCCGGGAAGGCCCCGTACACCTGCGCGATCTGCTGCCGCAGCGACGTAGTGCACGGCTCGAGCCGCAGGGCGGCGTCGCTGACCGTCGCCGAGCTTCCCAGGCCCACGACGGCCTCGACTCCCAGCTGGTCCGCGCGATCGCGCAGCATGGGCGTGATGGCCGCATGGCAGCCGTTCGGGGTGAGGAACATCGGGGCGTTCGACATCGCCGAGAGCGCCGCCCCGGCGAGGGCGTCCGGGAAGTCCTGCCCCGTGGCGAGCAGCATCACGGGCGACTGCTCGTCGCTCCACGCCGCGTTGATCTCGCGCGCGGTGTCGTAGCGATCGCGTCCCGCGAACCGCGCGACCGATGCCGCTCCCACGCGCTCGAGGCCGAGCGCATCCGCCGCACTGACAGAGGGCTCGCCGCCCGCGATGGAGAGGTGCCGGCCCTCGACCGACGACGCCACGGTCGCCAGCCACGCCTCGGCCGCGGCGGGAGTGCTGCCGTGGTGGTCGAGCACGACGGCCTGGTGGTGACGACCGGCGACGGACGCCGCGACGAGGGCGTCGGGGAACTTCGACCCGGACGCGATCCAGATCTCGTCCACCGGCCCGCTGCGCTCGAGCCGCTCGAGCAGCAGGAGCGACGTCTCCACGCGGCCGGCGCCGCCGAGCCGCGCCACCTCGGCGCGGCTTCCGCCGCGCTCGGCAGCGGCCACGGCCTGCTGGACGACCGCGTCGGAGATCGAGGCCTCGGAGCCGACGATCACGATCTCGCTGGGGGCGAGCTCGGCGATGCGCTCCGCGACCACGCCCGGCAGCGCCTGCTGGGCGGTGAGCAGCAGGTGGCCGCCCTCAGCGGCGACGACGGGGGCCGCGGAGAGGGCGTCCGGGAACTTCTGGCCGTTCGCGAGGAAGACCGGCCCGCCGGCAGCGTCCATGGCGCGGTCGACCTCGACCGCCGTCGTCCAGCGGTCCGGTCCCTCGAGGCGGTGCGCCTCGAACGCCTCGGCGGGCGCCGCCGCCGTGGTCAGGCCGGTCGCGACGAGCGCGAGGGAGGCGGCGAGGGCGACGAGAGCGCGCATGGCTGTCCTAGCTGCGAGGGGCAGCATGGGGGCTGCACGACGGGGGTCAGCGCGATCCTATGAAGAACCCTCAGCTGTGCGCGGCTCGGCACGGTAACGATTCGGTCACACCCAGCGTGGCGACGGCTGAGGCCCCTGCCGCCACCTGGGACGTGCACCCGATAGCCTGGGGGAGTGAACCCCAATCCCTTCGGCCAGGTGCTCGTCGCGCTCGTGACCCCGATGGGCGCCGACGGCGAGGTCGACTGGGACGACGTCGAGCGGCTCATCGACGACGTCGTCACGCACGGCGCCGACGGCATCGTCGTCTCCGGCACCACCGGCGAGACCTCCACGCTCACCGACCCCGAGAAGATCAAGCTCGTCGAGGTGGCGAAGGCCGTCGCCGGCGACCGGGCGAAGATCATCCAGGGCGGCGGCTCCAACGAGACCGCGCACGCGATGGACCTCTACCGGCAGGCGGAGCAGGCGGGCGCCGACGGCGTCATGATCGTCACGCCGTACTACAACAAGCCCACGCAGGCGGGCATCCTCACGCACTTCCGGATGATCGCCGACGCGACCGACCTGCCGGTCATCCTGTACGACATCCCCGGCCGCGCAGGCATCCCGATCCGCTACGAGACGCTGCTCCGCGCGGCGAAGCACCCGAACATCCTCGCCGTGAAGGACGCCAAGGGCGACTTCGCCGAGGTGAGCCGCGTGCTCAACCAGACCGACCTGCTCTACTTCTCGGGCGACGACGCCAACGTGCTGCCGCACCTCGCGATCGGCGCCTCCGGGCTCATCGGCGTCACCGCCAACATCGCCCCGCGCCCGTACCGCACCATGATCGACGCGGTGAACGAGGGCGACCTCGCGACGGCCCAGGCGCAGCACAAGGCGCTCGAGCCGCTCGTGCGTGCGACGATGACGCACGTGCCCGGCACCGTCGCGACGAAGTACATCCTCCACGGCCTCGGCCGCATCGGCAGCCCGCGCGTGCGCCTGCCGCTCGTCGGCCCCGAGGACACCGAGGCGGCCCTCATCGAGGACGAGATCGCCCTCGTCCGGGGCGTCGACGGCCTCGACCTGAGCCGCTTCCGGCCCGACCGCAACGCGGCGGCCGGCGGCGCGCTGCCCAAGGTGCACGGCACCACCCGATAGGGCGACGGCCCACGCAGACCACAGAGCGCGCGAGGTGCGCGCACCCCACCACATCCGCTCGACCCCGGCACACCGCGGGCGAGCCCCACATGAAGGAGGCCCATTGACGGCCATCACCCAGCCCGCCCCGCTCGAGGCAGGCACGCTCCGCATCTTCCCGCTCGGCGGCCTCGGCGAGGTCGGCCGCAACATGACGGTCTACGAGCTCGACGGCAAGCTGCTCATCGTCGACTGCGGCGTGCTCTTCCCCGAGGAGCACCAGCCCGGCGTCGACCTGATCCTGCCCGACTTCGGCCCCATCCGCGACCGCCTCGACGACGTCGTCGGCCTCGTGCTCACGCACGGCCACGAGGACCACATCGGCGCCGTGCCGTACCTCCTGCGCCTCAAGGCCGACATCCCCCTGCTCGGCTCGCAGCTCACGCTCGCGCTCGTCGAGGCGAAGCTCAAGGAGCACCGCATCAAGCCCTACACGCACACGGTGCGCGAGGGCGAGAAGGAGCAGCTCGGCCCGTTCGAGACCGAGTTCATCGCGGTCAACCACTCCATCCCCGACGCCCTCGCGGTCGCGATCCGCACCCGCGCGGGCCTCGTGCTCCACACGGGCGACTTCAAGATGGACCAGCTGCCGCTCGACGACCGCATCACCGACCTGCGCGCCTTCGCGCGGCTCGGCGAGGAGGGGGTGGATGCGTTCCTGGTCGACTCCACGAACGCCGACGTCCCCGGGTTCACGGCTCCCGAGCGCGAGATCGGCCCCGTCATCTCGCAGGTCATCGCGAAGACGACCGGTCTCGTCGTCGTCGCGTCGTTCTCGAGCCACGTGCACCGCGTGCAGCAGGTGCTCGACGCCGCCGCCGAGAACGGCCGCAAGGTCGCGTTCGTCGGCCGCTCGATGGTGCGCAACATGGGCATCGCCGCCGACCTGGGCTACCTGAAGGTGCCGGACGGCATCGTCGTCGACCAGAAGAAGGCCGAGGGGATGCCGCGCGAGCAGGTCGTCTTCATGTCGACCGGGTCGCAGGGCGAGCCGATGGCGGTCCTGAGCCGCATCGTCAACGGCGAGCACCGCATCGAGGTGGGGGAGGACGACACCGTCATCCTCGCCTCGAGCCTCATCCCCGGCAACGAGAACGCCGTCTTCCGCATCATCAACGGCCTCATGCAGCTCGGCGCGAAGGTCGTGCACAAGGGCTCGGCGAAGGTGCACGTCTCGGGCCACGCCTCCGCCGGCGAGCTGCTGTACTGCTACAACATCCTCGGCCCGCGCAACGTCATCCCCGTGCACGGCGAGTACCGCCACCTGCACGCGGCCGCGCAGCTCGCGATCGACACCGGCGTGCCGCGCGAGCGCGCGATGGTCGGCGAGAACGGCACCGTCTGGGATCTCAAGGACCACGAGATCCGCGTCGCCGGACAGCTCGAGATCGGCTTCGTCTACGTCGACGGCTCCTCCGTCGGCCGCATCGACGAGGCCGACCTGAAGGACCGCCGCATCCTCGCGGAGGAGGGCTTCATCTCGATCTTCATCGCGCTCGAGCCGCAGACGGGCAAGGTCATCGTCGGGCCCGAGATCCACGCGCGCGGCTTCGCCGAGGACGACAAGGTCTTCGACGACATCCGCCCCAAGATCATCAAGGCGCTCGCCGAGGCCGGCGAGCAGGGCGTGCGCGACCAGCACCAGTACCAGCAGGTCGTGCGCCGCACGGTCGGCCGCTGGGTCGGCACGCGCATCCGTCGCCGCCCGATGATCATCCCCGTCGTCATCGAGGCGTAGACCGCGGGATCGGGGAGGCGCGGAGCGCCTCCCCGTCCCTGTCGCCGCCTCGATCTAGGGTGTGCGCATGTCCACGAGCACCAAGCCGACGCGCCCGCAGCCCAAGGGGAAGTCGACCGCGAGCACCGCCAAGACGCAGCGCCAGACGCGCGCGACGACGGTGCAGCCGACGTTCGAGGAGACCGGCCCCGGCGTCGGGCAGCGCGCCTGGATGGGGCTCGCGCACGCGACCGGCGCCGCCGCGCGCGTGTTCGGCCGCGAGTCGCTCGCCAAGGAGGAGCGCCGCGACGGCGTGCCCTTCTTCCTCACGATCCTCGCCGTGCTCGGCGCCGTGGTCGAGTGGATCCTGCCCGCGAACCCGGTCGCCCAGGCGATCTCGGCCTACACGTGGGGCGGGCTCTTCGGCCAGGTCGCGATCGCGCTGCCCGTGGTCTTCGTGCTGCTCGCGCTGTGGATGTTCCGCCACCCCGCCTCCGTCAGCGACAACGGCCGCGTCGGCGTGGGCCTCGCCCTGCTGCTGATCTCGGTGGCGGGCCTGTGCCACGTGGTGCTGGGCATGCCGGATGCGTCGCAGGGCATGCCGGCGCTCGCCGACGCGGGCGGCATCCTCGGCTGGGTCGCCTCGGCGCCGCTCGCGGCGCTGCTGACCCCGATCGGCGCGGGCATCGTCTGCGGCCTCGTGGCCCTGCTCGCCGTGCTCGTCATCACCCGCACGGCGCCCAACCGCATCCCCGAGCGCCTCGTCGAGCTCTACGGCTACCTCTTCGGCGTCGAGACCGCGAGCGCCGAGGAGCGCGAGGAGGCCCGCCGCGCGCGCAAGGAGGCGAAGGAGCTCGCCCGCGCCGAGGCGGCCGACGCCGCCGACGACGAGCCGGTCGACGACGATCCCGACGCGCTGCCGTTCTGGCGCCGCAACGCCACCTGGCGCGAGGTCGACCCGGCCTACGACACGCCCGTGCTCATCGACCGCGACCAGCCGACCACGCGCGTCGACGAGGTGCCGGCGTCGACGCCCGAGCCGCTGCCCGCGGCGACCCCGGCGCCCGACGAGCACGACGACTACGCGACCGCCGTGCTCGCCTCGCTCGAGCAGGCGGAGGAGGCGATGCGCCGCCACACCGGCGAGGTCGCCGAGGCGCCGGCGGCGCCGCCCGCCGCGGCCCCCGCCCCCGCGCGCGAGCGCCCCTACCGGCTCCCGTCGATCGCGTCGCTCGGCCAGGGCGACCCGCCCCGCGCGCGGTCGCAGGCCAACGACGACATCGTCGCCGCGATCACCCAGGTGCTCGGCTCGTTCAACGTCGACGCGAAGGTCACCGGCTTCTCGCGCGGCCCGACCGTCACCCGCTACGAGATCGAGGTCGCGCCGGGCGTCAAGGTGGAGCGCGTCACCGCCCTGTCGAAGAACCTCTCGTACGCCGTCGCCTCGAACGAGGTGCGCATCCTCTCGCCCATCCCCGGCAAGTCGGCGATCGGCATCGAGATCCCGAACCCCGACCGCGAGACCGTCAAGCTCGGCGACGTGCTGCGCTCGCGCGCGGCCGCCGACTCGAAGCACCCGATGACGATCGGCATCGGCAAGGACGTCGAGGGCGGCTACGTCGTCGCGAACCTCGCGAAGATGCCGCACCTGCTCGTGGCCGGCTCCACCGGCTCCGGCAAGTCGTCGTTCGTCAACTCGATGATCACGAGCCTGCTGATGCGGGCGAGCCCGGCCGACGTGCGGATGGTGCTCGTCGACCCGAAGCGCGTCGAGCTCACCGCGTACCAGGGCGTGCCGCACCTCATCACGCCCATCATCACGAACCCCAAGAAGGCCGCCGAGGCGCTGCAGTGGGTCGTGAAGGAGATGGACATGCGGTACGACGACCTCGCGTCGTTCGGCTACAAGCACATCGACGACTTCAACAAGGCGGTGCGCGCCGACGAGATCGTGCTGCCCGCCGGCAGCCAGCGCACGCTCAAGCCCTACCCGTACCTGCTGGTCGTCGTCGACGAGCTCGCCGACCTCATGATGGTGGCGCCGCGCGACGTCGAGGACTCCATCGTGCGCATCACGCAGCTCGCGCGCGCGGCCGGCATCCACCTCGTGCTCGCGACGCAGCGCCCCTCCGTCGACGTGGTGACCGGCCTCATCAAGGCCAACGTGCCCTCGCGCTTCGCGTTCGCGGTCTCCTCGGTGACCGACTCGCGCGTCATCCTCGACCAGCCGGGCGCCGACAAGCTCATCGGCCAGGGCGACGGGCTGTTCCTGCCCATGGGCGCGAACAAGGCGATGCGCGTGCAGGGCGCGTGGGTCGACGAGGCCGAGATCCAGCGCGTCGTGCAGCACGTCACCGGGCAGGCGCAGCCCGAGTACCGCGACGACGTCGCCGAGGTCGCCGAGAAGCGCGAGATCGACAGCGACATCGGCGACGACCTCGAGGACCTCTGCGCGGCCGCCGAGCTCGTCGTCTCGACGCAGTTCGGCTCCACCTCGATGCTGCAGCGCAAGCTGCGGGTCGGGTTCGCGAAGGCCGGTCGCCTCATGGACCTGCTCGAGTCCCGCGAGATCGTCGGCCCGTCCGAGGGCTCGAAGGCGCGCGACGTGCTCGTGCCGCCGGACGGCCTCGCCGCCGTGCTCGCCTCGCTGCGCGGGGAGGGCCCGGCGCCGGCCGCCGCGCCGGCCGCACCCGCCGCGCCGCCCGTCGCGGCCGCCGCGCCTGCCGCGCCCGAGCCCGCCGACGCATCCGACGACGACGAGGGCGCGTGGGTCGAGACCGACGACCGGTACGCCGACCCCTTCGACGAGGCGAATCGCGACGGGCTCGAGGTCGTCGAGGCCGAGGGCGGCGACGACGACGCGTGGTCGCTCACGGGCCGCGACTGACGCGTTAGCCTGCCTCCATGGGGATCCTGAGCCCGTGGCGCGGTCGCGTCTGGCGCCGCGGCGACGAGCCTGCGAGCGTCGCCAGCGTGCCGAACATCATCTCGGTCGTGCGCATCCTGCTCACCCCGGTGTTCATCGCCGTTGCGCTCACCAACCCAGAGCCCGGCCTCGCGCGCACGATGGGCGCGCTGCTGTTCGCGGTGCTCATCGCCACCGACTTCGTCGACGGGCAGATCGCGCGCGGGCGCGGGCTCGTGACCGACTTCGGCAAGCTCATCGACCCGATCGCCGACAAGGCGATCACGGGCAGCGCCTTCGTGGTGCTGTCGATCCTCGGCGAGCTGCCGTGGTGGATCACCGCGGTCGTGCTGCTGCGCGAGTGGGGCATCACCGCCTACCGGCTCGTGGTCGCGAGCGACGTCGTGATCGCCGCCGACTGGGCGGGCAAGGCCAAGACCATGGCGCAGGCGATCGCGCTGCCGCTCGCGCTCCTGCCGCTGCAGGCGTGGCTCGGCGACTGGGCGGTCTGGGTGTGCGTCGTCACGATGACGGTCGCGGTCGCGCTCACCATCTACTCCGGGGTGGAGTTCGTCGTGCACGCGGTGAGGAGCCGGTGATGGATGCAGAGGCGGTCGCAGCGAGGATCGTCGCGAGGGCGGCGGCGAGGGGCGTGACCGTCGCGGTCGCCGAGTCGCTCACGGGCGGCCTCGTCGCCGAGACGCTCGTGCGCACGCCGGGCGCGTCGTCGGTGCTGCGCCTCGGCGTCGTGGCGTACGCGACCGAGATGAAGCAGCAGGTGCTGCGGGTGCCGGCGCGGCTGCTGCAGGAGCGCGGGCCGGTCGATCCCGAGGTGGCGATCTGGATGGCGCGCGGCGTGCGGCAGCTGGCGGCGATCGATCGCGGCGCCTGCACGATCGGCGTGGCGACCACGGGGGTCGCGGGCCCCGCGGCCCAGGACGACCACGCGCCGGGGGAGTTCCACATCGGCATCGAGCTCGACACCGTGGGCGGGCTCGTCGCCGAGTCGTCGTCGCACCTCGTGCGCGGCGATCGCGAGGAGGTGCGGCGCGCCGCGCTCGAGGCGGCCCTCGCGCACCTCGACGCTGCGCTCGAGCGCACCGACCTCCGGATGCACAGCGAATCCACACAGTGAGCAGTGCCCGCCGCGGAATGCCCGGTGTGACACTGGCGTTGTCCAGGTCGTGAGGGCTTCAGCAGGCGGCGGGATCGCTGCCACTAGGCTGATGCATCCGACCACGGTGAAGGGGGAGACCATGGTGCTGGTACGACAGGAGATCGGCGACGTGCTGCGCGACGTGCGCCTGCGACAGGGCAGGACGCTCCGCCAGGTCGCCTCGCGCGCCTCGGTCGCCCTCGGCTACCTCAGCGAGGTCGAGCGCGGCCAGAAGGAGGCCTCCAGCGAGATCCTCGCGTCGGTCGCCGACGCGCTCGAGGTGCCGCTGTCGAGCATCCTGCACCAGGTGGGCGACCGCCTGGCGGTGCTCGAGGGCCTCGGCTACAGCGAGCTCGAGCCGCTCGGCTCGACCGTGCCCGACACGCTGCCCGACGAGCTCGTGGCGGAGTTCGACTCGGCCGTGCGCTGAGGGCCCGCGGATGCGGACGAGCGAGCTGCAGATCGCGATCGAGGAGGAGTTCGGCGCCCTGGGCGCCGTGCTGATGACCGACACGACGCTCGGCAGCCTCGGCGGCCGGACCGGCGCCGAGGCCCTCGCCGCCGGCGTCCCGGCGCGCGACGTGTGGCGCGCGCTGTGCGACGCGAAGGACGTCCCGGCGAGCCGCCGGCACGGGCGAGGGATGCGCGAGCCCCAGCGCTGAGGGCCGCGCGCGACACGCCGAGACAACGTTCGAAGACTCGTTCGATCCGGGCGTAGGCTCGAGGTGCTCGTCGGGGCCGTCATCCACAGGTGGCGACCCGAGCCGCACGCATGTCAGCGGCCGGACGTAGCGTGAGCGCACCACCAACGGAAAGGCCGGCAATGCCCACACCCGCAGACCGCGACAAGTCGCTCGAGGCGGCGCTCGCGCAGATCGACCGTCAGTTCGGCAAGGGGTCGGTGATGCGCCTCGGCAGCGAGGAGCGCGCACCGGTCGACACCATCCCCACCGGCTCGATCGCCCTCGACGTCGCACTCGGCATCGGCGGGCTCCCGCGCGGCCGCATCATCGAGATCTACGGCCCCGAGTCCTCGGGCAAGACCACGCTGACGCTGCACGCGATCGCCAACGCCCAGCGCAACGGCGGCATCGCCGCCTTCATCGACGCCGAGCACGCGCTCGACCCCGAGTACGCCAAGAAGCTCGGCGTCGACATCGACGCGCTCCTCGTCTCCCAGCCCGACACGGGCGAGCAGGCGCTCGAGATCGCCGACATGCTGATCCGCTCAGGCTCGATCGACCTGATCGTCATCGACTCCGTCGCGGCGCTGGTGCCGCGCGCCGAGATCGAGGGCGAGATGGGCGACAGCCACGTGGGCCTGCAGGCCCGCCTCATGTCGCAGGCGCTCCGCAAGCTGACCGGCGGCCTCAACCAGACGCAGACGACGATGATCTTCATCAACCAGCTGCGCGAGAAGATCGGCGTGTTCTTCGGCAGCCCCGAGACCACCGCGGGCGGCAAGGCGCTGAAGTTCTACGCGTCCGTGCGGCTCGACATCCGTCGCATCGAGACGCTGAAGGACGGCTCCGACGCGGTCGGCAACCGCACGCGCGTCAAGGTCGTCAAGAACAAGATGGCACCGCCCTTCAAGCAGGCCGAGTTCGACATCCTCTACGGCGTCGGCATCTCCCGCGAGGGCAGCCTCATCGACTTCGGCGTCGAGCACGGCATCGTCCGCAAGTCGGGCGCCTGGTTCACGTACGACGGCGACCAGCTGGGGCAGGGCAAGGAGAAGGCCCGGCAGTTCCTCATCGACAACCCCGACATCGCGGCCGACATCGAGCGCCAGATCCTGACCAAGCTCGGCATCGGCGCGGGCAGGGCCGCCGCAGCCGACGCCAAGGGCAGCGTCGAGTCGCTCGACGCCCGCCGCCAGGAGCGCCAGGGCGCGTGAGCGATCGCGACCGGCTCGCCGCCATCACCGAGCTCTCCGCCTGGGTCGCCCAGCGCGACGAGCCCGAGGAGGCGGCTGAGCCGGGCGACGCGGCCCCGGTGGAGCGCGTCGACGAGGAGTCGGCGCGCTCCATCGCGCTGCGGGCGCTCGGGCGCAGGGCCGCCAGCCGGCAGGAGCTCGATCGCACCCTCGAGCGCCGCGACGTCGAGCCCGAGGTGCGCGCGAGCGTGCTCGATCGGCTCGCCGCCGAGGGACTCGTCGACGACGCGCAGCTGGCTCGCGACCTCGCCGACCGCCTGCGCGAGCGCAAGCAGCTGGGTGAGCGCGGCGTCTCGGCCGAGCTGCGCCGGCGCGGCCTCGACCCCGCGGTGCTCGACGACCCCGATCGCGACGACGAGCTGCAGCGGGCGATCGACGCCGCCGGCGAGCGACGGCGGCGCATGGGCTCGCTCGACGACGAGACCGCCGAGCGCCGCCTCGCCGGGTGGCTGCAGCGGCGGGGCTTCGGAGGCTCCGCCGTGCGCGTCGCGATCGAGCGCACGCGGCCGAAGGGCCCGCGCTTCCGGTGACCGCAGTGCGTCCGGGAGACCTCCAGGACGCATCCAGTCTCGGTTCCTGGGAGAGGGCTAGATTCGAGCCATGAAGAGCACCAGGATCCTCGCCGTCCCGGCCATCGCGGCCGCCTCCCTCCTCGCCCTCACGGGCTGCTTCCAGCTGCCCCCGATGGGCGGCGGCACCACGACCGAGACGCAGGCTCCCGCGCCCTCCGGCGACGGCGGCGACACCGGCTCGGCCTCGGTCGACCTCGCCGACACCGCCTGGTCGGGCGAGGACGCCGCGGGCAACACGATGGATCTCGTGCTCGAGGGCGACGGCACGGTGCTGCTCAACGACTGGAACGGGCAGAACTGGGACGAGGCCGGCGACACGTGGGAGGTCGCGGGCGACCAGATCACGATCTTCATCGGCGGCATCGAGAACATCCAGAGCCTCACGTACACCGGCACCGCGCAGCTCGAGACGATGGAGCTCACCGGCGTCGACGGCAACGGCGACAGCGGCTACGACGTCACCCTGACCCAGGGCTGATCGCCGCGCCGGCGGGAGTCGGCCGCGGCAGCACGAGCGGGGCGGGCCACGCGGTCCGCCCCGCTCGCGCGCTCGGTACGCTGAGGGCATGTCCGCGATCGCCCCGCAGCGCACCTACGAGGTGAAGACGTTCGGCTGCCAGATGAACGTGCACGACTCCGAGCGGCTGCGGGGCTCGCTCGAGGAGGCCGGCTACGCCGCCGCCGTCGACGGCGCCCCCGACGTCATCGTGATCAACACGTGCGCGGTGCGCGAGAACGCCGACCAGAAGCTCTACGGCCACCTGGGCCACCTGGCCAAGACGAAGCGCGAGCGGCCCGGGTTCCAGATCGCCGTCGGCGGCTGCCTCGCGCAGAAGGACCGCGCGACGATCGTCGAGCGCGCCCCCTGGGTCGACGTCGTCTTCGGCACCCACAACATCGGGTCGCTGCCGACGCTGCTCGAGCGCAGCCGCCACAACGGCGACGCCGAGGTCGAGATCCTCGAGGCCCTGGAGGTCTTCCCGTCGACGCTGCCGACGAAGCGCGAGTCGACGTACGCCGGCTGGGTCTCGATCTCGGTCGGCTGCAACAACACCTGCACGTTCTGCATCGTGCCGTCGCTGCGCGGCAAGGAGCGCGACCGGCGGCCCGGCGAGATCCTCGCCGAGGTGCAGGCGCTCGTCGACGACGGCGCGATCGAGGTGACGCTGCTCGGCCAGAACGTCAACTCCTACGGCGTCGAGTTCGGCGACCGGCTGGCCTTCGGCAAGCTCCTGCGCGCGGCCGGCGCGATCGACGGGCTCGAGCGCATCCGCTTCACGAGCCCGCACCCCGCGGCGTTCACCGACGACGTCATCGACGCGATGGCCGAGACCGACGCGGTCATGCCGCAGCTGCACATGCCGCTGCAGTCGGGGTCCGACCGCGTGCTGCGCGCGATGCGCCGCTCCTACCGCTCCTCGAAGTTCCTCGGCATCCTCGACCGCGTGCGCGAGCGCACCCCGCACGCGGCGATCACGACCGACATCATCGTCGGCTTCCCGGGCGAGACCGAGGAGGACTTCGCCGAGACGATGCGGGTCGTCGAGGCGTCGCGCTTCGCCTCCGCGTTCACCTTCCAGTACTCCATCCGCCCCGGCACACCGGCCGCCACCATGCCCGACCAGGTGCCGAAGGCGGCCGTGCAGGAGCGCTTCGAGCGCCTCGTCGAGCTGCAGGACCGCATCGCGCACGAGGAGAACCGCGCGCAGGTCGGCCGCACGGCCGAGGTGCTCGTCTCGGTCGGCGAGGGCAAGAAGGATGCGCAGACCCACCGGCTGAGCGGGCGCGCCGAGGACAACCGCCTCGTGCACTTCGCTCCGGCGCCGGACGGCGAGCAGCCGCGGCCCGGCGACGTCGTCACCGTCGAGATCACCGAGGCGGCGCCGTTCCACCTCATCGCCGATGGCGGACCGCTCGCGCTCCGCCGCACGCGCGCCGGCGACGCCTGGGACCGCGCGCAGGCCGACTCGTGCGGCGTGCCCGCGCCCACCGGCGCATCCGCCGCCGCGGGCGCCGCCGGCCCGGTCCTGCTCGGCCTGCCCACGCTGCGCGTCGGCACGTGACCCTCATCGCCGTCGTCGGCGCCACCGGCACCGGCAAGACGGCGCTGTCGCTCGACATCGCCGACGCGGTGGTCGCGCTCGGCGCGCGCTGCGAGCTCGTGAACTGCGACGCGATGCAGCTGTACCGCGGCATGGACATCGGCACGGCGAAGGCGAGCGCCCAGGAGCGGCGGGGGCACCCGCACCACCTGATCGACGTGCTCGAGCCGTGGGAGGACGCCGCCGTCGCGGCCTACCGCGAGGCGGCCCTGGCGGCGATCGCCGGCATCGAGGCCCGGGGGGCGGTGCCGGTGCTCGTGGGCGGGAGCGGCCTCTACGCCTCGAGCGCCCTGTACGAGTTCGCCTTCCCGGCGACCGATGCAACGCTCCGCGCCGAGCTCGAGGCCGAGCTCGCCGAGCGGGGCCCGACCGCCATGCACGAGCGGCTCGCCGCCGTCGACCGGGCGGCCGCCGACGCCATCGGACCGCACAACGGCAGGCGCCTCGTGCGCGCGCTCGAGGCGGTGACGCTCACCGGCGAGCCGTTCCGCGTGGGACTGCCGCCCGAGGAGTCGCTGCTGCGGCCGACGATCATCCAGCATGTGCGCGTCGAGCGCGATCGGCTCGTCGCGCGGCTCGACGAGCGGGTGGAGCGGATGTGGCGGCTCGGCATCGTCGAGGAGGCGCGGGCGCTGCGCGCGGCCGGCATCGAGCGCGGCACGACCGCGCAGCAGGCCATCGGCTACCGCCAGGCGCTCGACCAGCTCGACGGCGCGATCGACGAGGCCGAGGCCATCGCGCGCACCCAGGCGCTCACCCGTCGGTACGCGCGGCGGCAGGTCTCGTGGTTCCAGCGCTACCCGGCGGCGCCGCCCGCCGACCCGGCAGCGCTCGCCGCGCGCGCGGTCGCTAGCCTGGAGGCATGACGCAGCGCGCGAGCGGCCCGTTCTCCAAGGGCCACGGCACCGGCAACGACTTCGTGCTCGTGGCCGATCCCGAGGGCGCGCATCCCCTCAGCGCGGCACGCGTGCGCGAGCTGGCCGACCGCCGCTTCGGCGTCGGCGGCGACGGCGTGATCCGCGCGGTGCCCGCGGGCGCGACCGGCGACGCGGCGCTCGACGCGCTGCCGGCCGGCACGTGGGCGATGGACTACTGGAACGCCGACGGCAGCCTGAGCGAGATGTGCGGCAACGGCGTGCGCGTCTTCGTGCGCTTCCTGCTCGAGTCCGGGCTCGCCGAGCTGCCGGAGGGCGGCGCGCTCGACGTGGCGACTCGGGCGGGCCTCAAGCGCGTCGTGCGGCGCGGCGGCCTGCTCTCGGCCGACCTCGGGCCGTTCGAGCTCGGCGGCACCCGACTCGTCGCATCCGCCGGCCTCGACGTGCCCCGCCCGGGCCAGGACGTCTCGACCGGCAACCCGCACGTCGTCGTCGCCCTCGCGAGCGAGGAGGAGCTCGCGGGCCTCGACCTGCACCGCGCGCCGGCGCTCGAGCCGGCGGCGGACGACGGCGCGAACGTCGAGTTCGTCGTGCCGGGCACGATCGCCGACGGCGTGGGCTCGATCCGCATGCGGGTGCACGAGCGCGGGGTCGGCGAGACGCTCTCGTGCGGCACCGGCGCGGTCGCCGCCGCCATGGCGACGCGGCACTGGTCGGGCGATGCTGCCGACCGGTGGATCGTCGACGTGCCGGGCGGCAGGCTCGAGGTCGAGCTCGACGACCGCGGCCACGTGTGGCTCACCGGTCCGGCGGAGATCGTCTTCCGAGGAGAGACGCTCAGTCCGGTGCCGTGACGGCGATGATGCGATACGTCTTCCGCGAGTCCGCGCGCTCCACCTCGTACCCGGCGAAGCGCTCGGCCAGCCAGCGCAGCAGCGAGTCGGCGCCGAGGTGCTTCTGCACCACGAGCCACGCGGTCGCCCCCGGCGCGAGCCGCGGGATCCAGGTCTCCAGCAGCGCGTGGAGCTGCGGCTTCCCGATGCGGATGGGCGGGTTCGACCAGATGGCGTCGAAGCGCACGTCGGCCGGCACGCGCTCGGGGAGCGCCGGGGTGATGTTCGATATGCTGAGCAGCTCGGCATTCCGCTCCACGAGCGAGAGCGCTCGGGCGTTGACGTCGACCGCCCACACGCGGGCGGCGGGGGAGCGGAGCGCGAGCGTCGCCGCGATCGGCCCCCAGCCGCAGCCGAGATCCAGCAGCTCACCGGTCTCGGGCGGCGCGGGCACGGCATCCAGCAGCACCGCCGTGCCGACGTCGAGGCGGTCGCCGGAGAAGACACCGGTCGCCGTGACCATCTCCCGCTCGCGACCGTCGAGCGGGACCCGGATGGTCCGGACCGCCTCGGGCGCGACGGGATCGGGTGAGAAGTAGTGGTCCGGCACGGACACGACAGTAGCGAAGGACGAAGCATGGCAGCACCGAACGAGGCAGACCCCACCCAGCCCGGCCCCGCCGAGGCCGAGGGTCACGGGCGCGCGACGGAGCGCATCCTGGCCTGGGCGGCCCCCGGCGAGCGCGAGCTGCTCGCCGCGCGCGCGCAGGCGCTCCAGGAGGGTGACGACGCGGTCGACCCCGACGGCGACCAGCTCGACCGCGACGAGCGCGCGGCCCTCCGCCGCGTCGACGGCCTCCGCACCGAGCTCGAGGACGTCACCGAGGTCGAGTACCGGCAGCTGCGCCTCGAGAACGTCGTGCTCGTGGGCGTCTACTCCGGCTCCGCGGAGGACGCCGAGAACTCCCTCCGGGAGCTCGCGGCGCTCGCCGAGACCGCGGGCGCGCTCGTGCTCGACGGCATGCTGCAGCGCCGCCCCAACCCCGATCCCGCCACGTACGTGGGCCGCGGCAAGGCCGAGGAGCTCGCCGCGATCGTGAAAGAGCTGGGCGCCGACACCGTCATCGCCGACAGCGAGCTCTCGCCCAGCCAGCGGCGCGCGCTCGAGGACTGCGTCAAGGTGAAGGTCATCGACCGCACCGCCGTCATCCTCGACATCTTCAGCCAGCACGCCAAGAGTCGAGAGGGCAAGGCGCAGGTCGAGCTCGCGCAGCTCGAGTACCTGCTGCCGCGCCTGCGCGGCTGGGGCGAGTCCATGTCGCGCCAGGCCGGTGGCCAGGTCGGCGGCCAGGGCGCCGGCATGGGCTCCCGCGGCCCCGGTGAGACCAAGATCGAGCTCGACCGCCGTCGCATCCACTCGCGCATGGCGCGGCTGCGCAAGCAGATCAAGGGCTTCGCGCCGGCGCGGCAGGCGAAGCGCGCGAACCGCGACCGGTTCGAGGTGCCGGGCGTGGCGATCGCCGGCTACACGAACGCCGGCAAGTCGAGCCTGCTCAACCGCATCACCGGTGCCGGCGTGCTGGTCGAGAACGCGCTGTTCGCGACCCTCGACGCGACCGTGCGCCGCGCGCGCACGCCGGACGGCCGGGAGTTCACGATCGCCGACACCGTGGGCTTCGTGCGCAACCTGCCGCACCAGCTCGTGGAGGCGTTCCGCTCGACGCTCGAGGAGGTCGCGGAGTCGGAGGTCATCGTGCACGTCGTCGATGCGAGCCACCCGGATCCGGCCTCGCAGATCGCGACGGTGCGCGATGTGCTGGGCGAGACGGGCGCGCGCTCGATCCCCGAGATCGTCGTCTTCAACAAGGCCGACCTCGTGACCGCCGACGAGCGGCTCGTGCTGCGCGGCCTGCAGCCCGACGCGGTCTTCGCGTCGGCCCGCACCGGCGAGGGCGTCGACGAGCTGCTCGCGCGGATCGCCGAGCTGCTGCCGCGCCCGCAGGTCGCGGTGTCGCTGCTCGTGCCCTACGACCGCGGCGATGTCGTGGCCGACCTCCACGAGCGCTTCGAGGTGCTGCGCGAGACGCACGACGAGGCGGGCACGCGCATCGATGCGATGGTGACGGAGGCCGCGGCGGGCCAGCTGGCCGAGTTCCGGGCCTGATCTGGCGGCCCGGGCGCCGCCCGGGCCGTCAGACCGACCGGAGCACGGCCACCACGCGGCCGAGCACGTCGGCCTCGTCGCCGAGGATCGGCTCGAACGCGGAGTTGCGCGGCAGCAGCCAGGTGTGGCCGTCGCGCTGGCGGAACACCTTGACCGTCGCCTCGCTGTCGAGCATCGCGGCGACGATGTCGCCGTTCTCGGCCGTCTGCTGCTGGCGCACGACCACCCAGTCGCCGTCGCAGATCGCGGCGTCGATCATGGAGTCGCCGACGACCTTCAGCATGAAGAGGTCGCCGGTGCCCACGAGCTGCCGGGGGAGCGGGAAGACGTCCTCGACGTGCTGCTCGGCCGTGATGGGCACGCCTGCGGCGATGCGGCCGACGAGGGGCACGAACGCGGCCTGGTCGATGCTGCCCGCGGTCTCGTCGACCTCGTCGTCGATGAGCACCTCGATCGTGCGCGGGCGGGACGGGTCGCGGCGGATGCAGCCCGCGAGCTCGAGCTGGCCGAGCTGGTGGGTGACGCTCGAGAGCGACGAGAGCCCCACGGCGTCGCCGATCTCGCGGTAGCTCGGCGGGTAGCCGCGCTGGCGCACCGCCCGCTGGATGACCTGCAGGATCGCCTGCTGCTTCTCGGTCAGCTGCCTCGTCATGCCCGCTCCGCTCCCTCAGGTGCATCGCGTGTCAGTGGCCCGCGATTGACTCCTCGTGGTTCGAAAGCGTATCCGACAGGACGCCCGGATCAAACGGATGTTCGAGTGTGTCGTGGAGAAACTCCGCGACAGGGCTTGACGCATCCGGAGGATCGAAGATAGATTCGAAACAGAGATTCGCGGCCGGTGCTCCCGGCCGAGCACCGGCCGCGGACTCCACCGAGAGGAACTGCGATGACTGCGATCACCACCACCACGCCGGGTGCCCGCGTGCGCCTGACCGCTCGCGGCCGCCGTGCCCTGGCACTGCTCGTCGCCGCGCCCGTGCTCGCCGCAGGCGCGCTCGCCGGCGCCGGCGTGCTCGGCGACGCCCTCGCCGGTGCCGTCGCCTCGTCGACGGCCGAGACGGCGCAGTTCGAGCACATCACCGTCATGCCGGGCCAGTCGCTGTGGCAGATCGCCGAGGCCGTCGCGCCTGAGGCCGACCCGCGCGACGTGGTCGCCGAGATCGAGCTGCTGAACGGCATCGCCGGAGCCATCCAGCCGGGCGAGCGGCTCGCGATCCCCGCGCACTACTCCGGCTGAGCCACGAGCGGCATCCGCGCCGGTCCTAGGCTGGTTCGGTGACGAGCCTCGACGACCTGCCCATCCGCGACGACCTGCGCGGCCTGACGCCCTACGGTGCGCCGCAGCTCGACGTGCCGGTGCGGCTCAACGTGAACGAGAACGCGTACCGCGTGCCGGAGGCCGTGGCGCTCGACATCGTGCAGGAGATCGCCCGTGCCCTGCCCGACGCCAACCGCTACCCCGATCGCGAGTTCGACGCGCTGCGCGCGGCCTTCGCCGGCTACCTCGGCCACGGCCTCCAGCCCGCGCAGATCTGGGCCGGCAACGGCTCCAACGAGGTGCTGCAGCACGTGCTCCAGGCATTCGGCGGCCCGGGGCGCTCCCTGCTGTCGTTCACGCCCACCTACTCGATGTACCCGCTGCTCGCGCAGGGCGTCGGCATGCGCTGGGTGCCCGTGCCCCGTGCCGACGACTTCACGCTCACGCCGCAGGCGGTGCGGGAGGCGATCGCCGAGCACGATCCCGACGTGGTGTTCCTCTGCTCGCCCAACAACCCCACCGGCACCGCCATCGACCTCGAGACGGTCGAGGCAGCCGCCGAGGCCGCGCGCGGCATCGTGCTGGTCGACGAGGCCTACGCCGAGTTCGCCCACGACCGCAGCCGCACGGCGCTGACGCTCCTGGAGCGGCACCCCCGGCTGCTCGTCTCGCGCACGATGAGCAAGGCCTTCGCCTTCGCCGGCATCCGCGTGGGCTACCTCGCCGCCGATCCCGCGGTGATCGACGCGCTGCGGCTGGTGCGGCTGCCCTACCACCTGTCGGCGCTCACGCAGGCGGCGGCCGTCGCGGCACTGCGCCACAGCGACGCGATGCTCTCGCGCGTCGACGAGCTGCGCACGCAGCGCGACCGCATCGTCGACGAGCTCACGGCGCTCGGCTACCGCCCCTACCCGTCCGACGCGAACTTCGTGCTGGTGGGCGGCATCGACGATCCGCGGGCTACGTTCGAGGCGCTGCTCGAGCGGGGCATCCTCGTGCGCGACGTCGGGCTGCCGCACACCCTCCGCATCACCGCCGGCACCGCCGCCGAGACGAGCGCGCTGCTGTCGGCGATGGCAGCGCTGCGCGCGGAATAGGATCGAGGCCATGGCCCGCACCGCATCCATCGAGCGCACGACGAGCGAGTCGAGCATCCGCCTCTCGCTCGACCTCGACGGCACCGGCGCCTCGTCGATCTCGACGACGGTGCCGTTCTACGACCACATGCTGACGGCCTTCGCGAAGCACTCGCTCATCGACCTGCAGGTCGAGGCGAGCGGCGACACCGACATCGACGCGCACCACACGGTCGAGGACACCGCCATCTCGCTCGGCCTCGCGCTCGCCGAGGCCCTGGGCGACAAGGCCGGGGTGCGCCGCTACGGCGACGCGACCGTGCCGCTCGACGAGGCGCTCGCGCGCGCCGTCGTCGACCTCTCCGGCCGACCGTTCCTCGTGCACTCCGGCGAGCCCGCGGGCTTCGAGCTGCACCGCATCGGCGGGCACTTCACCGGCTCGCTCGTGCGGCACGTGCTCGAGGCGATCACCCTGAACTCCCGCATCACGGCGCACGTCGAGGTGCTCGCGGGCCGCGACCCGCACCACATCGCCGAGGCCGAGTTCAAGGCGCTCGCCCGCGCGATGCGCGTGGCGGTCGAGCCCGACCCGCGCGTCACCGGCGTGCCCTCGACGAAGGGCGCGCTGTGACGCGCTCCCCGCTCGCCCGGCCGCGCGTCGCGCTGCTCGACTACGGCCTCGGCAACGTGCACTCGGCGGCGAAGGCCCTCGAGGCGGCCGGCGCCGACGTCACGCTCACGGCCGACCGCACCGCGGTCATGGAGGCCGACGGCCTCGTCGTCCCCGGCGTCGGCTCGATGGCCGCCTGCATGGCCGGCATCCAGGCGATCCGCGGCGGCGAGCTCATCGGCCGGCGCCTCGCCGGCTCGCGCCCCGTGCTCGGCATCTGCGTCGGCATGCAGGTGCTGTTCTCGAGCGGCGAGGAGGGCGGCGGCACGACCGCGGGCCTCGACGAGTGGCCGGGCACCGTGCGGAGGCTCCGCGCCGACATCCTGCCCCACATGGGCTGGGCGCAGGTCGAGGCGCCCGAGGACTCCGTGCTCTTCGAGGGCGTGCGCGACGAGCGCTTCTACTTCGTGCACACCTACGCCGCCACCGAGTGGCACATCGACCCGCACCCGCGCATCCGCCCCCCGCGGGTGACGTGGGCCGAGCACGGCGAGCGGTTCATCGCCGCCGTCGAGAACGGCCCCCTCTCCGCCACGCAGTTCCACCCCGAGAAGTCGGGCGAGGCGGGCATCCGCCTGCTCGGCAACTGGGTGCGCGGCCTCTGAGCTGGCCGCCGCCGAGCGGCGGCAGTAGCATCGCCGTGGCCCCGACACCGGAAGGCATCCCCATCCCCATGACCGACTTCAACCAGTCGCCCAAGCTGCAGCTGCTGCCCGCGATCGACGTGGCGGGCGGCAAGGCCGTGCGGCTCACGCAGGGCAAGGCCGGCACCGAGACCTCGTTCGGCAGCCCCGTCGACGCCGCCGAGGACTGGGTGCAGCAGGGTGCCGAGTGGATCCACCTCGTCGACCTCGACGCCGCCTTCGGGCGCGGCGACAACCGCGCCGTCATCAAGAAGGTGATCAAGGCCAGCAAGGGTCGTGTGCAGGTCGAGCTCTCGGGCGGCATCCGCGACGAGGCCTCGCTCGAGTCGGCGCTCGCCACCGGCGTGAAGCGCATCAACCTCGGCACCGCGGCGCTCGAGAACCCCGAGTGGACGGCCTCCGTCATCGCCGAGTACGGCGACCAGATCGCGGTGGGCCTCGACGTGCGCGGCACGACGCTCGCCGCCCGCGGCTGGACGCAGGACGGCGGCGACCTGTGGGATGTGCTGGCGCGCCTCGAGGCCGCAGGCTGCAGCCGCTACGTGGTCACCGACGTGACGAAGGACGGCACCCTCCAGGGCCCGAACCTCACGCTGCTGCGCCAGGTCGCCGAGCGCACGCAGAAGCCGATCGTCGCCTCCGGCGGCGTCGCGAGCCTCGACGACATCGCCGCGCTCCGCGAGCTCGTGCCGTACGGCGTCGAGGGCGCCATCGTGGGCAAGGCGCTCTACGCCGGCGCGTTCACGCTCGCCGCCGCGCTCGACGTCGCCGGCCAGTAGGCCGGTGGCCGACGGGCAGCCGCGCCGCGCGGCCGACTCGGCGGGCCGGCCGTGGGAGGGTCGCTCCTTCGACCACCACGACACGGCCTACGCGCACGACGACGGCTCCGCGCCCGCGGGCTTCGTCGACGCGGTGCGCGCGCTCGCCGACGGCAGCGGCGGCCGCTCGGCCGTCGTGGACGCGCTGCGCGGCGCGCGGCTGCTCGTGCCGCTGCTCGCGGCGGCGGGGGAGACCGGCGTCGACGAGCGGGGCCGCACCGTCGACAAGACGCAGGAGCTCTCGATCGTGACCGTCCTCGGGCCCGACGGACGGCCCATCCTGCCCATGTTCTCGTCGGTCGACGGCATGCGCGGCTGGAACGCCGCCGCCCGCCCCGTGCCGACCGCCACCGACCGCGCCGCCGCGGCGGCGCTCGACGGGCCCGGCCGCATCGTCGTCGACCCGGGGGCCGCGACCGAGCTCGTGCTCACCCGCACGATGCTCGAGGCGCTGCTGACGGATGCGCCCTGGACGTGGGGCGTCGAGGACCCGGCCGTGCAGGGGGCCGTCGTCGACGCGATGCTCGCCCAGCCCGCGGTGCAGGCCGTCGTGCTCGCGACGGGGGACCCGCGCAGCACGCTCGCGGGCGCCGATCTCGAGGTGCACGCGCTCGTCGACGCGGCGCCCGACGCCGCCGAGCAGGTGCAGCGCGCAGCGGCGGCGCTCGCCGAGGCCGAGCTCGTGCGCGAGCGCATCGACAGCGTGGCCGTGCGCGTGCACCGCTGGGACGGGGGCGCGGCGCGGCTGCCGCTGCGTGCGCCGGCGGTGCTCGCCGTCACGCGCGCCGAGCGGGAGGCCGCCCGCTAGGCAGCCCTCCGACTAGGAGACGGGCCCGGTGAACTTCTCGCCCGGGCCCTTGCCGGGGGCGTCGGGCATCGGGCTCGCCTCGCGGAACGCGAGCTGCACCGACCGCAGGCCGTCGCGCAGGGGTGCGGCGTGGATGCCGCCCACCTCGGGCGCGGCCGCGGTGACGAGGCCGGCGAGCGCGTTGATGAGCTTGCGCGCCTCGTCGAGGTCGAGCTGCTGCTCGGGGTCGTCGGCGAGGCCGACCTTCACCGCGGCGGCGCTCAGCAGGTGGATCGCGACGGTGTTGATCAGCTCGACCGCCGGGACGTCGGCGATGTCGCGCGCCTCGGTCAGCGCGTCGTCGCGGTGGTCGTGCTCGATCGGGTCAGTCATCGCGCTCTTCTCCTGGAGGCCGGTGTCTGGTAGAGTTCTGCAGGTTTCGGGCTTCCGCCCGGAGGTGAAAGAGGAGCAATCCCACCCGCAGCCGTTCCAGGCTATCGGGTCAGCAGCACCGGGCAGCGCGTCGTGAGGCGGGCACCGCGGTGCTGAGCCACGCAGGTCGATCCCGCGCTCTGGCTCCTCGTTCGCCGTGCACCAGCACACAGCACAGCAACGTGAAGGAGCCCGCGATCAGCGATCCCCGCACCAACGAGCGCATCCGCGTCCCCGAAGTCCGACTGGTCGGCCCTGCCGGCGAGCAGGTCGGCGTCGTCCGGGTCGAGGATGCCCTTCGTCTTGCCCGTGAGGCAGACCTCGACCTCGTCGAGGTCGCGCCGAACTCGCGCCCGCCCGTCGTCAAGATCATGGACTACGGCAAGTTCAAGTACGAGCAGGCGCAGAAGGCCAAGGAGGCCCGTCGCAACCAGGCGAACACCGTCCTCAAGGAGGTCCGGTTCCGCCTGAAGATCGACGATCACGACTACGAGACGAAGCGCAAGCGTGCACAGGGGTTCCTGGAGGCGGGCGACAAGGTCAAGGCGATGATCCTCTTCCGCGGCCGCGAGCAGTCGCGCCCCGAGATGGGCGTCAAGTTGCTGCAGCGCTTCGCGGAGGACATCCAGGAGTACGGCGCGGTCGAGTCGTCGCCGACCATCGACGGTCGCAACATGGTGATGATCGTCGGCCCCATGCGCTCGAAGTCGGACGCCAAGGCCGAGCTGAACGCGACGCGCACCGCGCAGCGCAAGGCCGACCAGGAGAAGCGCCGCGCCGAGGCCGAGCGGCAGGCGGCACGCCAGGCCGAGGTCGAGGCGTCGCGCCCCGCTCGCCCGACGCTGCCCGCGGGCAGCTCGACGAACGGCGACACCGAGCTCACCCGCTCGCCGCGCCCGGCCACGTCGCGCCCGTCGACCACGTCGCGCCCGGCCGGCTCGTCGCGCCCGTCCTCCGACAGCCGCGGCTCCGACGCGCGCCCGCCCCGCTCGTCCGAGCGCAGCTCGGAGCCGCGCTCCGACTCGCGCTCGTCCGAGCCGCGCAGCGACTCGCGTCCCCGCCAGGCGCCGCGCACCGTCCAGCCGACGCCCGCCCAGGCGCCCCGGCCGGCGTCCGCGCCCAAGCCCGCTGCCGCATCCGCCGCAGCCGCCCCCGCTGCACCCGCAGCCGCCAAGCCCGCCGCGACGCCCGCGACGCCGAAGCCCGCGGGCAAGCCCGCTGCGCCGGGGTCCGCGAAGCCCGCTGCGCCCAAGGCCAAGCCCGCAGGCTCGCCCGCGAGCAAGCCAGCATCCGAGTAGGAGACAAGAATGCCCAAGCAGAAGACGCACTCCGGTGCGAAGAAGCGCTTCAAGATCACCGGCACCGGCAAGATCCGCAAGCAGCAGGCCGGCATGCGCCACAACCTCGAGGTGAAGTCGTCGGTCCAGACGCGCCGCCTCAACAAGGACAAGGTCGTCGCGCCCGCCGACGCCAAGATCATCAAGAAGCTGCTCGCCCGCTGACGCGCGCGACGACGAAGAGATAGAGGGAACACACTCATGGCACGTGTCAAGAGGGCGGTCAACGCCCACAAGAAGCGTCGCGTCATCCTCGAGCAGGCAGCCGGCTACCGCGGGCAGCGCTCGCGCCTGTACCGCAAGGCCAAGGAGCAGCTGCTCCACTCGCACGTCTACGCCTTCCGCGACCGCAAGGCGAAGAAGGGCGAGTTCCGCCGCCTGTGGATCCAGCGCATCAACGCCGCTGCCCGTCAGAACGGCCTCACGTACAACCGCCTGATCCAGGGCCTCGGCCTCGCGGGCATCGAGGTCGACCGCCGCATGCTGGCCGAGCTCGCCGTGCACGAGCCCGCCACCTTCACGGCGCTGGTCGAGGCCGCCAAGGCGGCCCTGCCGACCGACACGTCGGCTCCGCAGAACGCGGCCTGACATGCTCGACAGCCCCCGCGCGCCCCGCGTGCGAGAGGCTGCGAGACTCCAGCAGCGAGCAGCCCGGTCATCGACCGGGCTGTTCCTGTTGGAGGGCCCCGCGGCGCTCGACGAGGCGGTGCGCTGGCAGCCCGCGCAGCTCGTCGACGTCTTCGTCACCGACGCGGCGCGCGAGCGCCACGCCGACCTCATCGACCGCGCCGCGCAGCACGCGCCGGTGACCGCCGCCTCCGAGCGCGCGCTCGCCGCCATCGCCGACACCGTGCATCCGCAGGGCATCGTCGCGGTCGCGAGGCAGGCCCCCGTCCGGCTCGAGGACGCCATCGCGCGCGCCGCTGCCGCCGAGCACCCGCTCGTCGCGATCCTCCACGAGGTGCGCGACCCCGGCAACCTCGGCACGATCCTCCGCGCGGCCGACGCGGCCGGCGCATCCGCCGTCATCGTCACCGCCAACTCCGTCGACCCCTACGCGCCCAAGGTCGTGCGCTCGACGACGGGCTCGCTCTTCCACGTCGACATCGCCGTCGGCGCCGCCACGATCGACGCGGTCGAGGCCGCCGCTGCGGCCGGCCTCAGCGTGCTCGCCGCCGACGTGTCGGGCGAGGACCTCACGGCGCTGCGCGCCGAAGGCGTGCTCGCGCGGCCCACCGCGTGGCTGTTCGGCAACGAGGCGCGCGGCCTCGACGCCGCGACCCTCGCGCTCGCCGACCGCGCGGCCAGGCTGCCCGTCTACGGGCGCGCCGAGTCGCTCAACCTGGCCACGGCGGCATCCGTCTGCCTCTACCAGAGCGCCTTCGCGCAGCGCGACGTGTAACCGTTTCGTTTCGATCCGAACGAGCGGCCGCAGCGGGGCCATAGGTCATGCTTTGATGAGCGCATGCAGCCCCTCGTCGAGCTCGATCACGTCAACAAGCACTACGGCGACCTGCACGTGCTGAACGACATCGACGTCGCCATCCCCAAGGGCCAGGTCGTGGTCGTCATCGGCCCCTCCGGCTCCGGCAAGTCGACCTTCTGCCGCGCGATCAACCGCCTCGAGACCATCGACGACGGCGAGATCCGCATCGACGGCGTGCCGCTGCCCGCCGAGGGCAAGGAGCTCGCGCAGCTGCGCGCCGACGTCGGCATGGTCTTCCAGTCGTTCAACCTCTTCGCCCACAAGTCGATCCTCGAGAACGTGACGCTCGGCCCCATGAAGGTGCGCGGCAAGAAGCGCAAGGAGGCCGAGGAGCACGCGATGGCGCTGCTCGAGCGCGTCGGCATCGCGAACCAGGCGCACAAGATGCCGGCGCAGCTCTCGGGCGGTCAGCAGCAGCGCGTCGCGATCGCCCGCTCGCTCGCGATGGAGCCGAAGCTCATGCTCTTCGACGAGCCCACGAGCGCGCTCGACCCCGAGATGATCAACGAGGTGCTCGACGTGATGGTCGAGCTCGCGCACGGCGGCATGACGATGATCACGGTCACGCACGAGATGGGCTTCGCCCGCAAGGCGGCCGACCGCGTGCTGTTCATGGCCGACGGGCGGGTGATGGAGGACACCACTCCGGAGGAGTTCTTCTCGAACCCGCGCACCGAGCGGGCCAAGGACTTCCTGTCCAAGATCCTCAGCCACTGACCCGAACCACCCCACAGAAGGAGCAGCACCATGCGCAGCAAGCTCATGATCGGCGCGGCAGCGCTGTCGGTATTCGCGCTCACCGCCTGCGGCGGCCCCGCGGGCACGTCGTCCACCGGCGAGCCCGAGGAGCCCGGCGAGACCGGCGCCACCAGCGAGCACCCCTACGGCCTCGAGGTCGTCGAGTCGCCCGAGTTCGAGGAGGGCACCACGATGGCCGAGCTCGCCGAGGCGGGCTCCATCACGATCGGCACGAAGTTCGACCAGCCGCTGTTCGGCCTCGTCGGCCCGGACGGCGCTCCCGTCGGCTTCGACGTCGCCATCGGCTCGCTCATCGCGGCCGAGCTCGGCATCCCGTTCGAGAGCATCGAGTGGACCGAGACCGTATCGGCGAACCGCGAGCCCTTCATCGAGCAGGGCCAGGTCGACATCGTCGTCGCGACGTACACGATCAACGACACCCGCAAGGAGATCATCGACTTCGCCGGGCCGTACTTCATGGCCGGACAGGCGCTCATGGTGCAGGCGGGCAACCCCGAGGGCATCACGGGCCCGGAGGACGTCGAGGGCCAGCCGGTGTGCTCGGTCGAGGGCTCCACGCCCGCAGCGACCATCGTCGAGGAGTACGGCGCCGAGCTCGTCGCGACCGACGTCTACTCGAACTGCCTCGACCCGCTGCGCAACGGGCAGGTCGTCGCGGTCACGACCGACAACGTGATCCTGGGCGGCTTCGTCGACCAGAACGCCGGTGAGTTCGAGCTCGTCGCCGACGGCGAGACCTTCACGGAGGAGCCGTACGGCATCGGCCTGGCGAAGGGCGACGACGAGTTCCGCGCCTTCATCAACGACACGCTGGAGGCCGCCTTCGAGGACGGTCGCTACGAGTCGCTCTGGGAGCAGACGGCGGGCGCAGTGCTCCCGACGCCCGAGCCTCCGGCCGTCGACCGGTACTGATACCCGGCCGAACCGACCCTGACGGGCGGGGCCCGCGACGCGGGCCCCGCCTCGTCGAGACTGACGGAGACGCATGGAAGCCCTGCTCTCGAACGGACCGCTGTGGTGGGACGGCATGCGCAGCACGCTGCTGCTCGTGCTCGTGACCACCGCCATCGGCCTGCCCGCCGGCGCCATCATCGCCGGCATGCGCGTGTCGCCAGTGGCGGCACTGCGCGTGGCGGCGGCGGTCTACACCGAGCTCGCGCGCAACACCCCGCTGACGCTGGTGTTCTTCTTCGTGTTCTTCGTGCTGCCGCGCGTGGGCGTGACGCTCGACTTCTTCCTCTCCGGCGTCATCGCGCTCGCGTTCTACACGACCGCGTTCTTCGCCGAGGCGGTGCGCAGCGGCATCAACTCCGTCGCCTTCGGGCAGGCGGAGGCCGCGCGCTCCATCGGCCTCGGCTTCCGGCAGACCATGACCGAGGTCGTGCTGCCGCAGGCCATCCGCTCCGTCGTCCCGCCGATCATCAACGTGATCATCGCGCTCACGAAGAACACCTCGGTCGCGATGGGCTTCTTCATCTTCGTGCTCACCTCGGTCGCGCAGCGCCTGTCGAACACCAACGGCGACCAGACCCTCGAGATCTTCCTCGGCATCGCCCTGAGCTACCTGCTCATCACCGTGCCGCTCGGGCAGCTCGCCGACTGGCTCGAGCGCAAGTGGAGGGTGGTCCGATGAGCGCCAGCGTCCTGTACGACGAGCCCGGCCCGAAGGCGCGGCGCTTCTCCCGCATGCTCTCGGTCGTCTTCGCGGTCGTGTTCGCCGCGGTCATCGGCTGGGCGGTCTACCAGCTGTGGCTCGGCGGCACCTTCTACGCCGACCGCTGGGACATCTTCCTCGAGCCGGCCTACTGGACGGGCGCTCGCGGCCTGCTCTTCGGCCTCCAGACCACCCTCATCACCGCGGCGATCGCCTCGGTCGGGGCGATCGCGCTCGGCCTCGTCTTCGCCGTCGGCCGCAGCGCCCGCAGCCGTTGGGTGCGCATCCCCGTCACGATCGTGCTCGAGTTCTTCCGCGGCATGCCGGTGCTGCTGATGATCCTCTTCGTGCTGCTGGCCATGCGGATGGGCCCGATGATCTCCGTCATCATCGCGCTCATCGTCTACAACGGCGCGATCATCGGCGAGGCGATCCGCACAGGCGTCGCGGCCCTGCCCAAGGGCCAGCGCGAGAGCGGGCTGGCGATCGGGCTGAGCCCGCTGCGCACGCTCGCGCTCATCGAGCTGCCGCAGGCGATCCGCATCATGCTGCCGGTCATCATCGCCCAGCTCGTGGTGCTGCTGAAGGACACGGCGCTCGGCTACATCGTCTCGAGCCCCGAGCTCATCACCATCGGCCGCGACCTGGCGGAGTTCTACGGCGCGGGACAGTACGCGCTGTCGACCACGTTCGTGCTGCTGGCGATCTACCTGGCGCTCAACCTCTCGCTCACCTGGCTCGCGCACCGCACCGCCGCGTGGGCGTCGCGGCCGCGCACGAAGGGCAAGCGCCCGGACGGCACGCCGACCACGAGCATCCCCGTCTCGACGCGGGCCATCCGGCAGCAGCGGCAGCAGCCGGACCAGGATCCGACCGACCTCACCTGAGCAGGCGGGCCCGCCCCGCTCGGTAGGATCGTCGGGTGCCAACCCCTGACGAGAACGCCGACCTCGGCGCGCGCGTCGACGCCGCGGTGGCCGCGGCGCTCGCCGCGATCGAGGCCGCGCAGACGACCGCCGACCTGCAGGCCGCGAAGGCCGCCCACAACGGGCAGGGCTCCGAGCTCGCCGGCCTCAACGCGAGCCTGCGCGACATCGCGCCAGAGCAGCGCAAGGCCGCCGGCCAGACGATCGGCGCCGGTCGCGGCCGCGTCGCCGAGGCGATCGCCGCCCGCCAGCAGGAGCTCGCGGCGGCCGAGGAGGCCGCCCAGCTCGAGGCCGAGCGCGTCGACGTCACCGCGCTGCCGCGCATCCGCACCGCCGGTGGCCGCCACCCGCTGACGATGCTCATGGACGAGATGAGCGATGTCTTCGTCGGCATGGGCTGGGAGGTCGCGGAGGGCCCCGAGCTCGAGCACGAGTGGTACAACTTCGACGCGCTCAACGTCGACCCCGACCACCCCGCGCGCAGCGAGTCCGACACCTTCTACGTCGCGCCCGCAGACCGCCACATGGTGCTGCGCACCCAGACGAGCCCCGTGCAGGCGCGCTCGCTGCTCACGCGTGAGCTGCCGGTGTACATCGTCGCGCCCGGCCGCGTCTACCGCACCGACGACATCGACGCCACGCACCTGCCGGTCTTCACGCAGATGGAGGGCCTCGCCGTCGACAAGGGCATCACGATGGCCAACCTGCGCGGCACGCTCGAGCACCTCGCGCGCATCATGTTCGGCGACGAGGCGAGGATCCGCCTCCGCCCCAACTACTTCCCCTTCACCGAGCCGAGCGCCGAGATGGACGTCTGGCACCCCGGCATGCGCGGCGGCCCGCGCTGGGTCGAGTGGGGCGGCTGCGGCATGGTCAACCCCAACGTGCTGCGCGCGGCGGGCGTCGACCCCGAGGTCTACTCGGGCTTCGCGTTCGGCATGGGCGTCGAGCGCACCCTCCAGTTCCGGTACCAGCTCGACGACATGCGCGACATGATCGAGGGCGATGTGCGCTTCACCGAGCAGTTCGGGATGGTGATCTGATGCGGATCCCGCTGTCATGGCTGCGCGAGCACGTCGACGTGCCCGCCGACGACGCCGCCGACTGGCTGCACGCGACGCTCGTGCGCGTCGGCTTCGAGGAGGAGACGGTGCACGGCGGCGAGCTGCGCGGCCCGATCGTCGTCGGCCGCGTGCTCTCGTTCGTCGAGGAGCCCCAGAAGAACGGCAAGACGATCCGCTACGCGCAGGTCGACGTCGGCGAGGCGAACGGCGGCGTGCGCGGCATCGTCTGCGGCGCGCTCAACTTCGTCGAGGGCGACCGCGTCGTCGTGACGCTGCCTGGCGCGGCGCTCCCGGGCGGCTTCGAGATCGCCGCGCGCAAGACCTACGGCCACGTCTCCGACGGCATGATCGCCTCCGAGCGCGAGCTCGGCCTCGGCGACGACCACGACGGCATCATGCGCCTCGACCCGCTCGGCATCCCGGGCGAGGTCGGTGCGGATGCGCTGGCGCTGCTGGGCCTGGACGACCAGGCGGTCGAGATCAACGTGACGCCCGACCGCGGGTACGCGCTCTCCATCCGCGGCATCGCCCGCGAGGTGGCGTCCGCCACGGGGCAGGCGTTCGTCGACCCCGCAGACACCGCGCGCGCCGCGGTCGACGCGGGCCCCGCATCCGGCTTCCCGCTCGAGCTGCGCGACGACGCGCCCATCCGCGGCCGCGCCGGCTGCACCCGCTTCGTGGTGCGCGTGGTGCGCGGCATCGACCCGACCCGCGCGACGCCGTCGTGGATGGCCTCGCGGCTGCGGCTCGCGGGCATCCGCTCCATCTCGCTGCCGGTCGACATCACCAACTACGTGATGCTCGAGCTCGGGCAGCCGATCCACGGCTACGACCTCGCGAAGCTCCGCGGCGGCATCGTGGTGCGCCGCGCGCAGCCCGGGGAGCGGCTCACGACGCTCGACGGCGTCGACCGCGCGCTCAGCCCCGAGGACCTCCTCATCACCGACGACCGCGGCGCGATCGGCCTCGCGGGCGTCATGGGCGGCGCCGAGACCGAGATCGACGCGACGACGACCGATGTCCTCATCGAGTCGGCAACCTTCGACGGCGTCACGATCGGCCGCTCGGCACGCCGGCACAAGCTGTTCTCCGAGGCGTCGAAGCGCTACGAGCGCGGCGTCGACCCGGCTGTGGCCGACGCGGCAGCCGCCCGCGTGGCCCAGCTGCTCGTCGACCTGGCGGGCGGCACGATCGACGCCCTCGGCGCCGACCAGGGCGAGGTGCCCGCGATGCGGCCGATCACGATCGGCGTCGGCTTCTGGAACGCGCTGCTCGGCACCGACTACCGCGTCGAGGAGGCGCGCGGCGCGCTCGAGCGCATCGGCGCCGTCGTCGTCGAGCAGGGCGCGGATGCGTGGACGGTCACGCCGCCCACGTGGCGCCGCGACCTCGTCGACCGCGAGGGGCTCGTCGAGGAGATCGCGCGCATCGTCGGCTTCGACCGCATCCCCTCCGTGCTGCCGGTCGCGCCGCCCGGGCGCGGCTACACGCGGGCGCAGCGCCTGCGACGGCGCGTCGCCGACGCGCTCGCCTCGGCCGGCCTCACCGAGGTGCTCGTGGCGCCCTTCGCCACCGAGCGCCAGGCGCGCATGACGGGTGCCGAGCCCGTGCGGCTCGAGAACCCGCTCGACGGCGAGCGCCCGTGGCTGCGCACCGCGCTGCTGCCGGGCATGCTCGACACCGCGCACCGCAACCTCGGCCGCGGCCTCACCGACCTCGCGCTGTTCGAGCTCGGCCGCGTGTTCGTCGCGGTCGACGGCCAGGGCACCGACGAGCTGCCGGCCGCCGACGCGCGCCCCGCCGACGACGTGCTCGCCGCGCTCGACGCGTTGCCCGCGCAGCCCGACCACGCGGCGGTGCTGCTGGTGGGCGAGCGGGTGCGCAAGCAGCCAGGCACCGCCGCGGCGCGCTACGGGATCGCCGACGCGATCGAGGCCGCGGAGCGCGTCGCGCGCACGCTCGGGCTCGAGCTCGACGTGCGCCAGGGGCAGCGGGAGTGGCTGCACCCGGGGCGCACCGCCGAGCTGCTCGTCGGCGACGAGGTCGTCGGCGTGGCCGGCGAGCTGCTGCCGCAGGTGGCGGCCGACGCCGACCTGCCGCGGGTGGTGGCGGTCGCCGAGCTCGACCTCACCGCGATGATCGCCCGCGCCCGCGTCGGACTCGACACCGCGCGCATCGCGCCGGTGCCGGCGGCTACGCAGGACCTCTCGCTCGTGGTGCCCATCGGGGTGCCGGCGGGCGAGGTGCAGCGGGCGGTGCGCGACGGTGCAGGCACGCTCCTCGAGCACATCGCGCTCGTCGACGACTACCGCGGGCAGGGCCTCGGCGAGGGCGAGAAGTCGCTCACGTTCGCCCTCCGCTTCCGGGCGCCCGACCGCACGCTGACCGCGGCCGAGGCATCCGAGGCGAAGCTCGCGGGGCTGCGGGTCGCGACCGACCGGCACGGGGCGAGGCTGCGCGAGTAGCATCGCGGCCATGGTCGAGATCCTGGTCACCGGAGAGGCCGTCGAGCGAGCCGCCGCCGAGCGGGCGACCGTCACGGTGCAGTCGCGGTGGCAGGCGGATGCGCCGGAGGCGGCGATGACGCTCGTCGCGAAGGCGCACAGCCGGGTGAGCGCCGAGGCGCGCGCCTTCGCGGAGTCGGGGGCCGTCGACACCTGGCACGCCGACCGCGTCTGGGTCTCGCACCACCGCGAGTGGGTGGGGGAGGGCCAGCCGCAGCGGCTGGTCTTCACGGCTTCGGCCTCCGTCACCGCGACGTTCGTCGACGTCGAGGCGCTCGGCACCTGGATCGGCGAGCTGGGCGCCGAGCAGGTCCACGAGGTGGGCGGCATCGCCTGGTCGCTCGCCGAGGGCACCGAGCGCGAGCTCGCGAGCCGCGCCCGCTCGCGCGCGATCGCCGACGCGGTGGCGCGCGCGGCCGACTACGCCGAGGCGGCGGGCCTCGGCGCGCCGGTCGTGCGCAGCATCCGGGAGCCCGGGGCCGAGCCGCCCCGCCCGCTGCTCGCCAAGCGGCAGCGCGGCGTCGAGTCGATGGTGCTCGGCGCGGCCGACGCGGGCGGCGCGGTCGAGCTCGCGGCGGGCGACATCGAGGTGCAGGCGCTCGTCGAGGTGGGCTTCTCGGCGGAAGCCGCATCGCGCGGCGACTAGCCTGGAGGCATGAGCCTCTCCGTCGCCGTCGCAGGGGCGAGCGGGTACGCAGGGGGAGAGCTGCTGCGGCTGCTCGCCCACCACCCCGAGCTGGAGGTGCGCACCGTCACCGCGCACGCCAACGCCGGGCAGCCCCTCGTCTCCGTGCACCCCAACCTCCGGTCCTTCGCCTCGCTGACCTTCCAGGAGACGACCGCCGAGGTGCTCGCCGGCCACGACGTCGTCTTCCTCGCGCTGCCGCACGGGCACTCGGGCGGCATCGCCGCGCAGCTGCCCGAGTCGACGCTCGTCGTCGACGCCGGTGCCGACCACCGGCTCGAGCGCGCCGACGACTGGCAGGCGTTCTACGGCACCGAGCACGCGGGCACCTGGCCCTACGGGATGCCCGAGCTGATCCTCGCCGACGGCGGCCGCCAGCGCCGCGAGCTGCGCGCCGCGCGCCGCATCGCGGTGCCCGGCTGCAACGCGACCGCGGTCACGCTCGCAGCCGCCCCCGGCATCGCCGCGGGCCTCATCGACGCGACCGCGCTCACCTCCGTGCTGGCCGTCGGCTCCTCGGGCGCCGGCCGTGCTGCGAAGACGCAGCTGCTCGCGGCCGAGCTCACCGGCAGCGCCACGCCGTACGGCGTCGGCGGCAGCCACCGGCACCTGCCCGAGATCGCGCAGAACCTGCGCGCGGTCGGCGCGGCCGAGGTGCGCCACTCCTTCACGCCGGTGCTCGTGCCCATGACCCGCGGCATCCTCGCGACCGTCACCGCGCCGCTCATCGGCGAGGCGACGCCCGAGCAGGTGCGCAGCGCCTGGCTCACCGCCTACGGCGACGAGCGGTTCATCCACGTGCTGCCGACGGGCGAGTACCCGCGCACGGCCGACGTGCTCGGCTCCAACTCGGTGCACATCGGCGTCGGCCTCGACGAGGCGGCGGGCCGCGTCGTCATGATCGCCGCGATCGACAACCTCGGCAAGGGCACGGCGGGCGCGGCCGTGCAGTCGGCGAACATCGCGCTCGGCTTCGACGAGCAGCTCGGCCTCCCCGTCGACGGGGTCGCCCCGTGAGCGTGACGGCGGCGGACGGCTTCCGCGCGGCCGGCGTCGCCGCAGGCGTCAAGGCGTCCGGCGGGCTCGACGTCGCGATGGTCGTGAACGACGGCCCGCTCTCGGCCGCGGCGGGCGTCTTCACGTCCAACCGCGCGAAGGCCAACCCGGTGCTGTGGAGCGAGCAGGCGCTCGCGGGCGGCAGCGCCCGCGCGGTCGTGCTCAACTCCGGCGGCGCCAACTGCTTCACCGGCGCGTTCGGCTTCCAGACGACCCACCAGACCGCCGAGCGCGCCGCCGAGCGCCTCGGCATCGGCGCGATCGACGTGCAGGTGTGCTCGACCGGCCTCATCGGCGTCGGCGACGAGTCGTTCCGCGCGGCCGTGCTGCGCGGCGTCGACCTGGCGGCGGATGCGCTGGCCGGCGCGGGCGGGGACGCCGCGGCCGGGCTGACCGCCGCCCAGGCCATCATGACCACCGACTCGGTGCCGAAGCAGGCGGTCGCGCGCGGCGACGGCTTCACCGTCGGCGGCATGGCGAAGGGCGCGGGCATGCTCGCGCCGGGCCTCGCCACGATGCTCGTCGTGCTGACCACCGACGCCGCGTGCACCGCCGACGTGCTCGACCGGGCGCTGCGCGCCGCGACCCGCGTCACCTTCGACCGGCTCGACTCCGACGGCTGCATGTCGACGAACGACACCGTGCTGCTGCTCGCGAGCGGCGCCTCGGGCGTCGAGCCCGACGAGGCCGCGCTGACGGCGACGGTCACCGCGGTCTGCGACGACCTCGCCCGGCAGCTGCAGGAGGACGCCGAGGGCGCGAGCCACGACATCGCGATCGAGGTGCGGCATGCCGCGACCGAGGACGAGGCGGTCGTCGTCGCGCGCTCGGTCGCGCGCTCCAACCTCTTCAAGGCCGCGATCTTCGGCAACGACCCGAACTGGGGCCGCGTGCTCGCGGCGATCGGTACGACGGATGCGTCCTTCGACCCGTACGCGGTCGACGTGCACTTCAACGGGGTGCGCGTCTGCCACGCCGGCGAGCCCGACCGCCCGCGCGACGAGGTCGACCTGACGCCGCGGGCGACGGCGATCGTGATCGACCTGTTCGCGGGCGAGGCGACCGCGACCATCCGCACCAACGACCTCACCCACGAGTACGTGCACGAGAACTCCGCATATGCCAGCTAGGGACGCGGCGCTGCTGGCGCAGAAGGCCGAGACGCTCATCGAGTCGCTGCCGTGGCTCGAGCGCTACCGCGGCGCGACGATGGTCGTGAAGTACGGCGGCAACGCGATGGTCTCGGCCGAGCTGCAGCGCGCCTTCGCCGAGGACATGGTGTACCTGCGCCACGTCGGCATCCGGCCGGTCGTCGTGCACGGCGGCGGGCCGCAGATCAGCGAGGCGCTGCGCATCCACGGCATCGAGAGCGAGTTCCGCGGGGGCTACCGCGTCACGAGCCCCGCGGCGATGGACGTGGTGCGGATGGTGCTCACCGGTCAGGTGGCGCGCACGCTCGTGTCGCTCATCAACGCGCACGGCCCGCTCGCCGCGAGCATGTCCGGCGAGGACGCGGGGCTCTTCACGGGCCGCCGTCGCGGGACGGTCGTCGACGGCGAGGAGGTCGACCTCGGCCAGGTCGGCGACGTCGTCGCGGTCGACCCGGCGCCCGTCCAGCGGCTCGTCGAGGCGGGCCTCATCCCGGTGGTGTCGTCGATCGCGCCCGACGGCGACCGCCCAGGGGAGTCGCTCAACGTGAACGCCGACGCCGCCGCGGCGGCGCTCGCAGCTGCGCTCGGCGCGCAGAAGCTCGTCATCCTCACCGACGTCGAGGGCCTCTACCGCGACTGGCCCGACCGCGGCTCCCTCATCAGCGAGCTCACCGACCGCGAGCTCGAGGCGCTGCTGCCGTCGCTCGAGTCGGGCATGATCCCCAAGATGCAGGCGTGCCTCGACGCGGTGCGAGGCGGCGTGCCGAAGGCCGCCATCATCGACGGCCGCGCGCCCCACTCCATCCTCACCGAGATCTTCACGAGCGCCGGCTCGGGCACCGAGGTCGTGCCGGCCGCCGCGCCGACCCAGGGCAAGGAGCCTGCATGACCCGCCACTTCCTCCGCGACGACGACCTGAGCCCGGCCGAGCAGCGCGAGGTGCTCGAGCGCGCGACGCGCATGAAGGCCGACCGCTTCGCGGAGCGGCCGCTCGAGGGCCCTCGTTCGGTGGCGGTCATCTTCGACAAGTCGTCGACCCGCACCCGCGTCTCGTTCCACGTCGGCATCTCCGACCTCGGCGGGTCGCCGCTCATCATCTCGACCGCGTCGAGCCAGCTCGGCGGCAAGGAGACCGCTGCCGACACCGCGCGCGTGCTCGAGCGCCAGGTGGCCGCGATCGTGTGGCGCACCTACGCGCAGGCGGGGCTCGAGGAGATGGCCGAGGGCACGACGGTGCCGGTCGTCAACGCGCTCTCCGACGACTTCCACCCCTGCCAGCTGCTCGCCGACCTGCTCACGATCCGCGAGCACAAGGGCGAGCTCGCCGGGCTCACCGTCGCGTTCGTCGGCGACGGGCGCTCGAACATGGCGCAGTCGTACCTCCTGGCGTGCGCGACCGCCGGCATGCACGTGCGCGTCGGCGCGCCGGCCGAGTACGCGCCGGATGCGCGGGTCGTCGCCGATGCCCAGCGCATCGCGAGCGGCACCGGCGGCAGCGCGTCGCTCACGACCAGCGCGTCCGAGGCCGTCGCGGGCGCCGACGTCGTCGTCACCGACACCTGGGTGTCGATGGGCAAGGAGGACGAGAAGGCCGAGCGGGTCGCGACCTTCGGCGGATTCAAGGTCGACGCGGCGCTCATGGCGCAGGCGAAGCCCGACGCGGTCTTCATGCACTGCCTGCCCGCCGACCGCGGCTTCGAGGTGACCGCCGACGTCATCGACGGACCGCAGTCGATCATCTGGGACGAGGCGGAGAACCGCCTGCACGCGCAGAAGGCGCTGCTGGCCTGGCTGCTCGAGCGGAGCGCGGCATGAGCGACCAGCACGGCACGAACGAGGGCTCCCTCTGGGGCGGCAGGTTCGCCGCGGGGCCGAGCCCCGAGATGGCACGGCTGTCGAAGTCGACGCAGTTCGACTGGCGGCTCGCGCAGCTCGACATCCGCGGCTCCAAGGCCCACGCGACCGCGCTGCACGCGGCCGGCCTGCTCTCGGACGACGAGCTGGCCGGCATGCGCGCCGCCCTCGACGAGCTCGCCGAGCGCGTGCGCACGGGGGCGTTCGTCGCCGCCGAGTCCGACGAGGACGTGCACGGCGCGCTCGAGCGCGGCCTCATCGAGGTGGTGGGCGCAGAGCTCGGCGGGCGGCTGCGCGCCGGCCGCTCCCGCAACGACCAGATCGCGACGCTCGTGCGGGTGTGGATGCTCGAGGAGAGCGTCGAGGTCGAGCGCGGCATCCGCGCGGTGATCGAGGCCCTGCGCCTGCAGGCCGACGCGCATCCGCACGCCCCGATGCCCGGGCGCACGCACCTGCAGCACGCGCAGCCGGTGCTGCTCGCGCACCACCTGCTCGCGCACGCGTGGCCGCTCGTGCGCGACCTCGAGCGGCTCGCCGACTGGCGCGAGCGGGCGAGCGAGTCGCCCTACGGCTCTGGCGCGCTCGCCGGATCGACCCTCGGGCTCGACCCCGCGCTCGTGGCGCACGAGCTGGGGCTCGCCGCCCCGAGCCCGAACTCCATCGACGCGACCGCGGCGCGCGACGTCGTCGCCGAGCTCACCTTCGTGCTCACGATGACGGCCATCGACCTCTCGCGGCTCGCCGAGGAGGTCATCTTCTGGACCACGCGCGACGTCGGCTTCGCGCGCCTCCACGACGGCTTCTCGACGGGGTCGTCGATCATGCCGCAGAAGAAGAACCCCGACATCGCCGAGCTCGCCCGCGGCAAGGCCGGCCGGCTCATCGGCGACCACGCGGGCCTGCTCGCGACGCTCAAGGCGCTGCCGCTGGCCTACAACCGTGACCTGCAGGAGGACAAGGAGCCGGTCTTCGACGCGGTCGACCAGCTGCAGGTGCTGCTGCCGGCCTTCGCCGGCATGGTCGCGACCCTCGCCTTCGACGAGGAGCGGATGCGCGCGGGCGCGGCTGCGGGATACGCGCTCGCGACCGACGTGGCCGAGTGGCTCGTGCGGCGCCGCGTGCCGTTCCGGGAGGCGCACGAGATCGCGGGCAGCCTCGTGCGGCTGTGCGAGGAGCGCGGGATCGAGCTCGACGAGGCGACCGACGACGACTACCGCTCGGTGTCCGAGCACCTGCTGCCCGAGGTGCGCGAGGTGCTCACCGTCGACGGCGCTATCGCCGCGCGCGACGGCGTCGGCGGCACGGCGCGGTCGGCCGTCGACGCGCAGCTCGCCACGCTCGACGCGCACCTCGCGCGCCTCGCCGAGCGCTGACGTTCGATAGGTTCGACGGGTGACCGAACTCGCTCCCATCCAGCTCGACCCGGCGTTCCCGAATGTCTGGGACGAGCTGCAGTACCGCGGCAGCGTGCACGTGTCGACCGACCCGGAGGCGCTGCGGTTCCTCCTCGGCGGCGCGCCGATCACCTTCTACTGCGGCTTCGACCCGACCGCGCCGAGCCTGCACCTCGGCAACCTGGCGCAGCTCATCATCATGCGCCGCCTGCAGCTGGCCGGCCACCGGCCGCTCGCGCTGGTCGGAGGCTCGACGGGCCTCATCGGCGACCCGAAGCCGACCGCCGAGCGGCAGCTCAACGACCGCGAGACGGTCGCCGAGTGGGTCACCTACCTCGGCGAGCAGATGCTGCGGTTCCTCTCCGCCGAGGGCGACAACCCGGTCGAGCTCGTGAACAACCTCGACTGGACGGCGCCGATGTCGACCGTCGACTTCCTGCGCGAGATCGGCAAGCACTTCCGCGTCGGCACCATGCTGCGCAAGGACGCCGTCGCATCGCGGATGGAGTCCGAGGAGGGCATCTCCTACGCCGAGTTCAGCTACCAGGTGCTGCAGGGGCTCGACTTCCGCGAGCTCTTCCTCCGCTACGGCTGCATCATGCAGCTCGGCGGGAGCGATCAGTGGGGCAACCTCACCGCCGGCACCGAGCTGATCCGCAAGGCGGAGGGCGTGCACGCCCACGCGCTGGGCTCTCCGCTCGTCACCGACGCCGATGGGAAGAAGTTCGGCAAGAGCGAGGGCAACGCGGTCTGGCTCGACCCGCAGCTGACCACCCCGTACGCGATGTACCAGTTCTGGCTCAACCAGGACGACGCGATCGTGGTGCAGCTGCTCAAGACGTTCACGTTCCTGCCCTCGTCCCGCATCGAGGAGCTCGCGCAGGCGACGGCGGATGCGCCGTTCCGGCGCGAGGCGCAGAAGGAGCTCGCGCTCCAGGCGACGTCGTTCATCCATGGGGAGCCCGCGACGCAGCAGGCCATCGCCGCATCCCACGCGCTGTTCGGCGCCGGCGACCTCCAGGCGCTGGGGGAGGACACGCTCGCCGCAGCTGTCGCCTCGCTCGACAAGCAGGCGACCGCGACACCGGACGCCCCGGTGCTGCAGCTGCTGCAGGAGACCGGTCTCGTCGACTCGCTCTCGGATGCCCGGCGCGCGATCGCCCAGGGCGGCGTCTCCGTGAACAACCAGCGCATCGACGACCCGGCCGCCACGCTCGAGGGCCGGCTCCTGCACGGCCGGTACGCCGTGCTGCGGCGCGGCAAGAAGACGCTCGCGGGCGTCGATGCAGGGCTCGACGCGGCGCGAGCCTGACCACCCGGGCGCACGCCCTGCTCCCCGGATCTCCGGGCGAGGAGCGAGACACGCCCGGGATGCGCGGGGTTTGGGATGCGGGCACGGATGCCGTGTAACGTGATCCCTCGTCACCCCATAGACGCCGGGCCGAGAGGCTGGCGGATCAAGAGGGACCAACACCTCCTCGTCTTCGGGTTCGTGCGCACGTTGTGCGCTGGCTCGTGGGGCGAGTATCGTGACTACTCCACTTCGATGATGAGTGTGCGGATGGCGTGCGGGCAGCTGAGGCTGCTGGCGGGCCGGCTTGAACGGGCGTTCCGGATCGTGTAACCTAGCGAGGTTGCCATGAGCCGGATCTGAAGGTCTGGTGTGAGCTTCGCTCCGCACGGTGTGTCGATTTGACACTCGTCGAGAAGTGGTTACGATTGAGAAGTTGCCTCGGCGCAGACCCGGAAGGGAATGCACGAGAGCGTCTGATCCTTGAGAACTCAACAGCGTGCACAATGTCAAATGCCAAATATTAACTCGTCGTGCCTGAGGGCACAACGAATTCCTTTGGATGAGACAGATTGTCAGTAGACAGTCTATTTTGTCAGTTTCAAACTCGCTGCCGACCGGTTTTCCCCGGCCGGCATGCAACATTTCTTTACGGAGAGTTTGATCCTGGCTCAGGACGAACGCTGG
>NZ_JBXAPA010000014.1:0-34503 GCF_058803545.1 Agrococcus sp. GW821-FHT14H11
CCCGGCCGATGGCCAGGGGCTCTCTCTTCGTGACACATGTCGCGACTCAGGTGAGACCTATGTCGCGACTCATCACAATGTGGCGAGTGAGGGATTCGAACCCCCGAAGTCGATGACAGCTGATTTACAGTCAGATCCCTTTGGCCGCTTGGGTAACTCGCCGAGGCCGTGCAGGCCGTCGTCAAGGATACATGGCCCACAGGAGCGCCTGCGACCTCCACGGGCTGTCCGTCGCGCGCGGTAGGTTCGAGGCATGCGCGAGCTCCACGAACTGAACGTCGGGCTCGCCGTCGAGGCGGCCGAGCTCGCGCGCACGCGCCGGGCCGAGGGTGTCGCGGTGGCCGCGAGCAAGTCGAGTCTCGTCGACATCGTCACCGAGGCCGACCGCGAGGTCGAGCGGCTCGTGGTCGACCGCATCCGCGCCGCGCGCCCCGACGACGGCATCCTGGGCGAGGAGGGCACGAGCGTCGCGGGCACCTCGGGCCTCACCTGGGTCATCGACCCGATCGACGGCACCGTCAACTACCTCTACGACATCCCTGCCTACGCGGTCTCGATCGCGCTCGTCGAGGGCGAGCCCGACCCGACCACCTGGCGCGCCGTGTCCGCCGCCGTCGTCAACGCCGCGACGGGGGAGCGCTACGAGGCCCTCCGCGGAGGCGGCGCCCGGCGCGACGGCCGCGAGATCCGGGTGGCGGATGCGGTGCCCGCCGAGGTCGCGCTCGTCGCCACCGGGTTCGGGTACGACGCGGGCCGCCGGCAGCGGCAGGCGGCCGTGGTGCAGCGCCTGATCGGCTCGGTGCGCGACATCCGCCGGGGAGGCTCTGCCTCGCTCGACCTGGCCTGGGTGGCCAGCGGCAGGCTGAACGCCTACTACGAGGTCGGGCTGCAGCCGTGGGACATGGCGGCCGGCGCCCTGCTCGTCGAGGAGGCCGGCGGCGTCGTGCGCGGCTGGCAGGGAGCACCGGCGAGCACCGCGTTCCTGCTGGCGGGGCACGCCGAGGTCGCCGACGAGCTGGCGGTGCTGCTCGCCGACATGCGTCCGGACGAGATCTGATAGCCGGACTCGCTCTTGCCTCGCTGTTATCAATCCGTTACATTTGGTGGTCGGAGCGTGCGACGAGAGCATCCCCAGCGTGCCTTTGCACCTGACGTCCGATTCATGCCACGATCGGTGGCGGCAGGGCTGCCATTCCGCTGGATCCAGCGCTTCGCGAACCCTGTGACCACGACCTCTAGGACGGCCCCCGCGTGACCAACCCCACCCGACGAGCACTCCGCTCGTCTGCTGAGGACGCCAGGCGACCCGCCGAGCAGGGGCTCACGCGACGCCAGCTGCGCGAGCAGCAGCGCGCGGCGGAGTCGATCGCGCTCACCGCGAGCGAGGCGCGCGCCGCCGAGCGCGTCATGGTCGTCGAGGGCTCCGCGCCGCTCTACACGACCCGTCGCGCCATGCGCGAGGCGGCCACGCGCGTCGCCCACGAGCTGCCCGTGCAGATCGCCGAGCCGACCTTCACCGAGCCGCTCATCACCGTCGACGCCCCGTCGCTCGGCAACGGCGGCGACCAGGTGCCTGGCGTGCGCCAGCCGCGAGCGCTCGCGCCCCGCGTCGTGCGGCAGACTCCCGCGATCGCGCGGCCGCCGCGCCGCACCTCGAGCCTGCGCGGCATCGCGCAGAAGATCACCGCAGGGGGTGCGCTCTTGTTCATCGGCTCGCTGGTCGTCGTGACCTCGCTGCCCGCGCAGGCGGTGCAGGCCCCGGAGGAGCTCTCGGCAGAGATCGCTCAGATCGACGCTGGTCAGCAGACGCTGGCGGGCAACGAAGCGGACTCCACGTCGTACTTCTCGCGCGATGACATCGTCGTCACCGACGAGATTGCCGCGGCTCGCATGTCGGCCGGTGAGCTCGCGGCATTCCAGGCCGTCGCCGATGCAGAGCCGACGGGCGCGTCCTACGGCGGCGACCCAGCCTTCCCGCGTACGTGGAGCATGCTGCAGACCGGCGTGGCACAGTCGCCATTCCCCTCGTTGGCTCAGCTTCCCGTGTCGAGCGGCTTCGGCAACCGTCCCGGCGGATTCCATGGCGGGACCGACATCCCCCTACCGCTGGGAACGGAGATCCGCCCGATCGCGAACGGCGTGGTATCAGCCGTCTGGCAGGGCAACAACCCTGGCGGCGGGGGCTACGTCGTCTTCATCGACCACAACATCGACGGTGAGTTCGTGCAGTCCTGGTACGCGCACATGCTGCCCGGCTCGATCGAGGTCGAGGTCGGCCAGGTCGTCGACATCACGACCGTCGTCGGCCAGGTCGGCAGCTCGGGCCGTTCGACGGGTCCGCACCTGCACCTCGAGCTGAAGAACAGGGAGTACGTGTCGTTCGATCCGATGCTCTGGCTGCAGACGCGCGAGATGAACCTCGAGTACCGCGGCTACTGACGCAGCCGCACGACGAAGGGCCCCGCCGAGCGGCGGGGCCCTTCGTCGTCGCCGGCGCGTCAGCCGGTGCGCACCCACACGACGTCGTCGGCCGAGAGCGACGCCGAGTCGAGCGGCGACGAGGACAGCAGGATCTCGCCGCGCGGCACGTCGACGGCGTCGTGCCCGAGGTTCGCGACCACGGTCACCGGGCCGTTCCGGAACGCGAGCGCGGTCGGGCCCACGTCGAGCCACTCGAGCGCACCTGAGCCGAGCTGCAGCTCCTGCCGCAGCGCGAGGGCGCGCCGGTACATCTCGAGCGTCGAGCCGGCCACGCCCTCCTGCGCGTCGCGGGCGAGCTGCGCCCACAGCGGCGGCTGGGGCAGCCACGTCTCGCCCGTGCCGCTGAAGCCGTACGCGGGCGCGTCGGCCTCCCACGGGATCGGCACGCGGCAGCCGTCGCGGCCCCACAGCTCGCCCTGCGTGCGCGCGAACGTCGGGTCCTGCCGCTGGTGCGGCTCGATCGCGGTGACCTCGGGCAGCCCGAGCTCCTCGCCCTGGTACAGGTAGGCGCCGCCGGGCAGTGCCAGCATGAGCGCCGTCGCGGCGCGGCCGCGGCGGAGCGACACGACCGGATCGGCCTTCGACTTCGAGGTCGGGCCGATGCCGGCGCCGTGGGGCGGCGGCGGCACGAGCGCGAGGCGCGTGCGGTGCCGGATCGTGTCGTGGTTCGAGAGCACCCAGGTGGGAGGAGCGCCGACCTCGCCGAAGGCGCGGATCGAGTCGTCGATGACCTGGCGCAGCAGCGTCGCGTCCCACGGCGTCTCGAGGTAGACGAAGTTGAAGGCCTGGTGCATCTCGTCCGGGCGCACGAAGCGCGCCATCTTCTCGAGCGGGCTCACCCAGGCCTCGGCGCACAGCACGCGGTCGCCCTCGTACTCCTCGAGCACCAGGCGCCAGCGGCGGTAGATCTCGTGCACGTGCTCCTGGCCGAAGAACGGCGAGTCCATCGAGCCGGCGGCGATGAGCTCCTCGTCGACGTCGGGCAGGCCCTCGGCCTTCGCGTTGCCGTGCGCGACGTCGACGCGGAAGCCGTCGACGCCCCGGTCGAGCCAGAAGCGCAGCACCTCGACGAACATGTCGCCGACGACCGGGTTGTCCCAGTCGAAGTCTGGCTGCGAGGTGTCGAACAGGTGCAGGTACCACTGGCCGTCCGGCACGCGCGTCCAGGCGGGGCCGCCGAAGACGCTCTGCCAGTTGTTGGGCGGCAGCTCGCCCTGCTCGCCCTTGCCGTCGCGGAAGATGTAGCGCGAGCGGGCCTCGCTGCCGGGCGCGGAGCGGAGCGCCTCCTGGAACCACGGGTGCTCGTTCGAGGAGTGGTTGGGGACGAGGTCGACGATCACCCGCAGGCCCAGCCCGTGGGCCGTCTCGAGCATCCGGTCGAAGTCGTCGAGCGTGCCGAACAGCGGGTCGACGTCCATGTAGTCGGCGACGTCGTAGCCCGCGTCGCGCTGCGGCGAGCGGTAGAAGGGGCTGAGCCACACGGCGTCGACGCCGAGCTCGGCGACCGCCGGCAGGCGGGACGCGATGCCGGCGAGGTCGCCGACACCGTCGCCGGATGCGTCGGCGAAGCTGCGCGGGTAGATCTGGTAGATGACTGCGGAGCGCCACCACTCGCCGCCGGGGGCGGCCTGGAGCGCTGCGGACTGCGTCTGAGCGTCGGTCATGGCACCAAGGCTAGGGGAGGGCGCCCTCGGGCTCACCCGGGTGGCGAAGGTCACGACTTGCCAACGATTGCGCCGAGCGCGCCGCTCTCGGCTTGCGGGACCGGGGGACGTCGGCCACGATGAGCCGGGCCCTGCCGACGATGGCCGTCGGCGACGGAGCCCCACAAGCGAAAGAAGGCACCATGAAGCACAGCGGCCTCATGAAGGCGGCCGGGGTCGGAGCGCTCGCGCTCACGCTCGCGGCCTGCGCCGGCGGCGGCACCCCCGCCCCCACGGAGGGCGGCAGCGAGAGCCCGGCGCCACAGGGCGGCGGAGAGCTCGTCGTCTGGATGGACGAGAACCGCGCCGCGGCGCTCGAGGGCGTCGTCTCGACGTTCGAGGAGGAGACCGGCACGACCGTCGAGGTCGTCATCAAGGACTTCGGCACCATCCGCGACGACCTGACGACCCAGGCGCCGTCCGGCGAGGGCCCCGACGTGGTCCTCGGCGCCCACGACTGGATCGGCAAGCTCGTCCAGAACGGCGTCATCTCCCCGGTCGAGCTCGGCGAGATCGCCGGCGACTTCGAGGAGGTCTCGATCCAGGCCATGACCTACGAGGGCTCCGTCTACGGCGTGCCCGTCTCGATCGAGAACATCGCGCTCGTGCGCAACACGGCCCTCGCGCCCGAGGCGCCCGCGTCGTGGGACGACCTCGTCGCGACCGGCCAGGCCGCGGTGGAGTCCGGCGAGGCGGAGTTCCCGCTGCTCGTCGGCATCGACCCGAACAACGCCGACCCGTACCACCTGTACCCGATGCAGGCGTCGTTCGGCGGCCCCGTCTTCGGCATCAACGAGGACGGCTCGTACAACGCTGACGACCTGCAGCTCGGCAACGAGGGCAACGTCGCGTTCGCGACCGCGCTCGGCGAGTGGGGCGCGCAGGGGATCATCAACCCGAACATCTCGCAGGACATCGCCAAGGAGCAGTTCGCGAACGGCGCCTCGCCGTACACGATCACCGGTCCGTGGAACCTCAGCACCTTCCAGGACGCTGGCATCGAGTACGCGGTGAGCGAGATCCCCTCGGCCGGCGGCCAGCCCGCCACGCCGTTCGTCGGCGTGCAGGGCTTCATGGTCTCGGCCTACGCCAACAACCCGATCGTCGCGTCGCAGTTCATCACCGAGTACGTCGCCGGCGAGGAGGCCCAGACGGCCATCTTCGAGTCGGGCCAGCGCGCCCCCGCGCTGTCGTCGGCCTTCGAGGCCGCGCAGTCGAACGAGGACGTCGCGGCGTTCGGCGCCGTCGGCGCCGAGGGCGTCCCGATGCCGAACATCCCGGAGATGGACGCGCTGTGGGCCGACTGGGGCACCACCGAGGCGCAGATCATCGCGCAGCAGGGCGGCGACCCCGCCGCGCTGTGGACCGCGATGGCGGAGAAGATCCAGGGCACCCTGGAGGGCTGATCCCCTCATGGCGGCGGGGGGGGGGGGGGGGGGGGGGGGGGGGGGGGACCGGCCTGGTGGGGGCCGGCCGCCGTCCCATCCCATCGGCCGCGCCCATCCGGGGCGCAGAGGAGATCCGTGTGACGACGACGTCCGCCCCGAAGGCGCCCGCGAAGGCCCCGAAGCGGGGCATCCACCACCAGCCGCCGAGCATGCGCGTGCTCGCCGTGAAGATCGTGCTGCTCTCGCTCGTCGACGCCGTCGCCGTGTTCGCGATGTCGGCGCTCTTCTTCAAGGGCGACTACGCGGTCGCCGGCGTCGTGCTCATCGTCACGCTGCTGGTCAACTGGATCTACCTCAGCCCGGGCCTGCTGCCCGCGAAGTACCTCACGCCGGGCCTCATCTTCCTCGGCGTCTTCCAGATCTTCGTGATCGTCTACTCGATGATCATCGCCTTCACGAACTACGGCGACGGCCACAACTCCACCAAGGAGGACGCCGTCGCGTCGATCGTGCTGCAGAACACGCAGCGCGTCGAGGGCTCGCCCGCCTACCGCGTCACCGTCGTCGACGGCCTGGGCGGACTCGGCCTGCTCGCGACCTCGCCCGAGGGCGAGGTGCTCGTCGGCACCCAGGAGGAGCCGCTCGAGCCCGTCGACCCGGGCTCCGTCACGCTCGAGGGCGAGCGCGCCGTCGCCGTCGAGGGCTGGACGAGCCTCGCCATGCAGGACATCCTGCAGCGCCAGCAGGAGATCGCGGCGCTGCAGGTGCCGCTCTCCGACGACCTCGCCGACGGCTTCCTGCGCACCACCGACGCGGTGAACGCCTACGTCTTCGAGTCGACCTTCGTCTACGACGAGGCCGCCGGCACCATGACCGACACGCTCACCGGCACCGTCTACGAGGATCGGGGCAACGGCGCCTTCGAGTCCGCCGACGGGCAGCAGCTCGGCACCGGCTGGCAGATCTTCGTCGGCGGCGAGAACTTCCTCTACCCGTTCGAGAACCCCCGCTACGGCGGCGCGCTGCTGTCGGTGATGGCCTGGACGTTCGCCTTCGCGATCCTGTCGGTCGGCATCTCGTTCTTCCTCGGCCTCTTCCTCGCGATCGCGCTCAACGACCCGCGCATGAGGTCGAAGCAGGTCTACCGGGTGCTGTCGATCCTCCCGTACGCGTTCCCGTCGTTCCTCGGCGCGCTCGTGTGGCTGGGCCTGCTCAACACCGAGTTCGGCTTCGTCAACAACGCCATCTTCGGCTCGGCCGACATCCCGTGGCTCACCGATCCGTGGCTCGCGAAGGTCTCGATGATCGTCGTGAACGTCTGGCTCGGCTTCCCCTACATGTTCCTCATCTGCCTCGGCGCGCTGCAGTCGATCCCGGAGGAGCTCACCGAGGCGGCCGCGGTCGACGGCGCGACGGGCTGGCAGGTGTTCGGCCGCATCAAGTTCCCGCTGCTGCTCGTCTCGACGGCGCCGCTGCTGATCTCGTCGTTCGCGTTCAACTTCAACAACTTCAACACCATCTACATGCTCACGCGCGGCGGCCCGCGCATGCAGGGCATCGAGGAGAACGTCGGGCACACCGACCTGCTCATCACCCTCGTCTACAAGACCGCGTTCGAGGGCGGCACCCGCGACTACGGCCTCGCGGCCGCGCTCTCGATCATCATCTTCATCGTCGTCGCGACCGTCTCCGCGATCGCGTTCCGTCGCACCAAGGCGCTGGAGGATCTCAACTGATGAGCATCGACTCGAACCCGGTCGCCCCGCCGAAGGAGCGCACCCCCGTCCCGCAGCCCCGCATGCGGTTCGGCAAGTGGATGCGCGAGCTCGGCTGGCGGCACCTCGTCGGCATCGCGGTGGTCATCTTCGCGACCTTCCCGCTCGTCTACGTGCTGAGCGCATCCCTCAACCCCGGCGGCACGCTCACCGGCTCGAACGTGCTGTTCCGCGAGCTGTCGGTGCAGAACTACGTCGACCTCTTCAGCGATCCGCGCCGGCCCTACGGCGCCTGGTTCGCGAACACCATGATCGTCGGGCTCGCGACGTCGATCGGCACGGTGTTCCTCGGCGCGCTCGCCGCCTACGCGTTCAGCCGGATGCGCTTCACCGGCAGGCGGCCGGGCCTGCTGGCGCTCATCATCGTGCAGATGTTCCCGCAGCTGCTCGCGGTGGTCGCGATCTACCTGCTCATGCGCGGCATCGGCGAGGTGTTCCCCGCCATCGGCCTCGACTCGCTCATCGGCCTGATCATGGTCTACCTGGGCGGCGCGCTGGGCGTGAACACCTACCTGATGTACGGCTTCTTCAACACCGTGCCCGCGTCGATCGACGAGGCGGCGAAGCTCGACGGTGCCGGCCACGCCCGCATCTTCTTCACGATCATCCTGCGGCTCGTGGCGCCCATCCTCGCCGTCATCGGCCTGCTGTCGTTCATCGGCACGACGAGCGACTTCGTGCTGTCGTCGGTCATCCTCACGAGCCCCGACAAGCTGACGCTCGCGGTGGGCCTGTTCCGCTACGTCTCGGAGGAGACGAGCACCAACTACCCGGTCTTCGCGGCCGGCGCGGTGCTCGCGGCCATCCCCGTGATGGTGCTCTTCCTCTGGCTGCAGAAGTACATCGTCAGCGGCCTCACCGCGGGCGCCGTCAAGTAGGGCGTGCCGCGGCGCGCCGCGGTGTGGCACGGTAGGGGCATGTCCCAGACGCGTGCGCCGATCGACCGAGGCCGGTTCTCGAACAAGACGGTCTTCATCATGGCCGCGATCGGCTCCGCCGTCGGGCTCGGCAACATCTGGCGCTTCCCCTACGTGGCCTACGAGGGCGGCGGCGGAGCGTTCATCCTGCCCTACCTCGTGGCGCTGCTCGTGGCCGGCATCCCGCTGCTCCTGCTCGACTACGCGATCGGCCACTCGCAGCGCGGCTCGGCGCCGCTGTCGTTCGCGCGGCTGTCGCGGCGGCTCGAGTTCATCGGCTGGTGGCAGGTCGCCATCTGCGTCGTCATCTCGGTCTACTACGCGGCGATCCTCGCCTGGTCGGTGCAGTACGTCGGCTTCTCGTTCACGCAGGCGTGGGGCGACGACCCCGAGACCTTCTTCTTCGCCGACTTCCTGCAGGCCGCCGAGACGGGCGTCACGCTCGACTTCGTGCCGGCCGTGCTCATCCCGATGGCCATCATCTGGGCGGTGGCCATCGCGGTCATGGCGCTCGGCGTCCAGAAGGGCATCGGCGCGACCGCGGTCATCTTCATCCCGGTGCTGCTGATCGCCTTCGGCGCGCTCGTCGTGCAGGCGCTCACGCTCCCGGGCGCGATCGACGGCCTCCAGACCCTCTTCGAGCCCAACTGGGCGGCGCTGCTCGATCCGGCCGTCTGGGCGAGCGCCTTCGGCCAGATCTTCTTCTCGCTCTCGGTCGGCTTCGGCATCATGATCACCTACGCCTCGTACGTGGGCCGCAAGATCGACATGACGGGCTCCGGCTTCGTCGTCGGCTTCGCCAACTCCGGCTTCGAGCTGCTCGCCGGCATCGGCGTGTTCGCGGCGCTCGGCTTCCTCGCACAGGCATCGGGCGCGGCGGTCGCCGACGTGGTGGCCGGCGGCATCGGCCTCGCCTTCATCGCCTTCCCGGCGATCATCTCCGAGGCCCCGTTCGGGGCGCTGCTCGGCGTGCTCTTCTTCGTCTCGCTCGTGCTCGCCGGCTTCACGTCCCTCGTGAGCATCCTCGAGGTCGTCATCTCGGCCGTGCGCGACAAGCTCGAGATGAGCCGCATCGCCGCGACGCTCGCCGTGACCGTGCCGATGGCGGCCATCAGCATCCTGCTCTTCACGACCACGAGCGGCATCCTCGTGCTCGACATCGCCGACTACTTCATCAACCGCTTCGGCATCCTGCTCGTCGCGCTCGTCGCCATGCTGGCCGTGGCGTGGGCGGTGCGGCGCGTGCCGTGGTTCGCCGACCACATGAGCCGCTACGGCTCGGTGCGCCTCGGCCGCTGGTGGGTCGTGCTCGTCACGTTCGTCACGCCGGTGCTGCTCGCGGTCATGCTCGTGCTCGAGCTCGTGACCGCGATCGGCGAGCCCTACGGCGGCTTCCCGGCGTGGATGCTCGGCGTGTTCGGGTGGGGAGTCGCGGGCGCCGCGCTCGTGGCCGGCATCCTGCTCTCCATCCCGAAGTGGAAGGCGACGACGCCGCTCGAGGCGCCGGAGCACGACGAGGAGGTGATCCGATGACCGCCGGAGCGCTCGTGATGATGGTCGCGGCCATGGTCGTCCTGTGGGGCGGTCTCGCCGCGGCGATCGTGAACATCGTCCGCTTCCAGGGCGAGGAGCCCGCCGACTCGGGGCGCGACCTCTGAGCCCGGTCGAGCTTCCCCGAACCCCGCGGCTCCGGGCCGAGACCCCGCGGTTTCGGGAAGCTCGACACGTGCCCTAGCGTGGTCGGGTGCTCCAGCCCCACCACGACGGCTCCGCCCTCCACGTCTCGACCCTGACGCCCTCGCTCGGCGACACGGTGCGGGTGCGCCTGCGCATCCCGATCGCCCACGACGAGCCGCTCGAGGTGCTCGTGCGGTCGAACCCCGACCGCGAGCCGTTCTTCAACAAGGCCGTGCACATCGGCACCGCAGGCGCCTACCACTGGTGGGAGGCCGAGATCCGGGTCGCGAACCCCGTGCACCGCTACCGCTGGCTCGTGCACTGGCAGTCGGGGCAGACCGACTGGATCAACCAGGAGGGCGTGCACCGCATCGAGACGCGCGACGACGCCGACTTCGCGCTCGTCGCGCACGAGCCGCCGCCGGCGTGGGCGACGGATGCGGTGCTCTACCAGGTGTTCCCCGACCGGTTCGCGCGCTCGGCGCAGGCCGACGAGCACCCGACGCCCGCGTGGGCGGTCGCGGCGGCCTGGGACGACCCGGTGGTCGGCTCCGGCCCGGGCGTCTCCGAGCAGCTCTACGGCGGCGACCTGCCGGGCGTCGAGGCGCACCTCGACCACCTCGTCGACCTGGGCGCGACGGTGCTGTACCTGACCCCCGTCTTCCCGGGCGACTCCAACCACCGGTACAACGCATCCACCTTCGACGTCGTCGACCCGCTGCTCGGCGGCGACGAGGCGCTCGTCTCGCTCGTCGAGGCGGCCCACGCGCGCGGCCTGAAGGTGATGGGCGACCTCACCAGCAACCACACGGGCGACACCCACGCGTGGTTCCGCGCCGCCGCGGCGTCGGAGGATGCGCCGGAGCGGGAGTTCTACTACTTCCACGAGGGCGGCACCTACGCCTCGTGGCTCGGCCACGCCTCGCTGCCGAAGCTCAACTGGAACAGCCAGGAGCTGCGCGACCGCTTCATCGAGGGCCCCGACTCGGTGGTGGGGCGGTGGCTGCGCCCGCCGTTCTCGCTCGACGGGTGGCGCATCGATGTGGCCAACATGACCGGCCGCTACGAGGGCGACGACCTCAACGCCGAGGTGCGCCAGATCATCCGGCGCACGATGCTCGACATCAACCCCGACACCCTCCTGCTCGGCGAGTCGACGAACGACGCGACCGACGACTTCCAGGGCGACGCGTGGCACGGCGCGATGACCTACGCCAACTTCACGCGGCCCGTGTGGGGCTGGCTGTCGGTGCCGGGCTCCGCGGCGTTCGGGGGCCTCGGCATGGCGCGCTCGGTGATCCCGTCGTACACCGGCGTCGACCTGCACGCGCAGCACCAGCGCTTCGTCGCGGGCATCCCGTGGCGCACGCGGCTGCACAACATGAACGCGCTCGACACGCACGACACGCCCCGCTTCGCGACGAACGCCCTGCCCGGTGCCGTGCCCGTGGCGCTCGGCATGGCGGTGTCGCTGCCGGGCATCCCGGTGGTGTGGGCCGGCGACGAGCTGGGCCTCACCGGCGTCAACGGCGAGGACTCCCGCACGCCGATGCCGTGGGCGACGCTCGACGAGCACGCCGGCACGATCGCCCTGCACCGCGAGCTGCTCGCGCTGCGCGCCGACCAGCCGGCGCTGCGGGGCGGGGGGATGCGCTGGGTCCACGTGGGCGAGGAGGTGCTCGTCTGGGTGCGCGAGAGCATCGAGTCGAGCGTGCTCTGCGTCGCTGCGCGCGGCTTCTACGACGTCGTCGTCGAGGAGGGCGTGCTGAGCCTCGAGGGCGAGCCGGCGCCGCTGTTCGGCGACGGCGGGGCGAGCACCTTCGGCTTCGGCGGCCTGCGCCTCACCGGCTCCGGGCCCTCGTTCGCGGCGTGGTCGCTCCCGGGCGTCGAGGTGCCGCGCACCGACGACGAGGAGGAGCGGGAGCTGCTGGCGCTGCTCGACGACAACGCCTCGCAGGACGCCGCGCTCGCGCACGGCGAGCCGGCCGCGCCGACGCTCACCGCCGCCTGGAGCAAGGACACGCTGCACGACGACTGACCGGCGCCGGCCCGGCCCCGGCAGGTGTCGAGGGGCCCGCGCGCGGTGCTATGATTTTCCGGTTGCCTACGAGGCAGCGCCCCGATAGCTCAGTGGTAGAGCACTTCCATGGTAAGGAAGGGGTCGCGAGTTCAATCCTCGCTCGGGGCTCGCGTTCGCTTGATGCTTCGTGCTTGGGTGGGCGTCCTGGCGGGGTAGCTCAGTTGGTGAGAGCGCACGACTCATAATCGTGAGGTCGCGGGTTCGAACCCCGCCCTCGCTACCGCCAGTCGGCAGGGGATCGGGCCATCGGCCCGGTCCCCTTCGCTGTCCCCGGCGCCGCTCGCTGGCTAGCCTCGGGGCATGCGCTCGCGCTTCGTGCGACGGTGGATCGCCTGGGTCTCGATCGGCGAGGCCTGCGGCTTCGCGGTCGCGGCCGCCGCGGGCGTGCTCGCCGAGGCGCTGCGCCTCGGCGACGCCGAGCGGCTGGTGCTGCTCGTCGCCGCGGGCGCGGTCGAGGGCGCGGCGCTCGCGACCGGCCAGCACGCGGCGATGGAGCGCGACCGGCCGCGACGGGCCGCCTGGGTCGGCGCGACCGCGGCGGCGGCGTCGCTCGCGTGGCTGCTCGGCATGCTGCCGAGCACGGTGGGGCTGCCGGAGGGGCCGTGGGCGGTCGTGCTGCTGGTCGTGGGCGGCCTCGTGCTGCTCGCCACCATCCCGGGTGCCCAGTGGCTCGTGCTGCGCCGCCCCGGGGCGGGCCGGTGGGTGCCGGTGAGCATGGGCGCCTGGCTCGTGGCGATCCTGTGGACCGCCGCGCCGTCGCCGTTCGTCGACGAGTCGAGCCCGGTGCTGCTCGTCGTCGCGCTCTACGTCGTGGCGGGCGCGCTCATGGCGGTGACGGTCGCGGCGCTCACGGCGCCGCTCGCCCGCTCGCTCTTCGCGCGCTGAGCTCCTCCGCGACGCCCCCGGGCGCCGAGGGCCCGCTCGCGAGCACCGCGGCGACGGCGGTGCGCAGCACGCCGAGCTGCTCGCGCAGGTGCTCCGTGCCGCCGGTGGCGCGCGCCAGGAGCTGCGCGCCCTCGAGGGTCACGAACACGTGGTCGGCCCACGCCTCCGCATCGAGCTGCGCCGCCGGGCGTGCAGCCGCCGCCGCGCGCAGCAGTCCGAGCACGACCGCGCGAGAAGCCTGGGCGGCGCGCTGCACGGGCGCGACCGCCGCGGCGCCCAGCAGCTCGTGCTCGGCGAGCGCCGACGCGGCGAGCGAGCCCGGGCGCGCCGCTGCGCGCTCGAGCTCCGCGAGGAACGCGTCCACGCGCTCCACGGGATCGTCGACGGATGCGGTGCGGTCGTGGGCGCGCAGCAGCAGGGCGACGAGGTGGTCGGCGTGGCGGTCGAGCAGCGTGCGCGCGAGCTCCCGCTTCGACGGGAAGTGATGGAAGAACGCGCCCTTGCTGGTGCCGGCCGCGCCGATCACCTCGTCGAGCGCGGTGCCGGAGAAGCCGCGGCGCAGCACGAGCCGCTCGGCGGCGTCGAGGATGCGCTGGCGGTTGGAGGAGCCGTCCCGGGGCATGGACGGACCGTACCAGACCGAGTAGTCTGCTACCCGCGGGCGAGCCCGCTCGCACCTGTCGACCGAGGAGGCCCCCGATGGCCGAGCTCGCGCGCCGGTCCATGGCTCCCACCATCGCCGCGAAGCCCTCGCACCACCACCACCGCGTGCCCGTGCGCGCCGGCCTCGCCTGGCCGAGCCCGGCGCATCCGTTCGTCACCGACGGCGGGCTCGAGACCGACCTCATCTACAACCGCGGCGAGCAGCTCCGGGAGTTCGCGGCCTACCCGCTCCTGCGCACCGAGCGCGGGCGCGCGGTGCTCGACGACTACTACGACGGCTACGCCGCGGTGGCACGGGCCCACGGGGCTGGGCTCCTGCTCGAGACGCCCACCTGGCGGGCGAGCGCCGACTGGGGCGCGAGGCTCGGCGACGACCGGCGCGCGCTCTACGACGTCAACGTGCTGGCGGTGCACCACCTGCTGGCGCTGCGCGAGCGCTACGCCGACATCCGCGACGTGCTCGTCAGCGGCGCGATCGGCCCGCGCGCCGACGCGTACGCCGACATCCCGCCCGTCGACCCCGACGACGCGCACACGTACCACGAGCCGCAGATCGGCGCCTTCGCCGAGGGCGGCGCGCACCTCGTGACGGGCTTCACGCTCTCCGACCCCGGCGAGGCGATCGGCATCGCCCGCGCGGCCTTCTTCCACGGGCTGCCGGCGGTCATCGGCTTCACGGTGGAGGAGGACGGCCGGCTCCGCGGCGGCATGCCGCTGCGCGAGGCGATCGAGCTCGTCGACGCCGAGACCGACACCGTGCACTACATGGTCAACTGCGCGCATCCGCAGCACGTCCTCCGCGGGCTGGGGGAGGGCGGCGCCTGGCTCGGACGCATCGCGAGCGTGCGGTGCAACGCGTCGACCCGCACCCACGCCGAGCTCGACCGCGCGACCCGCCTCGACGCCGGCGACATCGACGAGCTGCGGCGCGGGCACGACGCGCTCCGCGAGCGCCTGCCGGGCCTGTCGGTGATCGGCGGCTGCTGCGGCACCGACGCGAGCCACGTCGCGGCCCTCTGGGAGGAGCGCCGCTCTGCCTAGACTGGCCGGGTGCCAGTGAACCCCGAGATCCAGGGCAGGCAGTACCCGCCCACGGCCCCCTACCTGGTCGGCCGCGAGAAGGTGCGCGAGTTCGCGCGCGCCGTGCAGGCCGCGCACCCCGAGCACCTCGACGTCGAGGCCGCCCGCGCCGCCGGGCACGCCGACGTCGTCGCGCCGCCCACGTTCCCGATCGTCATCCAGGAGCTCACCCTGCGGCAGCTGCTCGACGACGACAGCGCCGGCGTCGACTTCACGCGCGTCGTGCACGGCGACCAGCGCTTCACCGCGTCGCGGCCGATCGTGGCCGGCGACGAGCTCACGGCGCAGCTCACCGTCACGAGCGTCAAGTCGCTCGGCGGCAACGACATGGTGACGAGCGAGAGCGTCATCACGGATGCGCGGGGCCGGCACGTGGTCACGGCCACGTCGACGCTCGTGGTGCGGGGGGAGTGACGATGGAGCAGCTCGAGATCGGGCAGGTCGTCGCCGATCGCGACCTGCACCTCACCCGCGACTCGCTCGTGCGCTACGCGGGCGCCTCCGGCGACTTCAACCCCATCCACTACCGCGACGACGTCGCCGCCGCCGTGGGGCTGCCGGGCGTGCTCGCGCACGGGATGCTGACGATGGGCGCGGCGGTGCAGCCGGTCGTGGACTGGGCCGGCCCCGCGCGCATCCTCGACTACCAGGTGCGCTTCACCCGGCCGGTGGTCGTCGACCCGGAGGCGGGCGCGCAGCTGCACGTCGTCGCCACGGTCGGCCAGCTCGGCGAGGGCACGGCGCGCATCGACCTCACGGTGACGGCCGAGGGCCGCACGGTGCTCGGCAAGGCGCAGGTCGTCGTGGCGACGGACCGATGAGCAGCCGCACGCTCGCCGAGGCGACCACCATGCGGGTCGGCGGCGAGGCGCGGCGCTGGATCGACGCGGCGACGCGCGACGAGGTCGCGGCGGCCTACGCCGAGGCGCTCGCCGACGACCACGAGCCGCTGCTGCTGCTCGGCGGCGGCTCCAACACGGTCGCGTCGTCCGAGCCCTTCGAGGGCACCGTGCTCCGGGTCGCGACCCGCGGCATCCGCACGCTGCCCGCGGCACCGACGCCGCACCGCCCGGCCGGCGAGGAGCCGCCCGTCGACGACTCGGTCGTGCTGCGCATCGAGGCGGGGGAGCCGTGGGACGAGGTCGTCGCGCGCGCGGTCGCAGACGGCCTCACCGGCATCGAGGCGCTGAGCGGCATCCCCGGGTCGACGGGCGCAGCCCCGATCCAGAACATCGGCGCCTACGGGCAGGAGATCGCCTCGACGCTCGTCGGCATCGAGCTGCTCGAGGCCGAGACGCTCGAGCTGCGCGAGGTGCCGGCCTCCGAGCTGCGGCTCGGCTACCGCGACTCCGCCATCAAGCGCGGCATCCTGCAGGGCGTCGTGCTGTCGGTCGACCTGCGCCTGCGCCGCTCGCCCGACGGCCGCAGCCAGCCGGTGGCCTACCAGCAGCTCGCGACGGCGCTCGGCGTCGAGCTCGGCACGCGCGTGCCGCTCACCGACGTGCGCGACTCGGTGCTGGCGCTCCGCGGCTCGAAGGGCATGGTGCTGTCGGAGGACCCCGACTCCGTGAGCGCCGGCTCGTTCTTCACCAACCCCATCGTCTCGGCCCGCTTCGCCTCGCAGCTGCCGAAGGAGCTGCCGAGCTGGTCGGTCTCGCCCGAGCCGCAGGCCACCGTGCTGCCGCTCGACCCCGACACGCCCGTGCCGTCGCTCGAGCGGCCCGTGCCGCGCGTGAAGCTCTCGGCCGCCTGGCTCATCGAGCACTCCGGCATCTCGCGCGGCTTCTCGCTGCCCGGCTCGCGGGCGGCGATCTCGTCGAAGCACACGCTCGCGCTCACGAACCGCGGCGGCGCGACCGGCGAGGAGATCGCCGAGCTCGCCCGCTTCGTGCAGGCGCGCGTCGAGAACCAGTTCGGCGTGCACCTCGTGCCCGAGCCCGTCATGGTGGGGCTGACGCTCTGACGGCGGAATGGCGCTCGCCCGCGGGCGTTGCACCCGGCATGACCGATGCACCCGTGCAGCTGCGCCTCGTCGTCGAGGCCGATGACTTCGAGGCTGCGCTCGCGTTCTACCGCGACGCGCTCGGCCTGCCCGAGCTCGCCGCCTTCGAGGGCGACGGCGACGCGCGCGTCGCGATCCTCGACGCGGGCCGGGCCACGCTCGAGCTCGCCAACCCCGCGCAGAAGCGCATGATCGACCGCATCGAGGCCGGCGGCCGGCCGAGCCCCCGCATCCGCGTCGCCTTCGAGGTCGCCGACGCGCAGGGCGCCACCCGGCGGCTCGAGGGCGCCGGCGCCACCGTCGTCGCAGAGCCCGTCGAGACGCCGTGGCGCTCGCTGAACGCGCGGCTCGAGGCGCCCGCCGACCTCACGCTGACCCTGTTCGAGGAGCTCGACGGCGAGGAGCGCTTCGTCCCGCTCGCTTGATCGACCGCCCGCCACGTGCGAGAGTCGAGAGTCGACACGGTGGGGGACAGCATGGATGAGCACGACGTCGCGCAGCCCGCGGCAGGGCACGGCACGGCACCGATCGAGCACGAGCTCGACGTGGCGGTGAGCCGGGCCAGAGCCTGGGACGCCTACGTGCACGGCATGACCGACTGGTGGCACCCGGGCTGGACCACGAGCGGCTCCGGCCTCGACCACATCGAGGTCGACCCGCACGTCGGCGGCCGCATCGTCGAGCGCAACCGCGACGGCCGCGAGCGCGAGTGGGGCACGGTCACGGATGCCGTCCCGGGCGAGCGCTTCGAGCACACGTTCCACCTGTTCCACGAGGGCGACCACACCACCGTCACGGTCGAGTTCGCCGACCTGCCGCACGGCGGCACGCACGTGCGCTTCTCGCACCACGGCTGGAACGAGAGCAACGCGGGCGACCGCGCGGGCCACCTCGACTGGGAGGCCCTGCTGCAGCGCTACAAGTCGTACGCGCAGCACATCTAGCCGCGCCCGGCGGCCGGCGCGGGCTCAGCTGCGCCGGATCCAGCGGAAGGTGACGGCCGCGACGACCGTGCCGACGACCGCCCAGATGCCGAGCACGAGGGCGACCATCGGCAGGTTCCACGCCTCGCCGACCTCCATGTATCGGCCGATGTCGGGCAGCAGCGCGTAGCGCATGCCGTGCCCGACCCACGCGAGCGGGAACAGGTTGGCGATCGTCTGCAGCCACTCCGGCAGCGCCGGGAAGGCGAGGTAGATGCCCGAGATGAACTGCAGCAGCAGCGCGAGCGGGATCACCACGGCGGATGCGCTGTTGACGGTGCGGGGGATCTGGGCGATCACGACGCCGAGCACCGCGAAGCAGGTGAGCGCGGCGAAGAAGACCCAGGCGAGCGTCAGCCAGCGCTCCGGCTCGGTGGGCAGCTCGATGCCGAACACGCCCACCGCGGCCGCGAGCAGCAGCCCTGCCTGCGCGAGCGACGTCACGAGCAGCTGCCCGAGCTTGCCGAGGAAGTACGACAGCACCGGCAGCGGCGTCGCGGCGAGCCGCTGCAGCGTGCCGTCGTTGCGCTCGACGGCGATCTCGATGCCGAGGTTCTGCACGCCCGAGAGGAACACGCCCGCGGCGAGCATCGCGGGCAGGTAGTACTGCGGCTGGGTCACCTGCTGGCCCTCGAGCTCGATCATCGGCGGCAGGGCGCCGAACGCGCTCGCGAAGATCGCGAAGAGCAGCACCGGGAACAGGAACGTGAAGACCAGCGCGTCGCTGCGGCGGAAGTACTGCAGCAGCTCGATGCGCACGCGGTCGGCGGCGCACCGCAGCACGTGACCGGGGCGGATGCCCCGGCGCGGCGGGGCGGGGGCGGTGGCGGTCATGCTGCGGCCTCCTCGGCCTCGACGGCGCCGATGAGGCTCAGGTAGATGTCCTCGAGCGAGGGGCGGATGACCTCCAGGTCGGTCGGCTCGCCGGGGAGCGACCGCACCACCGACGCCGGCTCGCGCGTGCGCACCTCGTGGCGGCCCGACGCATCCGTCCACCGGACGACGGGGGTGCGCGACTCGGCGCCGCCGATGCGGTCGACCTCGTCGAGCGCGAGCAGCCGGCCGTCGGCGATGATGCCGGCGCGATGCGCGAGCTGCTCGGCCTCCTCGAGGTAGTGGGTCGTGAGCAGGATCGTGGTGCCGTCGGCCGCGACGTCGCGGATGAGCTGCCAGAAGGCGCGGCGGGCCTGCGGGTCGAAGCCGGTGGTGGGCTCGTCGAGGAAGAGCACCTCGGGCCGGCCGATGACGCCGAGCGCCACGTCGACGCGGCGCTGCTGGCCGCCCGAGAGCTTGCCGATGCGCCGCGACGCGTGCTCGGCGAGCCCCACCGCCTCGATCGTCTCGTCGACGTCGCGGGCGTTCGGGAACACGCGCGCGAGGTGGGTGAGCATCTCGCGCACCGTGAGCGCGCCCGCCTGCCCGGTCGACTGCAGCACGACGCCGATGCGGCTGCGCCAGTCGCGATCGGCGCGCTGCGGGTCGGCGCCGAGCACGCGGGCGGTGCCGGAGGTGGGCACGCGGAAGCCCTCGAGCATCTCGACGGTCGTCGACTTGCCGGCGCCGTTCGGGCCGAGCAGCGCGAAGGTCTCGCCCTCGGCGATCTCGAACGAGACGTCGTCGACGACGGTGCGCGCGCCGTAGCGCTTGGTCAGGCCGGCCGCGACGACCGCTGGTGCGTGCTGCATGGCTCCAGGCTGGCCCTGTTCGATCGCGCCGTCATCCCCCGATCGGCGGAGCGGTGCCGGGCGTCGGGCGTCCGGGGGCCAGGCGCCGGGTCAGGCGCCGAAGAGCCGCTGCAGCCGCTGCACGCCCTCGAGCAGCGCGTCGTCGCCGAGCGCGTACGAGAAGCGCAGGTAGCCCGAGGGCCCGAACGCCTCGCCCGGCACGGCGGCGACATCCGCCTGCTCGAGCATGAGGCCGGCGAGCTCGAGGCTCGTCGTGGGCGTCGTGCCGCCCCACTCCCTGCCCAGCAGGCCCGAGACATCCGCGTACGCGTAGAACGCGCCCTTCGGCGTCGGCACCGAGACGCCGGGGATGCGCGAGAGCTCGCGGACGATCGTCTGGCGGCGGCGGTCGAAGGCGGCGAGCATGTCGGCGACCGCGTCCTGCGGGCCGGTGAGCGCCTCGAGCGCCCCGCGCTGCGCGACGTTGTTGACGTTGCTCGTCAGGTGCGACTGCAGGTTGCCGGCGGCCTTGATGACGTCGGCAGGGCCCACCATCCAGCCCACGCGCCAGCCGGTCATGGCGTAGGTCTTCGCGACCCCGTTCACGAGGATCGTGCGGTCGGCGAGCGCCGGCACGGCCTCGACGACCGAGACGGCGCGCTCGCCGTCGTAGACGAGGTTCTGGTAGATCTCGTCGCTGATGACCCACAGCCCGTGGGCGTCGGCCCACTCGGCGATCTCGCGGATGCGCTCGGGAGGGTAGACCGCGCCGGTCGGGTTCGAGGGGCTCACCATGAGCAGCGCCTTGGTGCGGCCCGTGCGGGCGGCCTCGAGCTGGTCGACGGTGACGAGGTAGCCCTGGTCGGCGCCGGCGAAGACGTCGACCTGCACGCCGCCGGTGAGGGCGATCGCCTCGGGGTACGTCGTCCAGTACGGGGTCGGCACGAGCACCTCGTCGCCCGGGTCGAGGATCGTCTGGAACGCCTGGTACACCGACTGCTTGCCGCCGTTCGTGACGAGCGCCTGGCTCGCCTCGACCTCGAGGCCCGAGTCGCGCGCGGTCTTCGCGGCGATCGCCTCGCGCAGCTCCGGCAGGCCGGGCGCCGGCGTGTACCGGTAGTTCCTCGGGTCGGCGAGCGCGCGCTGCGCGGCCTCGACGATGTTCGGGGGCGTGGCGAAGTCGGGCTCGCCCGCGGCGTAGGAGATCACGTCGCGGCCGGCGGCCTTGAGCGCCTTGGCCTTCGCGTCGACCTTCAGGGTCGCGGATTCGTTGATGGCGGCGATGCGCGCGGCGATGCGGTTCACGGCACCAAGCCTACGGCGGCGCGCGTGCGCCGGGCGGCGAAGTGGACAGCACGCGCCCCGTCCCCGTATGCTGTTCCCTTGGTGGTTGACGACCGCCATGATGTCGCATGCCCTTGCCGGGGCCGGCGCGCATGGCACTCCACCCGCCCAGGGCGGTGGCGCAATTGGTAGCGCAGCGGTCTCCAAAACCGCAGGTTGCAGGTTCGAGTCCTGTCCGCCCTGCTCGAGGCGCCCGTGAGGGCGCCTGATGGGCCTCGGCATTCGCCGGGCCGAACGAACGAAGGGTCACCGTGGCTGAGAACGCGATCGAGGAGGCACCCCGCACGCGCGAGGGTGCGTCTCGCAACCCGTTCGTGCGCCTGTGGACCTTCCTCAAGGAAGTCCTGGTCGAGCTCCGCAAGGTCGTCACCCCGACCCGCAAGGAGCTGGTCCGCTACACGCTCGTCGTGCTGGTGTTCGTCGTGCTGATGATGCTGCTGGTGGTCGCCTTCGACACCGTGTTCTACGGCCTGGCCGGGTGGATCTTCGGTGACATCCCGCCGTTCGGCCTCGCGGGCTGAGCCCGACCGAGACGTGAAGGAGAAGGTGGACTGTGTCTGACGTCAACGACCTCGACATCGAGCTGAACAAGGCGCTCGACGACCTCGTCCCTGCCGACGAGAAGCCGGCCGAGCCGGAGGCCGACCCGTACGAGGAGTTCAAGCGCGAGCTGCGCCTGAAGCCCGGCCGCTGGTACGTCATCCACTCGTACGCCGGCTACGAGAAGAAGGTCAAGGCCAACATCGCCTCGCGTGCCGAGAACATGCAGGTCGACGGCATCTACGAGATCCAGGTCCCCACGGAGGACGTGCTCGAGACGAAGAACGGCCAGGCGAAGCGCGTCAACCGCGTGCGCGTCCCCGGCTACGTGCTCGTGCGCATGGAGCTCGACGAGGACACCTGGTCGGTCGTCCGCCACACGCCCGGCGTCACCGGCTTCGTCGGCAACGCCCACAACCCCGCCCCGCTGCGCTTCGACGAGGCCTTCACGATGCTGAAGCCGATCGCCGACGAGCAGCTCGCCGAGCAGCAGAAGTCGGCCCCCTCGCAGCAGCCCAGCCAGGTCGCGGTCGAGGTCGACTTCGAGGTGGGCGAGACCATCACGATCACCGAGGGCTCGTTCGCGGGCTTCCCCGGCACGATCAGCGAGATCCAGCCGGCGAGCCGCAAGCTCACCGTGCTCGTCAGCCTGTTCGAGCGCGAGACTCCGGTCGAGCTCGGCTTCGGTCAGGTCAGCAAGCTCTAGTCCCTCTCAAGAGGGCTGGATGCGGTCCCGCGCGTCGGTGGACGCGCGGCCGCGACACACCAAGAAGGAAGAGACATGGCACCCAAGAAGAAGGTCACGGGTCTGATCAAGCTGCAGATCCAGGCCGGCGCCGCCAACCCCGCGCCGCCGGTCGGTCCGGCGCTCGGCCAGCACGGCGTCAACATCATGGAGTTCTGCAAGGCGTACAACGCTGCGACGGAGAACCAGCGCGGCAACGTCATCCCGGTCGAGATCACCGTCTACGAGGACCGCTCGTTCGACTTCGTGCTCAAGACCCCGCCGGCCGCAGAGCTCATCAAGAAGGCCGCAGGCGTCAAGAAGGGCTCCGGCGTCCCGCACACGACGAAGGTCGGCAAGCTCACGATGGCGCAGGTCGAGGAGATCGCGCAGCAGAAGCTGCCCGACCTCAACGCGAACGACATCGAGGGCGCGAAGAAGATCGTCGCCGGCACCGCCCGCTCCATGGGCATCACCGTCGAGGGCTGACCTCGACCGAGCCGCTCGGCTCACCAGTGGGAGCGCCTGCCAGGCGCGCACCGCGAACTCTGGAACAGGAGAAGAACATGGCACAGAAGTCCAAGGCCTACCGGGCCGCAGCCGCGAAGATCGAGGCTGACAAGCAGTACACCCCCGCCGAGGCCGTCGCGCTCGCCCGCGAGACCGGCTCGAGCAAGACCGACTCCACCGTCGAGGTCGCGCTCAAGCTCGGCGTCGACCCCCGCAAGGCAGACCAGATGGTCCGCGGTACCGTTTCTCTTCCTCACGGCACCGGCAAGACCGCTCGCGTCATCGTCTTCGCGCAGGGTCCGGCCGCCGAGGCCGCCATCGCCGCCGGCGCCGACGAGGTCGGCTCCGACGAGCTCATCGAGAAGGTGGCCGCGGGCTGGACGCAGTTCGACGCCGCCGTCGCGAGCCCCGAGCTCATGGGCAAGGTCGGCCGCCTCGGCAAGGTGCTCGGCCCGCGCGGCCTGATGCCGAACCCGAAGACGGGCACCGTCACGCCGAACGTGGCGCAGGCCGTGACCGACATCAAGGGCGGCCGCATCGAGTTCCGCGTCGACAAGCACGCCAACGTGCACTTCATCGTCGGCAAGGCCTCGTTCTCGGAGGAGCAGCTGACCGACAACATCACGGCAGCGCTCGACGAGGTCGTCCGCCTCAAGCCGTCGTCGTCGAAGGGCCGCTACATCCAGAAGGCCACCGTCTCGACGACGTTCGGCCCCGGCGTCCCGGTCGACGTCACCTCGATCTGACCGATCGCATCCTCGAGAGCCCCGCTTCGGCGGGGCTCTCGTCGTCTGCGGGGGCGCCGGCCGGGATGCGCGAAACCGGATCGTGATGCGCCCGTGACATCGGCGGCGCCTATGAGCGGCTAGGTTGTCCCTACGCACGCTCACGGCCGAGCCGCGCGGTGTGCGAACAGTCCCAAGAGGAAAGGTCCAGCACCGTGATCCCATCCCCGAAGCGACGCCTGCTCGCAGGCCTCGCAGGTGGCGCAGCCCTGACGCTCGTGCTCACCGGATGCATCCAGAGCGAGCGCGACTCCGGCACCGACGGCGGCGACACCGCCGCGCCGAGCGACGTCGACTCGACGTTCGTGTTCGCCGCGTCGTCCGACCCGTCGGGCCTCGACCCGGCGTTCGCGTCCGACGGCGAGACGTTCCGCGTCTCCCGCCAGATCTTCGAGGGCCTCGTCGGCGTCGAGCCGGGCACCGCCGACCCCGCCCCGCTGCTCGCCGAGAGCTGGGAGCCGAGCGAGGACGGCACGTCGTACACGTTCACACTGAAGAGCGACGTGATGTTCCACGACGGCACCCCGTTCGACGCCGAGGCCGTCTGCGCCAACTTCGACCGCTGGTACAACTGGACCGGCCTCACCGCGACCGAGAGCCTCTCGTACTACTACGGCTCGCTCTACGGCGGCTTCGCCGGCGACGACGACGCGCTCTACGAGTCGTGCACCGCCGACGACGAGACGACCGCGACGATCAACCTGACGCGCCCCTTCTCGGGCTTCATCGCATCCCTCTCGCTCCCGGCGTTCGCGATGCAGAGCCCGACCGCGATGGAGGAGTACGGCGCCGACGAGGTGGGCGGCTCCGAGGAGGCCCCCGAGTACAGCGAGTACGGCGAGGCGCACCCGACGGGCACCGGCCCGTTCGTGTTCGAGTCGTGGTCGCCCGGCGAGGAGGTCGTGCTCGCGGCCAACCCCGACTACTGGGGCGAGCAGGGCCAGGTGCAGGAGATCGTCTTCCGCATCATCGACGACCCGACCGCTCGCCGCCAGGCGCTCGAGTCGGGCGACGTCGACGGCTACGACCTCGTCGCGCCGGCCGACACCGCCGCCCTCGAGGAGGCCGGCTTCAACGTGATGCAGCGCGACCCGTTCACGATCCTCTACCTCGGCTTCAACCAGACGGTGCCCGAGCTGCAGGACATCCGGGTGCGCCAGGCGATCGCCCACGCGATCGACCGCGAGGCGCTCGTGACGCAGGTGCTCCCCGAGGGCACCGAGGTCGCGTCGCAGTTCATCCCGGATGTCGTGAACGGCTACAACGACGGCGTGACCGACTACGAGTACGACCCCGAGCGCGCGCAGGAGCTGCTCGCCGAGGCCGGCTTCGAGGACGGGCTGACGCTGCAGTTCAACTACCCGGTCAACATCTCGCGGCCGTACATGCCGAACCCGGAGGACATCTTCACGACGCTCTCCTCGCAGCTGCAGGAGGTCGGCATCACCGTCGAGCCCGTCTCGGACGAGTGGACCGACTACCTCGACCGCATGCGCGGCACCGACGACCACGGCATCCACCTGCTCGGCTGGACCGGTGACTACAACGACACCGACAACTTCGTCGGCGTCTTCTTCAACGGCTACTCCAACGAGTGGGGCTTCGAGAACGAGGAGCTGTTCTCGGCGCTGAGCGAGGCCCGCCAGCTGCCCGACCCCGAGGAGGCGGGTGCCGCCTACGAGGAGATCAACGAGCAGATCGCCCAGTTCGTGCCCGGCGTGCCGCTCGCGCACCCGGCGCCGTCGCTGGCGTTCGACCCGCGGGTCACCTCCTACCCGGCGAGCCCCGTCAACGACGAGGTGTTCAACATGATCGAGCTGAGCGAGTAGCCTGCATCGATCACCCGGATGCCGCGGGCCGGTCTCGGCCCGCGGCATCCGCCACGCACGGCGCGCATCCGCGCCGCACGCCAGACCCCTGACCGCCCACCCGGAGACACCCACGTGCTGAGAACCATCGGCAGACGCCTGCTGCTGCTGATCCCGACCCTGTTCGGCCTGACCGTGCTGCTGTTCTTCTGGGTGCGGGCGCTGCCCGGCGGGCCCGCCGCGGCGCTGCTCGGCGAGCGCGCGACGCCCGAGGCGATCGAGCGCATCAACGAGGCGTACGGCTTCAACCGGCCGCTGCCCGAGCAGTACATCACCTGGCTCGGCCGCCTGCTGCAGGGCGACTTCGGCAACTCGATCGAGACGCGCAGGCCCGTGCTCGAGGAGTTCGCCAACCGCTTCCCCGCGACGGTCGAGCTCGCGGTGATGGCGCTCATCCTCGCCGTCGGCATCGGCATCCCGCTCGGCTACTGGGCCGCGCGCAACCACGGCAGGCTCCTCGACCACCTGTCGGTGACGGGCAGCCTCATCGGCATCACGATCCCGGTCTTCTTCCTCGCGTTCATGCTCAAGTGGGTCTTCGCCGTGCAGCTGGGCTGGCTGCCCTCCACCGGCAGGCAGAGCAGAGGCGTCGATGCGACGCATGCCACGAACTTCTACGTGCTCGACGGCATCCTCACCGGCGAGCTCGACGCGGCGCTCAACGCGATCGTGCACCTGCTGCTGCCGGCGATCGCGCTCGCCACGATCCCGCTCGCGATCATCGTGCGCATCACCCGCGCATCCGTGCTCGAGGTCGTGAACGCCGACTACGTGCGCACCGGCCGCGCGAAGGGCGTCTCGAAGCAGGTGATCCGCAACCGCTTCGTGCTGCGGAACGCGATGCTCCCTGTCGTCACGACGATCGGCCTGCAGGCCGGCCTGCTCATCTCGGGCGCGGTGCTCACCGAGACCGTCTTCGCCTTCCCCGGCATCGGCGCCTTCCTCGCCGACGCGATCTTCGCCCGGGACTTCCCGGTGCTGCAGGGCTTCGTGCTCTTCATCGCCGTGTCGTACGCGCTCATCAACCTGCTCGTCGACATCTCCTACTCGTTCATCGACCCGAGAGTGAGGATCCAGTGAGCGCCGCCGAAGCGATCCCGGCCGTCCCCGTCCCCGAGGGCGACGCCGGGCAGCCCCGCCGCTCCGGGAGCTTCTGGGGCGACGTGCTGCGGCGGCTGCGCCGCAACCCCGCCGCCTGGATCGGCGCGGTCGTCGTCAGCCTGTTCGTGCTCGTCGCGCTGCTCGCGCCGGTGCTCGCGCCCTACCCCGAGCTCGCCACCCCCGGCGCGGGCCTGCGGCTGCCGACCTACCTGCCCGGCCCGGGCGAGGTGCCCGACTTCCCGCTCGGCATCGACCGCTTCGGCGGCGACGTGCTCTCGAAGCTCATCTGGGGCGCGCAGGCGTCGCTGCTCATCGGCGTCGCCTCCACCTTCTTCGGCCTGCTCGGCGGCATGGTGCTGGGCGCCCTGGCGGGCGCGTTCGGCGGATGGGTCGACACCCTCATCATGCGGGTGGTCGACATCCTGCTGTCGGTGCCGCACCTGCTGCTCGCGGTCTCGATCGCCGCGGTGCTCGGCCGCACGCCGCTCGCGGTGATGATCGCCATCGGCGTCGCGCAGGTGCCGATCTTCGCCCGCCTGCTGCGCTCGTCGATGCTGCAGCAGCGCGAGTCCGACTACGTGCTCGCCGCCCGCACCCTGGGCCTCGGCACCGGTCGCATCACGATGACGCACCTGCTGCCGAACTCGGTGGGCCCGGTGATCGTGCAGGCGACGCTCACGCTCGCGACCGCCGTCATCGACGCGGCGGCGCTGTCGTTCCTCGGCCTCGGCGGCGGGCGGCCCGAGACGGCCGAGTGGGGCCGCATGCTCACCTACGCGCAGGCGGAGCTCGCGATCGCGCCGTGGCTCGCGTTCCTGCCCGGCATCTGCATCATGATCGCGGCGCTCGGCTTCACGCTCCTCGGCGAGGCGCTGCGCGAGGCGATGGACCCCCGCACCCGCAAGCGCTGAGCGGTGGAGCTGGAGGCAGAGGCCGCCCTCTCGGGCCTCTGCCGCGACCCCAGCTCCGGGGGCCGTCCCGGCCCCCGGTCTGCCCGGCGCCCGCTGAGGCCGCTCAGCTCGCGATCTGCAGCTCGTTGCCGGGGATCGAGGCGAGGAGCCTCCGCGTGTACGGGTCGCGCGGGTTCGTGAAGATCTCCTCGCTCGTCGCCGCCTCGACGAGCCTCCCGTTCTGCATCACCGCGACGTAGTCGCTGATGAGGCGCACGACGGCGAGGTCGTGCGAGATGAAGAGGTAGCTGAGCCCGAGGTCGCGCTGCAGGTCGCCGAGCAGCCGCAGGATCTGGTCCTGCACGAGCACGTCGAGCGCCGACACCGGCTCGTCGCAGACGATCACGTCGGGGGAGAGGGCGAGCGCGCGGGCGATCGCCACGCGCTGGCGCTGGCCGCCGGAGAGCTCCGACGGGTAGCGGCGCGCCATGTCGGACGGCAGCGCGACCTGGTCGAGCAGCTCGCGCACGCGGCGCTGGCGCTCGAGCTTCGACCCCTTGCCGTAGAACGACAGCGGCTCCTCGACGATGCGCTCGATCGTGAACATCGGGTTGAGCGACGAGTACGGGTCCTGGAACACCGGCTGCACGCGCTGGCGGAACTCCTTCTGCTCCTCGCGGGAGAGCGCGAAGACGTCCTTGCCCTCGAAGCGCACCGTGCCGCTCGTCGGCTCGAACGCCTTCAGCAGCATCCGCGCCGTCGTCGTCTTGCCGGAGCCGGACTCGCCCACGATGGAGACGGTCTTGCCGCGCGGCACCGAGAGCGACACGTCGTCGACGGCCTTGAAGGGCTCGCGCCGGCCGCGCACGTGGAACTCCTTGGTGACGTGCTCGAACTCGACGATCGTGTCGGGGGCCTCCGAGGCATCCGCCCCGCCATGGCTCGCGAAGTCCTCGGGCCGCAGCCGCGCCATCGCGACCGACGGCGCCGCCTTCACGAGCGACTGCGTGTACGGGTGCTGCGGCGCCTCGAGGATGTGCTTCGCCGGACCCTGCTCGACGACGCGGCCGCGGTGCATGACGACGACCCGCTGGGCGCGCTCGGCGGCGAGCCCCAGGTCGTGCGTGATGAGGAGCACGGCGGTGCCGAGCTCCTCGGTCATCTGCTGCAGCTGATCGAGGATCGTGCGCTGCACGGTCACGTCGAGCGCGCTCGTGGGCTCGTCGGCGATGAGCAGCTGCGGGCGGCACGCGAGGCCGATCGCGATGAGGGCGCGCTGGCGCATGCCGCCCGAGAACTCGTGCGGGTACGACTTCGCCCGCTCGGCGGCATCGGGCAGCCCGGCCGCCTCGAGCGTCTCGACGACCTTCTGGTCGACGGTGCGGCGGTCGGCGAGCCCGTGCGCGAGCAGCGTCTCGGCGACCTGCGTGCCGATGCGCGCGACCGGGTTGAGGTTCGACATCGGGTCCTGCGGCACGAGCCCGATGCGGCGGCCCCGCACCTTGCGCATGGCGCTCTCGCTCGCGCCGACGAGCTCCTCGCCGTCGAGCCGGATGCTGCCCGCCGTGACGCGGCCGTTGCCCGACAGCAGGCCGATCACGGCCATCGCGGTGGTCGACTTGCCCGAGCCCGACTCGCCCACGATCGCGAGCGTCTCGCCCGCGGCGAGCGAGAGGCTCGCCTCGTGCACTGCCGTGACCGTGCCGTCCTGGGTCGTGAACTCCACCTTGAGTCCGGAGACCTCCAGCAGCGGCTTCTTCGCGTCGCTCATCCGACCATCTTGCACTGCCGCCGGGAACTTCGCTGGATCAGCGCACCCGCAGCACGAGCTTGCCCCGCACGTGCCCTCCCTGCAGCACGCCGAAGGCCTCGTGCACGCGGTCGAGCGGGTAGACGCGCTGCACCTCGACGCGCACGTCGCCGGCGTCGATGAGGCGGCCGATGATGCCGAGGTTCGAGCCGTCGGCCTCGACCTTCACCGACGACGCGCGCATCCCGCGCTCGGCGGCGGCGGATGCGTAGTCGGGCCAGGAGCCGGTCGGCACGTTGAGGTAGAGCCCGCCGTGCTTCAGCGCGTCGAGCGAGCGCGTGCCCGTCTCGTCGGCCACGTTGCCGACGAGGTCGACGACCACGTCGACCTTCTGCAGCGCGTCCTCGAAGCGCTCGCTCGTGTAGTCGATGACCTCGTCGGCGCCGAGCGACCTGGCGAAGTCGACGTTGCGGGTCGAGACGGTGGTGGCGACGTGGGCGCCGAAGTACTTCGCGAACTGCACGGCGAAGTGGCCGACGCCGCCGGCGCCGGCGTGGATGAGGATGCGCTGGCCGGCGCGCGCCTTCGCGACGCGCACGACCGCGTCCCACGCGGTGAGGGCGGCGCACGGCACCGCCGCCGCCTCCTCGAAGGTGAGCGACTCGGGCTTCGGCGCGAGCGCGAGGCTCGGCACGATCGCCTGCTCGGCGTACGACCCGCGGGTGCGCCAGTGGTTGACGATGCCGTACACGGCGTCGCCGGGCTGCACGTCGTGCGCCTCGTAGGGCGACTCGGCGACGATGCCGGCGACGTCGCCGCCCGGCACCCACGGCAGCAGCGGCTCGACGGCCTTCGCGGCGCCCTTGCCGATGACCGTCTTGTAGTCGATCGGGTTCATGCCGGCCGCGTGGACGTCGACGAGCACCTCGGTCCCGAGCTTGAGCGGAGCGTCGATGTCGCCGATCTCCACCTGGTCCGTCGGCCCGAACTCCCGCACCAGCACTGCGCGCATCGCACTTCCCTCCACGTCGCCTCGACGCTAGCGCACGCGTGTGACGCCCAGATGTCGAGATGACGACATGTGACCGCAGGGCCGCCGCGGCTACAGTGCACGTGTGCTCCAGCGCCCCCGGACCGCCGACGTCGCCGTCGCCGCCCTCGCCGTCGCGAGCCTCGTCGCGGGCGCGGTCGTCATCGGCGACGCGCGCGCGATCTACGAGCGCCACCTCTACATCTCCGAGCTCGGCGCCGAGCACATGCGCTCGGCCGCGCAGTTCCAGGCCGGGTTCGTGATCGTCATCGCCGGCATCCTGCTCGTGGCCGTGTCGGTGCGCGACGTGCGCACCCGCCTGCCGGTGCTGCGGCTGTGGGCGCCATCGGCGGCGCTCGTGGGCGCGGCGACGCTGTTCCTCGTCGCCGCTGCCGTGCCGTGCTCGCCCGGCTGCCCGTCGCTGCTCGGCACCGAGGCCGAGCTGCGCGACTGGGTGCACATCGTCGCGGCGGTGCTCGGGTTCGTCGCGGGCTGCCTCGCGATGCTGCAGTTCGCGACCGCGCGCGACCGCTGGGTCGCCCGGCTCTCGACGGCGGGCGGGCTCGCGGTCGGCGTGATCGCCGCGACCGGCGGCATCATCTCGCTCGCGCGCGGCAACACCGACATCGGCTCGGCCATGGAGTTCGTCGCGGCGGGGCTCGGGGTGCTGTGGATGATCGCGGTGACGGTCGTGCACACGCTGCCGCACGCGGCGGCGGATGCGTCGGAGCCGGTGCGCGCGCGGTCCCGCGGCGGCGCGGTGCCGGTGGGGGCGGCCGCCCGGCTCGAGGATTAGCCGATCCCCACCAGGAAGCTGGCCAGCTGCTGCCGGAACCACGCGTACATCGCGGCCTCGCCGTCGTCCCGCGCGGGCGAGACGAGCATCCGGCATCCCAGCTCGTCGCGCCACGCCTCGGCGACGTGCAGCGGATGCACGGGGTCGCGGGGGCTCGCGAGCACGACCGTCGGCGCGGGGATGCGCAGCTCGCCCGGGCGGTAGGCGATGTTCCGCGGGATCTCGAGCAGGCGGATGCGCCGCTCGGCTGCGAGCGGCTGCGTCAGCTGCGCCTCGAGGCCGCGCGCGTGCGCGAGCGACTCGTGCGCGACCGCGCGCCAGGCGCCCGAGCGGTGCAGCTCGTCGAGCGCCCGCTGCGGCCGGTGCTCCTCGAGCAGCCGCCCGAGCAGCGGGAAGATCGCGAGGTTCGGCGGCAGCGGCTCGGTCGTGAAGGCGGGGCGGATGAGCGCGACGCGGTCGAGCGGGAACCGCCCGGAGCGCGCGATGATCGCCGCGAGCGCCGCGCCGAGCGAGACGCCGACGATCGTCACGGGGGAGCCGTCGCCGACGCGCACGAGCTCGTCCGATACCTCCGCGGCCAGCGCCTCGAGCGCGAAGCGATCCGGCTCGCCGATCAGCGTGCTCGCGCCGTGCGCGCGCAGGTCGGGCGCGAGCACGCGCACGCCCGCGGGCACGGCTCCCTCGAGGTAGGCGCGCATCGCGCGGGCGTCGGAGCCGAGGCCGTGGATCGCGAGCAGCATCAGCCGCGCAGGAGCTCGAGCAGCCGATCCGCGCGGTCGACGAGCATCGCGATCTCGTCCTCGTCGCGCTCGACCCACACGTGCCTGGGCGGGCCGACGGGCACGAAGTGGCTGTGCTGCTCCCAGACGAAGAGGGTGCGGTCGGCGCCGAGCACGTACTGCTGCCACCAGATCTGGCGCAGGTACTGCTTCGGCACCCGGTCGAACGCCTTCGAGGTCGTCTTGATCTCGGCGAGCACCGTGCCGTCGTCGCTCACGCAGTCGGGCGTCGCGAGGTGGTCGCGGTGGGGCACGGAGTGGAAGAGCGCATCCGACGGCACGAGCGAGAAGTGGTCGTGCACCCAGCGGGCGATGTGCGGCTCGCGGGCGCGGCCGTGGTCGGTGAAGGCGTTGCCGGAGAAGCCGCGGAGGCCGAGCTTCTCGCGCGCGACGGCGGCGACGGCGGCCGAGGTGCTGAGCCTCGCCGCGTCGGTCGCGGTGACGCCGCGCGAGCGGGCGCGCAGCCACGCGATGCGGTCGCTCGAGCGGGCGACGATGCGGCTCGTGTGCCCCAGCACCGACGGCTCGTCGCCGAAGATGTCGAGCTGGAGCTGCATGGCTCCATCGTCCCACGCGGGGCCCACCCGGCTCGCCGCCATGCCGGGTCCGCGCGACCGCTCGAGCGTGAGGGCAAGCGCACAGGAAGCGCAAAGGATAAGGTCGGATCGACGCACAGGAGACTCTGGCGGAATGGATGGCATGACCGACACCGCTCAGCAGCAGCTGCGGGCACAGCCCCGCCTCACCCGCCCGGATGGCTCGCCCATCCGCGTCGTCGTCGTCGACGACGAGCAGAGCCTCGCCGACCTCGTCGCCATGGGCCTCAAGTACGAGGGCTGGGACGTGAAGACCGCCGCCAACGGCCAGCAGGCGCTGCAGGCCGTGCGCGAGTTCCGCCCCGACGCCGTGGTGCTCGACATCATGCTCCCCGACATCGACGGCCTCACCGTGCTCCAGCGCCTGCGCTCGGCCGGCTTCGACGTGCCGGTGCTCTTCCTCACGGCCAAGGACTCGCTCGACGACCGCGTCGCCGGGCTCACCGCCGGCGGCGACGACTACGTCACAAAGCCCTTCGGGCTCGAGGAGGTCGTCGCGCGCCTCCGCGGCCTGATCCGCCGCACCGCCCAGACCGCCGAGGAGTCGAGCGTGCTCTGGGTCGGCGACCTGATGATGGACGAGGACTCCTACGAGGTGCGCCGCGGCGGCCAGCAGGTCGACCTCACGGCGACCGAGTTCGAGCTGCTGCGCTACCTCATGCGCAACCCGCGCCGCGTGCTCTCGAAGGCGCAGATCCTCGACCGCGTCTGGTCGTACGACTTCGGCGGGCGCGCGAGCGTCGTCGAGCTGTACATCTCCTACCTGCGCAAGAAGATCGACACGCTCGGCCCGCCCATGATCCACACCGTGCGCGGCGTCGGCTACCAGCTGCGCGCGGCTGAGTGAGCCGGCGCCCGCCGCGCAGCCGCCTCCTGCACCCGTGACCCAGCCCGCAGCCGCGACGCCCCAGACCCGACGCATCCAGAACCCGTCGTCGTGGTCGCTGCGCCGACGGCTGCTGGTGGTGGTCGTGGCGCTGTTCGCCCTGCTCACCGCGGCGGTGGCGATCGCGAGCGTCATGACGATGCGCGTCGTGCTCGAGACGCGCGTCGACGAGCAGCTGACCGAGATCGCGAGCCGCACCGCGACCGACGTCGAGCGCGCGCTCGCGACCGGCACGCAGGCGCCGCTCGACCCGCGCACCGCGCCGACCGCCACGCTCATCGCCATCGAGCAGGGCGGCGAGCTGCGCCAGGCGTTCATCCTCACGAGCATCGGGCAGCAGCTCGCGCTGTCGGCCGCCGACGAGCGGGTCGTGCTCGGCACCGGCTCCGACGGCATCGTCAACGAGTCGCTGCCCACCTACGGCTCCTACCGGGTGATCGCGCACGACGTCGGCGGCGGGGCGCGGGTGATCGTCGGGCTGTCGATGTCCGAGACCAACCAGACGCTCGCGGCGCTCGCCTTCGTGATCGCCGTGGCGGCGTTCGCGGCGGTCACGATCGTGCTGCTGCTCGGCGACATGATCATCCGGCGCGCGCTGCGGCCGCTCACCTCCGTCATCGCCACCACCGAGCGCATCTCGCAGCTGCCGCTCGCCTCGGGCACCGCGCAGCTGACCAACCGGGTGCGCATCGAGGAGCCCGCCTCGGAGGTCGGCCGCGTGCAGGAGAGCATGAACCGCATGCTCAACCACATCGAGCAGGCGTTCGAGGCCCGCTCGGCGAGCGAGCGGCGCGTGCGCCAGTTCGTCGCCGACGCCTCGCACGAGCTGCGCACGCCGCTCGCCGCGGTGCGCGGCTACGCCGAGATCACGCGCAAGCACGACGGCGACCTGCGGCCCGACACCCGCGAGTCGCTCGAGCGCATCGAGGCGGCGGCGCAGCGCATGCAGGCGCTCGTCGACGACCTGCTGCTGCTGGCGCGGCTCGACGAGGGCCGCGAGCTCGAGCGGGGCGAGGTCGACCTGTCGCTGCTCGTGATCGAGGCGGTCGCCGACGCGCAGGCCGCGGGCCGCTCCCACCCGATCGCGCTCGAGCTGCCCGAGGAGCCCGTGGTGGTCGCGGGCGACCCGCTGCGGCTGCAGCAGGTCGTGGCGAACCTGCTCGCGAACGCCAGGGTGCACACGCCCGAGGGCACGCCCGTCGACGTGTCGCTGCGCACCGAGGGGGAGGAGGCCGTGGTCGAGATCGTCGACGCGGGCCCCGGCATCCCCGACGAGCTGCAGCAGACGGTCTTCCAGCGCTTCGCGCGCGGCGACTCCTCGCGCTCGCGCGCGACGGGCTCCTCGGGGCTCGGGCTCGCGATCGTCGAGGCCCTCGTCGACGCGCACGGCGGCACCATCGCGCTCGAGAGCGAGCCGGGGCGCACCGCGTTCACCGTGCGCCTGCCGCTGTGGGGACGGGCGGCGGGGTCGGATGCGCCGGACGCCGAGGGCGCGGAGCTCCGGCAGTCGTCGTGACCGACGGGGCCGGCCGAGGTGCCTCATGTCAATATGCCCGCGTGCGTGAAGCGGTGCCTCACGTAGGAATGCCCGCGTGTGTGGTCAGCT
>NZ_JBXAPA010000015.1:0-17168 GCF_058803545.1 Agrococcus sp. GW821-FHT14H11
TGCCCTCAGAGTTTCGCGGGCATTCCTACGTGAGGCACCGCAAACCTGTCGCGGGCACTTCACGTGAGTCTCGTCGCCGGCTTGCGCCGCGCATCCGTCGTGCCGTAGTCTTGCCGCATACCAAAGACCGCTGGTCGTCGGCGTGTGCCCGCAAGGGGATGTGCCGACCGAAGGCTCGCTCGAGGAGCGTCGTCCCGCGCAGGTGCTGAAAGATCCGTCGAGATCCCAGAGCTCCGTGCGCGTGCGCCGGAGCTCTTTTGCATGAGTGGGCCAGGGAAGCCGGCAACGACGCAAGGAGCACCATGGCGAACAAGGAAGCTGCGGTCGCCGAGCTCTCGAACCTCTTCGAGACCTCGAACGCCGTTCTGCTGACCGAGTACCGCGGTCTCACCGTCGGCCAGCTGAAGACGCTGCGCCGATCGATCAGTGAGCACGCGACGTACGCCGTGGTGAAGAACACGCTCACCAAGATCGCAGCCAACAACGCCGGCATCACGGCGTTCGACGAGTCGCTTGCCGGCCCGTCCGCGATCGCATTCGTGCACGGCGACCCTGTCGCCGTCGCGAAGGAGCTGCGTGCCTTCGCCAAGGCGAACCCGGCGCTCGTGGTCAAGAACGGTTTCTTCGACGGGAACCCGCTCACGGCCGACGACGTCAACAAGCTCGCCGACCTCGAGTCGCGGGAGGTGCTGCTGGCCAAGCTGGCAGGTGCCTTCAAGGCCTCGCTGTTCGGCGCTGCATACATGTTCAACGCCCCGCTCGCCCAGGCCGCTCGCGCGGTCGACGCGCTGCGGGTCAAGCAGGAGTCCGCGGCCGAGTAGGCAGCGGTCGGTACCAGAAACAAGGAGAAGACGATGGCAAAGCTGTCGACTGACGAGCTGCTCGAGCAGTTCAAGGAGCTCACCCTCATCGAGCTCAGCGAGTTCGTGAAGAAGTTCGAGGAGACCTTCGAGGTCACCGCCGCCGCTCCCGTCGCCGCCGCTGCAGCCCCCGCTGCCGCTGCTGCTGCGGAGGAGGTCGAGGAGAAGACGGACTTCGACGTCATCCTCGAGTCCGCCGGCTCGGCGAAGATCCAGGTCATCAAGGTCGTCCGTTCGCTGACGTCCCTCGGCCTCGGCGAGGCCAAGGCGCTCGTCGACGGCGCTCCCGCCCCCGTGCTCGAGGGCGCCAAGAAGGAGGACGCCGAGAAGGCCAAGGCCGACCTCGAGGAGGCCGGCGCGACGGTCACGCTCAAGTAGCGTTCCCCGCACCAGCGCGAAGGGCCGCTCCCGTGAGGGGGCGGCCCTTCGTCATGCGCCCGCGGCGCGCTGCCGCGCAGGCGCGACCGGATACCGTGGCCACGTGAGCATGGGCATGGGCGGCGGTCGCCGGGGCGGGGTCGGCATGCGCGACGAGTCGGCGCAGCGCGCCGCCAACGCGAGCGCTCCCCGCGTGCCCGACCTCGGCAAGCGCATCCTGGGCCTCTTCCGCCCCCACCGGCCGCAGATCGTGCTGACGATCGTGCTCGTGCTCATCGTCGCGACGATCGCGGTGTTCCCGCCGCTGCTGACCCAGCGCGTCTTCGACGAGGCGCTGTTCCCTCCCGAGGGCGGCCCAGACCTGCGGCTGCTCTGGATGCTCGTCGGCACGATGGTGGCGCTGTGGATCTCGTCGAGCCTGCTCGGCATCTGGCAGACGCTCATCACGTCGAAGGTCGGCAACCGCGTCATGGGGCAGCTGCGCGACTCGCTGTTCGATCGGCTGCAGAGCATGGAGCTCGCGTTCTTCACCCGCACGAAGACGGGCGTCATCCAGTCGCGGCTGCAGAACGACGTCGGCGGCGTCGCGAACGTGCTCTCCAACACCGTGTCGTCGGTCGTCGGCAACACCGTCACGGTGATCGCGAGCCTCGTGACGATGCTCATCCTCTCGTGGCAGCTGACGGTCATGGCGGTGCTGCTCACGCCCGTGCTCGTGCTGCTGCAGCGCCGCGTCGGCCAGGTGCGCGCCCGCATCGCGACGCAGACGCAGGAGTCGCTGAGCGAGATGACGGCGATCACGCAGGAGTCGCTGTCGGTGTCGGGCATCCTGCTCGCGAAGGCGTTCGGCCGGCAGGCCGACGAGTCGCGCCGCTACGCCGCCGAGAACGAGCGCCAGGTCGACCTGCAGGTGCGGCTGACGATGAGCGGCCAGACCTTCTTCGCGCTCGTGTCGATCTTCATCTCGATCCTGCCCGCCGTCGTCTACGTGCTCGCCGGCTACCTGATCGCCGGCGGCGACACCGGCGTCACGGCCGGCACGCTCGTCGCGTTCACGACCGTGCAGGCGCGGCTGCTCATGCCGCTCATGGGCCTGCTGCGCGTGGGGCTCGACCTGCAGACCTCCGGCGCGCTCTTCGCCCGCATCTTCGAGTACCTCGACCTGCAGCCGGCGATCGAGCCGCCGACGTCGCCGCGCCCGCTCGACCGCTCGCGCCTCGGCGAGGTGGAGTTCGACGACGTGCGCTTCCACTACCCGGATGCGCGCGAGGGCGAGCGGGCGACGCTCGACGGCGTCTCGTTCCGGCTCGAGCCGGGCACCTTCGCGGCATTCGTCGGTCCCTCGGGCGCGGGCAAGACGACGATCGGGTACCTGCTGCCGCGCCTGCACGAGGCGAGCGGCGGAGCGGTGCGCTTCGCGGGCACCGACGTGCGTGAGCTCGACCCGGCGGCCCTCACCGACCACATCGGCATCGTGAGCCAGGAGCCGTACCTGTTCCACGCATCCATCGCCGAGAACCTGCGCTACGCCAAGCCCGACGCGACCGACGCCGAGCTCGACGCCGCCACGCGCGCCGCGAGCATCTACGACACCATCCACCGGTTCCCCGACGGCTACGACACGATCGTGGGCGAGCGCGGCTACCGGCTCTCGGGCGGCGAGAAGCAGCGCATCGCGATCGCGCGGGTGCTGCTGAAGGACCCGGCGGTGCTCGTGCTCGACGAGGCCACGAGCGCGCTCGACACCGTCTCGGAGCGCGTCGTGCAGGGCGCGCTCGACGAGGCGGCGCGCGGCCGCACGACCCTCGCCATCGCGCACCGGCTCTCGACCATCCGGCACGCCGACGTCATCTTCGTCATCGACGCCGGCCGCATCGTCGAGCAGGGCGCGCACGACGAGCTGCTCGCGCTCGGCGGCACCTACGCGACGCTCTTCGCGCAGCAGGCCTCGCGGGTCTGACGCGCCGCGCCGGCGGTGCCGGCGACGTCAGGCGGATGCGTCGCCGTCGACCTCGTCGAGGCCCGGCAGGTCGGCGGTCGCCTCGCGCCACCGCCGCTCGAGCTCCTCCATGTCGGCCGCGTAGTCGCTGTAGCGGCAGCCGAGCCCGTTCGGCTTCACGCGGATGCCCTCCTCGCGCCAGTGGGGGAGCGCGCGCTGCAGCAGGTCGCCGCCGAAGTCACCGGCGTGGCTCGTGATGCGCCACCACGGCAGGCCGTCGCTGCAGTGGCGGAGGATCGAGCCGACCTGCCGCGGACCGATGCCGCAGATGCGGGCGACGGCGCCGTACGAGGCGACGCGGCCGGGCGGCACGAGCTCGACGCAGCGCAGCACGCGCTCGATCACGAGCTCCCGTCTGGCGTCCACCGACCCATCCTCGCCCACCGGGCGCCCGCCCGCGCGACGGTAGGCTCGAGCGTCAGGCAGGAGGCAGCATGCGCTACGCGGAGTCGATCCTCGAGACGATCGGCGACACGCCGCTCGTGAGGCTCTCGAAGGTCACCGAGGGCGTCGCGGCGACGGTGCTCGCGAAGGTCGAGTTCCTCAACCCGGGCGGGTCGGTGAAGGACCGCATCGCGCTCGCGATGATCGAGGACGCCGAGCGCCGGGGGCTCATCGGCCCCGGCGGCACGATCGTCGAGCCGACGAGCGGCAACACCGGCGTGGGGCTCGCGCTCGTCGCGCAGCAGAAGGGCTACCGCTGCGTCTTCGTCTGCCCCGACAAGGTCTCCGAGGACAAGCGCGCGACGCTGCGCGCCTACGGCGCCGAGGTCGTCGTGACGCCCACCGCCGTCGCGCCCGACAGCCCGGAGTCCTACTACGGCGTCGCGAACCGCCTGACCGACGAGATCGAGGGCGCCTACCAGCCCAACCAGTTCTTCAACCCGGCGGCGCCCGCCGCCCACGAGGCGTCGACCGGGCCCGAGATCTGGCGCGACACCGACGGCCGCATCACGCACTTCGTCGCGGGCGTCGGCACCGGCGGCACGATCACCGGCACCGCCCGGTACCTCAAGCGGGCCTCCGAGGGCCGCGTCGAGGTCATCGGGGCCGACCCGGAGGGCTCGATCTACTCCGGCGGCACCGGCCGGCCGTACCTCGTCGAGGGCGTCGGCGAGGACATGTGGCCCGGCAACTACGACCCGAGCGTCGTCGACCGGGTGCTCGCGGTGAACGACGCCGAGTCGTTCGCGATGACCCGCAGGCTCGCCCGCGAGGAGGGCCTGCTCGTCGGCGGCTCGAGCGGCATGGCGGTCGTCGCCGCGCTGCGCGTCGCCCGCGAGCTGCCCGCCGACGCCGTCGTCGTCGTGCTGCTGCCCGACTCCGGCCGCGGCTACCTGCAGAAGGTCTACTCCGATGCCTGGATGCGCTCCTACGGCTTCGCGGCGCCCGAGGCCGGCACGACGGTGGGCGACGTGCTCACCGGCAAGGCGGGCGGCGTGCCCGACCTCGTGCACGCGCACCCCGCCGACACCGTGCACGACGCGATCGAGATCATGCGCGAGTACGGCGTGAGCCAGCTGCCGGTGCTCACCGCCGAGCCGCCCGTCGTGGTCGGCGAGGTCGCGGGCTCGGTCGACGAGCGCTCGCTGCTCGACGCCGTCTTCGCCGACCGCGCCGAGCTCGCCGACACCGTCGCGCAGCACCTCGGCCCTCGCCTGCCGCACATCGGCATCACGGAGTCGGTGGATGCGCTGCGCTCGGCCCTGCGGGAGGCCGACGCGCTGCTCGTGCTCGACCGGGCGAAGCCGGTGGGCGTCGTCACGCGCACCGACCTGCTGACCCACCTCGCGAAGGAGGCATGACGATGACCGCATCGACGTCCGACGGGTTCTCGACCCGGGCCATCCACGACGGGCAGGACTTCGACCCGCGCACCGGCGCGGTCATCCCGCCCATCTTCATGACCTCGACGTTCGTGCAGGACGGCGTGGGCGGGTTCCGCGACGGCTACGAGTACTCGCGCGGCGGCAACCCCAGCCGCGACGCGCTGCAGCTGCAGCTCGCGAGCCTCGAGGGCGGCACGCACGCCTTCGCGTTCGGCTCCGGCCTCGCCGCCGAGGACGCGGTGCTGCGCGCCGCCCTGCAGCCCGGCGACCACGTGCTCATGGGCAACGACGTCTACGGCGGCACCCACCGGCTCGTGTCGAAGATCTGGGAGCGCTGGGGCATCGAGCTGTCGACCGCCGACGCCTCCGACCTCGACGCGGTGCGCGCCGCGATGCGGCCCAGCACGCGGATGCTGTGGGTCGAGACGCCGTCGAACCCGCTCATGAAGGTGGCCGACCTCCCGGCGCTCGCCGAGCTCGGCCACGACGCGGGCGCGCTCGTCGTCGCCGACAACACGTTCGCCACGCCCTACCTGCAGCAGCCGCTCGGGCTCGGCGCCGACGTCGTCGTGCACTCGACGACGAAGTACATCGGCGGCCACTCCGACCTCGTCGGCGGCGCCGCGATCACAGGCGACGCCGAGCTGGCCGAGCGCATCGGCTTCCAGCAGTTCGCGGTCGGCGCGGTCAACAGCCCCTTCGACGCGTGGCTCACCTCGCGGTCGCTCAAGACGCTCGCGGTGCGCGTCGAGCGGCACTGCACCAACGCGCAGGCCGTCGCCGAGTCGCTCGTCGGCCACCCGGCGGTCTCGGCCGTGCACTACCCGGGCCTGCCCGACCACCCGCAGCACGCGCTCGCGGCGCGGCAGATGCGCGGCTTCGGCGGCATGGTGTCGCTGCAGCTCGCAGGCGGCGCGCAAGCGGCGCTCGAGCTCGTGCGGCACACGCGGCTGTTCCAGCTCGCGGAGTCGCTCGGCGGCGTCGAGTCGCTCGTCTGCTACCCCTCCGAGATGACGCACGCGTCGGTGCGGGGCACCGAGCTCGAGGTGCCGGCCGACCTCCTGCGGCTCTCGGTGGGCCTCGAGGAGGCCGACGACCTGATCGCCGACCTGCAGCAGGCGCTCGGGCGCCTCTAGGCGACGATCAGGCGGCCGACCGCGCGGCTGTCGAGCTGTCGGTGCCTACTCGAGCGCCTTGCCGCGCTGCTCGGGCAGCGTCCACGCGGCGACCGCGGCGACCGCGAACGCCGCGGCGAAGACGCCGAACAGCAGCATCGAGCCGCCGGCGCCGAGCAGCAGCGGCACCGCGAGCGGCGCGAGGATCGACGCGATGCGCCCGAACCCGGCGGCCGCGCCCGTGCCCGTGCCGCGCACGTTCGTCGGGTACAGCTCCGGCCCGATCGCGTAGAGCGCGCCCCACGCGCCCAGGTTGAAGAACGAGAGCGTGCAGCCGGCGGCGATGATCATCGCCTCGGTCGAGGCGGTGCCGTACCAGGCGGCGGCGAGCGCCGAGCCGATGAGGAAGACGGTGAGCGTCGGGCGGCGGCCCCACTTCTCGATCAGGAACGCGGCGGCCGCGTAGCCCGGCAGCTGCGCCACGGTGATGATGAGCGTGAACTCGAAGGAGCGCACGAGCGAGAAGCCCTGCTCGACGAGCAGCGACGGGATCCAGATGAACGCCCCGTAGTACGAGAAGTTGATGCCGAACCAGACGATCCAGAGCGCGATCGTGCGGCGGCGGAGCGCCGACGACCAGATCGACACCGAGGGCTCGGCCACCGCGCCCGCCGGCGCATCCGCAACCGGCTCGGCTGCCGGCGACGTCGGCGCGGGCACGCCCGCGGCCTCCTCGAAGCGACGCACGGTGCGCTCGGCCTCCGCGACGCGCCCCTTCGACTCGAGGTAGCGCACCGACTCCGGCATGCCGAAGCGCACCACGGCCGAGAAGAGCGCAGGTGCCATGCCGATCGCGAGGCCCCAGCGCCAGCCGTCGTCGGAGGCGCCGATGACGAAGGTGCCGATCACCGCGGCCGCGATCCAGCCGACCGCCCAGAACGCCTCGAGCCACACGACCACGCGGCCGCGGATGCGCCGGGGCGCGAACTCGCTCACGAGCGTCGACGCGACGGGCAGCTCGCCGCCGAGCCCGAGCCCCACCACGAAGCGCAGCGCCAGCAGCGCCGCGAGCGAGCCGACGAGCGCCGAGGCGCCGGTCGCGAGCCCGTAGACGAGGAGCGTGAGCGCGAAGACGCTGCGGCGGCCGATGCGGTCGGCGAGCAGGCCGCCGACGGTCGCGCCGATCGCCATGCCGACGAAGCCGATCGACGCGATCCAGCTCGTCTCGGTGCGGTCGAGGCTCCACTGCTGCGCGAGCGCGGCGATCACGAACGAGACGAGCCCGACGTCCATCGCGTCGAGCGCCCAGCCGATGCCGGAGGTGCCGAGCAGGCGGCCGTGCCGGCGGGTGAAGGGCAGCCGGTCGAGCCGCTCGGAGCGGGTGGCGCCGTCGGCGGGCGGGAGGGCGGTCATGCGGAGCCTCTCGTCGGTGGCGCAGCGGCGGCGCCGAACGCGTCCACGATAGTGCGGGGCGCATCCCGCGCGGATACCGTGGGCGCATGACCGACACCCCCGACACCCCCGAGATCCCCGCCGACGCCGAGACGGTGGAGGTCGACGCGTTCGTGACGGCGTCGACGGATGCGGTGTGGGAGCTCTTCACGACCGCGGCCGGCCTCGAGCAGTGGTGGTGGCCGATGTTCGACGACACCCGCTACGAGGTCGACGCGCAGGAGGGCGGCTGGTACCGCATCCGCACGTCGACCGGCGGCTTCGGCGTGCAGGGCCGCTACCTGCAGCTCGACGAGGGCAAGCGGATCGTGCAGAGCTGGGACTGGCTCGGCGGCGCCGAGGAGGGGGAGCGCTTCGAGCAGCTCGTGGTGGTCGACTTCGCCGAGACCGGCGACGGCACGCACATCCGCGTCACGCAGACCGCGGCGCTCGACGAGGTCGACGACCTGCGCGACGGGTGGCAGGACACGCTCACGCGCCTGGAGGAGCTCCTGGACTGATCCCGCGGCGGGCGACCAAGGTCGTTCGTCCGGCTAAGGAGGTAGGCTGGACGGACGCAATCTGATACGAAGAGGAACCGCATGCTGCTCGCCATCGTCAACGCCAAGGTCGTGCCCGTCGAGGGCGAGGAGTTCGAGGGCACGATCCTCGTGCGGGACGGCCGGATCGCCGAGCTCGGCGCCGACGTCGCGGTGCCGGAGGGCGCCGAGGTGCTCGACGCCGGCGGCGCGCAGGTGACCCCGGGGCTCGTCGACGCGCACGTGCACCTGGGCGTCAACCCCGAGGGCGACGGGCACACCGCCAACGACACGAACGAGATGACGAACCCCAACACCGCGGGGGTGCGCACGATCGACGCGATCGACCCGTTCGACGAGGGCTTCGACCTCGCGCTCGCCGGCGGCGTGACGACCGTGAACGTCAACCCCGGCTCGGGCAACCCGATCGGCGGCCAGGCGACGACGCTCCACACCCACGGCCGCATCGTCGACCACATGGTGCTGCGCGAGCCGGCGGGCCTGAAGAGCGCCCTCGGCGAGAACCCGAAGCGCGTCTACGGCGAGAAGAAGGTGACGCCGTCGACCCGCATGGGCACGGCCAAGATCCTGCGCGACGCGTTCGTCGCCGCCCAGAACTACCAGGCCCGGATGGCCGACCCCGAGAACGACCGCCACCACGACGTCGACCTGACGATGGAGGCGCTCGGCAAGGTGCTGCGCCGCGAGATCCCGTGGCGCCAGCACGCGCACCGCGCCGACGACATCGTCACCGCGCTGCGCCTCCAGGCCGAGTTCGGCTACGACCTCATCATCGACCACGGCACCGAGGCGCACGTCGTCGCCGACCTGCTCGCCGAGCGCGGCGTGCCCGTGCTCATCGGCCCCCTCTTCACGACGAAGTCGAAGATGGAGCTGCGCAAGCGCTCCATCGCCAACCCCGGCAAGCTCGCGAAGGCGGGCGTCGAGCTCTCGATCATCACCGACCACCCGGTGATCCCCATCTCCTTCCTCGTGCACCAGGCATCCCTCGCCGTCCGCGAGGGCCTCGACCGCGAGACGGCGCTGCGGGCGATCACGATCAACCCGGCGAAGGCGCTCGGCGTCGACGCCGAGATCGGCTCGATCGAGGTCGGCAAGCGCGCCGACCTCGTGGTCTGGGGCGGCGACTGGATGGACCCGATGGCGCGCCCGCGCACGGTGCTCATCGACGGCCGCATCGTCTTCGAGCACGACGCCGCGACCGGCGCCGAGCGCGTCGCGCCGCGCGACGAGGTGCCGCTCGCCCTGCCCCGGGCGTGACCGCCGCCACGCTCACGTCGCCCGGCGACGCGCTCACGCGGCGGCGCCGCGTCACCACGCTGCTCGTGCTCGGGCTCCTCGCGGGCCTCGGCCCCTTCACGATCGACCTCTACCTGCCGGCCTTCCCGGAGGTGAAGGGCGAGTTCGCCACGACGGATGCGGCCGTGCAGCTGACGCTGTCGGCCACGACCCTCGGCTTCGCCTTCGGGCAGCTCGTGGTCGGCCCGCTCTCCGACCGCATCGGCCGTCGCGCGCCGCTGCTCATCGCCACGAGCGTGCACGTGCTCGCGAGCGTCGGGGTCGCGCTCGCGCCCGACATCGTCTCGCTGTCGCTGCTGCGCATCGTGCAGGGCTTCGGCGCGGCCGCGGGCACCGTCGTCGCGATGGCGATGGTGCGCGACCTCTTCAGCGGCAAGAAGCTCACCACCGCGCTGTCGCGGCTGGCGCTCGTGATCGGCATCGCGCCGATCGCCGCGCCCGTCGTCGGGTCGTGGCTGCTGGGCATCCTGCACTGGCGCGGCCTGTTCTGGGTGCTCGCCGCCTACGCGGTGCTCGTCATCGTGCTGCAGCTGCTCTTCCTGCGCGAGACGCTGCCGCGGCACCTGCGCCACGTGCCCGGGCACTCGACGCTGCGGCAGCGCTACCGCTCCGTGCTCACCGACCGCGTCTTCGTCGGCGTCGCCATCATCGGCGCGAGCATCTTCGGCGGCATGTTCGCCTACCTCGCCACCTCGTCGCTGCTGCTGCAGGAGGTGTACGGCTTCTCGCCGAGCGGGTTCGGGCTCATCTTCGCGCTCTGCTCGGTGGCGGTGCTCATCGGCACGCAGTCGGCCGGGCGGGCCGCCAACCGGTGGGGTGCCCAGTGGGTGCTCGCCGTCTCGACGTCGCTGCTCATCGTGGGCGCCTCGCTCATCGTGGTGCTCGACCTCGCGGGGCTCGGGATCCTCGGGCTCGTGCCGCCGCTGGCGCTCTTCGCGTTCGCGTTCGGGCTGTCGATGCCGTGCGTGCAGACGCTCGCGCTCGCGGGGCATCGCGGCGAGGCGGGCACAGCGGCGTCGCTGCTGGGCGCGCTCAACATGTCGATCGCGGGGCTCGTGAGCCCCATCGTCGGCCTGTTCCGCATCGAGAACGCGATCCCGATGGGCGTCATCATGCTCATCTGCGGCATCCTCGCGACCGCGTCGCTGTGGCTCGTGGTGCGGCCGCGACAGGTGCCCGCGATCGAGTGATCCTGCCGGGACGCATGCAAGGATGACCGCATGAGCGACGAGCTGGCCAAGGTGCAGGCGGAACTCGAGGCGGCGCGGAAGGCGCAGGCGCAGGCCGAGGCGCGGCTCGCCGAGCTGCAGGCCGGCGAGCAGCGCGCGCGGGCGGATGCGCCGCCGCTGCCCGCGGACGACGCGACGCCGGACGAGGCGCCGCCCGTCGCGGAGACGTTCGCCGAGGCGCCCGAGTCGGCGCCGGCTCCGGCCGATCCCGAGCAGCCCGTGGAGGTCGGAGAGACGATCGAGCCGGCGGAGCACGACGGCCCGCTCTCGGACGACGAGGTCGCCGCCGTGCGCGAGGGCTACGCCTTCGAGGGCCCCGCGCTCGAGATGGGAGCGCTCGTCAACGGCGACCCCGACCCGCAGACGCCCATCCGCATCCCGCTCGCCATGATGAACCGGCACGGCCTCATCGCCGGCGCCACCGGCACCGGCAAGACGAAGACCCTGCAGGTGCTCGCCGAGCAGCTCTCGGCCGCCGGCGTGCCCGTCTTCGCCGCCGACATCAAGGGCGACCTCTCCGGCGTCGCCACCCCGGGCGAGTCGAGCGACAAGCTGCTCGCCCGCACCGCGGGCATCGGGCAGGCATGGCAGGGCGCCGCGTCGCCCGTGGAGTACTTCGCGCTCGGCGGCGAGGGCGTGGGCGTGCCGATCCGCGCGACCGTGCTGTCGTTCGGCCCGACGCTGCTCGCCAAGGTGCTCGGCCTCAACGACACGCAGGAGTCGAGCCTCGGCATCGTCTTCGCCTACGCCGACGAGCAGCGGCTGCCGCTCGTCGACCTCAAGGACCTGCGCGAGCTGCTGCTGTGGCTCACCGGCGACGAGGGCAAGGCGGAGCTCAAGCGCCTCGGCGGCATCTCGACGCAGACCGCGGGCGTCATCCTCCGCGAGATCACCGCGTTCAGCGAGCAGGGCGCCGACGTCTTCTTCGGCGAGCCCGAGATCGACACGCGCGAGCTCATGCGCATCGCCGAGGACGGCCGGGGCGTCATCAGCCTGCTCGAGGTGCCGGGCGTCGCCAGCCAGCCCGCGCTGTTCTCGACGTTCCTCATGTGGCTGCTCGCCGACCTGTTCGAGGACCTTCCGGAGGTCGGCGACATCGACCGGCCGAAGCTCGTGTTCTTCTTCGACGAGGCGCACCTGCTGTTCAAGGACGCCTCCAAGGACTTCCTGGCCGCCATCACCCAGACCGTGCGGCTCATCCGCTCGAAGGGCGTCGGCATCGTCTTCGTCACGCAGACGCCGAAGGACGTGCCCGCCGACGTGCTCGCGCAGCTCGGCTCGCGCGTGCAGCACCAGCTGCGCGCGCACACGCCCGACGACGCGACCGCGCTGCGGGCCACCGTGCGCACCTACCCGCGCAGCGGCTACGACCTCGAGCAGGTGCTCACGAGCCTCGGCATCGGCGAGGCGATCGTGACCGTGATGGACGAGCGCGGCGCGCCCACCCCGGTCGCCTGGACGCGCCTGCGGGCGCCGCAGGGCTCGATGGACCCCACGCCCGAGGCGGCGATGCAGCGCACCGTGCAGGCCTCGCCGCTGCTCGAGCGCTACGGCACGGCCGTCGACCGGGAGTCGGCGTACGAGATCCTGCAGGCGAAGCTCGAGGCCGCGCAGCGGGCGGAGCAGGATGCCGAGGCTCGCCGGGCCGCGCAGGAGGAGGCCGAGCGGCTCGAGCGCGAGGCCCGGCGCAACGGCTCGGGCTCGCGCTCCGGCTCGCGCTCCCGCGACAGCGGCGGCAACGTGGTCACCGACTTCATCGGGTCGCGCACCGGGCAGTCGATCATCCGCGAGATCGTGCGCGGCGTCTTCGGCAACCGTCGCCGGTGAGCGCGACCGAGACCCCCGAGACGGGCGAGCGGCCGCACGGCATCGCCGCCCTGACGGAGACGCTCCGCGGTCAGCTCCTGTCCGTCGCGGTGCTCTCGCTCGTGCTGATCGTGCTGACGGTCGTCGCGCCGGGCGTCTGGGACGGGCCATGGCTGTGGGCGGCCGTCGCCGTGGTCGTGGCGGCGACCGGGCTGGCGGCGCTCGGGCAGGGCCCGCTCTCCGACGCGAACTGGCTGCCGGTGCTCGTGCCGGCGCTGGACCTGCTCACGATCATGCTGCTCCTCGGCGACTCCGCGGTGCCGCGGATCGTCGCGATGCTCGCCGTCGTGCCGGCGTTCTGGCTGGGCTTCGTCGGGCGCCGTCGGGGCGTCGTCATCGTGGCGCTCGGCGGCGCCGCGATGAGCGCCGCGATGGCGCTCCACATCGGCGGCTCGACGGGCACGACCTTGACGGCGAACGCCGTCGGCGCGGTGCTCGTGCCGCTCGCGCTCATCGCCGCCGCGTCCTTCGCCGACAGCTACACCGGCAGGATCGACCACCAGCAGCTCGCGATCCTCGAGCGCGAGCGCGACAAGACCGCGATGGCCCGCCAGCTGGTCGCGGACGGCGCGCTCCTCGAGACCGTCTTCGAGACCGCGCGCGTCGGCCTGCTCCTGCTCGGCCCCCATGGCGAGATCCAGAGGATGAACGGCACGCTCGCGGGCCACCCGGCGCTCGCGAGCACGAGCGCCCCCGCAGCGCTCGCCGGCGCGAGCTTCCTCGAGCTCGAGTCGCGGCAGACGATCCCCAAGCTCGAGAGCCCGTTCGTCCGTGCCGCGCGAGGCGAGTCGTTCGACAACCTCGCCTTCTGGGTGGAGCGACCGGGGGAGGATCGCATCGCGGTCACGATGTCCTCGCGGCCGCTGATCGTCGAGGGCGAGTTCCGCGGGTCGATCGCGTCGATCGACGACATCACGCGCTACATGCGCATGCTCGAGGATCGCGACGACTTCGTCGCCCTCGTCTCGCACGAGCTGCGCACGCCGCTCACCTCGATCTCCGGCTACCTCGAGCTCGCCCTCGACGAGGAGGTGCCCGCCGACGTGCGCTCCTGGCTCGAGATCGTGCGCCGCAACACCGACCGCCTGCGCGCGCTCGTCGAGGACCTGCTGATCGTCGGCGAGATGAGTCGCGGCGAGCTGCACCTGCACCCGCACGACGTCGACGTGCGCCAGGTCGCCGAGCAGGCCGTCGCCACGCTCGAGCACCGCGCTCGCCGCCGCGGCGTCTCGCTCCGCCTCGCCGACGGGCCTGCCGCGCCCGTGCAGGCCGACGAGCGCCGGCTCGCCCAGGTGCTCGAGAACCTCATCTCCAACGGCATCAAGTACACCCGCGACGACGGGAGCGTCGACGTCGTCGTCGAGGTCGACGGGCCGGATGCGATCGTGCGGGTCGTCGACGACGGTCCCGGGATCGAGGCGGCCGAGGTCGACCGCGTCTTCGAGCGCTTCTACCGCGCGTCGTCCGCCCGCGCATCCGCCGTCCCCGGCGCAGGGCTCGGGCTGTGGATCTGCCGCTCGATCGTGCACGCGCACGGCGGCTCGATCGCCTTCGAGAGCGAGCCCGGCACGGGCTCAGCCGCGACCGTCCGCCTGCCGCTGTCCTGACGCATCCGCCTCGGCGAAGCCCGTGCGGGTCATCTCGCCCCACACCTGCTGCGTGCCGGCGATGCCCGCCCACCAGCCCTGCAGGCGCCAGATCGCCGTGAGCTGGCGGTAGCCGAGGTTCTCGGCGACGATCGCCCACAGCGTCGCGCCGAGGTCGCGCCAGCGCTCGTAGCGGTGGAAGCTCGCCTCCTCGACGATCACCGCGGCGAGCGTCACGAGCGCGCCGTAGCCGTAGGAGACGAGCAGCAGCAGCAGCGCCATGCCGGGGTCGACGGCGCCCACGGCGAGGCCGAGCACCACGAGCACGATGCCGACCACCTCGATGAGCGGCGCGAGCAGCTCGAACAGCCAGTAGTAGGGGAGCGCGAGCATGCCGACGCGGCCGTATCGGGGATTGAGGAGCGCCCGGCGGTAGCCCCACAGCACCTCCCACAGGCCCCGGTGCCAGCGGCGGCGCTGGCGGGCGAGCACGCGGAGGGTCGACGGCGCCTCGGTCCAGCTGACCGGCTCGGCGACGAACTCGACCCGCGCGTCGCGGCGCCCCTCGTGGATCCAGCGCTGGATGCGCATCACGAGCTCGAAGTCCTCGCCGATCGAGTCGGGGTCGAGGCCGCCGACCTCGATGAGCACGTCGCGGCGGAACATGCCGAACGCGCCGGAGATGAGGATGAGCGCCTGCAGGTCGGACCACGCGGTGCGGCCGAGCAGGAACGCCCGCAGGTACTCGACGACCTGGATGCGCGCGATGAGCTGCCGCGGCATGCGGATCTCGGTGATGCGGCCGCCCTGCACGCGGCTGTTGTTGACGATCCGCACGACGCCGCCGGTCGCGACGACGCGCTCGGGGTCGTCGGCGAAGGGCTTCGACACCGACAGCAGCGCGTCGGGCTCGAGGATGGAGTCGGCGTCGACCATCACCACGAGCTCCTTCGCGGCGAGGTCGAGGCCGACGTTGACCGAGTCGGAGCGGCCGGAGTTCTCCTTGTCGACGACCGTGAGCGGCACCGCGCCGCCGCGGGAGCGCCAGACGCGGCGGATCGTGCCGCGCACCGGCACGCGGCCGGGGATGTCGCGGTCGTCCTCGACGAGGTCGAACTCCTCGAGCAGCACGCGCATCGTGTCGTCGGCGCTGCCGTCGTTGACCACGATCACCTCGTGGTCGGGATAGCGCAGGTCGAGCACCGAGCGCACGCTCGTGCGGATGACGGCCGCCTCGTTGTAGGCGGGCACGATCACGCTGACGCCGAGGCTGAGCGGCGAGGCGGCCATCGCGTCGTCGCCGCGGTGCTCGCTGCGGCGCAGGTAGCGGGCGAAGTGGCGGGCGGCGATCAGGATCAGCACCAGCAGCGCCGTGTTCGACAGCAGGAAGTAGATCGCCGACGGCCACGCGAGGACGGCGAAGACCGCCTCGAGCGCGTCGTGGAGCCACGTCATGCGGCAGCCCTCCTCGGCAGGCCCGCGGCTCGCCGCACGCCGGGCTCGCCCTCCGCGCCGATCGTGGCCAGCGCATCCGCGCTCCATGCCGCCGGCATCGCCGCGAGCGTGCGGGCGGCCGCCTCGCCGGCGGTGCCGCCTGCGAGCGCGGTGGCGAGCAGCGACGGCACCGCCTCGCGCACCGGGAGCCGCTCGAGCGACCGCATGGCGGCAGCGCCGACCGCCTCGTGCTCGTCGTCGATGAGCCGAGCGAGCGGCGCGCCGGCGCCCGGCGCCTGGATGAGTCCTGCGACGCGCGCGGCGCCGCGGCGCACGCCGGCGTCGGGGTGGTCGAGCGCGTCGCGCACGCGCTCGCCCGCGGCGGCGCCCTGCTGCACGAGGGCGGAGGCGGCGACGCTGATGGGGATGCCGCTGTCGAGCGCGAGCGCGGCGATGACGCGGTCGACGGCCGCGGGGTCGTCGAACGCACCGAGCGCCCGCACGGCGACGGTGCGCACCTCGGGGGAGCGGTCGTCGGCGAGCGCCTGCAGCAGCTCGAGCGCCCCGGCCGGCGCGAGCAGCCCGAGCGCCTCCGCGGCGTCGGCGCGTCGCACAGGATCGCGGTCGGCGACGGCCGCGATGACCCTGGGGACGAGGCCGGATGCGTCGGCCACGGCCCGCAGGCGATCGGCCGCCTCGCCGGTGACGTCGCGCAGCATGAGCGAGGCCGATCGGCCCACGTGCGCGCGCTCCGGGGCGCTCAGGGCCCGCACGCGGTCGAGCAGCGCGTCGATCTCGTCGTCCTCGGCGATGGTCGCCTCGAGCACCAGGGGGCGCAGGCGCGCGTCGAGCCGAGCGTCGCGCCGGTCGTGGCGCCGGCGCAGCGTGCGCTGCGCGATGAGGGCGATCAGCATCAGGACCACCACCGCGGATGTGGCGAGCAGCACCGCCTGCAGCACCGCTGGGGCGGGCAGCGGGCTCATCCGATGACGGCGGTGACGCGCGCGAGCAGCGCCCGCGGGCTGAACGGCTTCGTGACGTACTGGTCGGCTCCGGCGGCGAAGCCCGCCTCGATGTCCTTCTCCTGGCCGCGGGCGGTCAGCAGGATGACCGGGGTCTCGTCGCCGCGATCGCGCAGCGCGCGCAGCACGTCGATGCCCGACATGCCCGGCATCATCACGTCGAGCACGATGACGTCCCAGCCGCCCTCGACGGCCGCCTCGAGCGCCTGCGAGCCGTCCTCGCGAGTCACGATCTCGTGGCCCGCCGACTCGAGCTTGATCGCGACGAGGTCGCGGATGTCGCGGTCGTCGTCGACGACGAGGATGCGGCCGCTCACCGCACCGCTCCAGCGCGGCGCATCAGCGGCGCAGGACTGCTTGGGCGCATGGCGAGCTCCAACGTGACGAGTCTGACTGCCGTGGCTCAAACCTACACGGAGGCGGAACGCGACGACGCGGGACATCCGTGCTCGATGTCCCGCGTCACCACAGGGCGGAGGATGGGGTGTCTGGGTTCACGACATAGGTCGCACTTGATAGGTCTCTCATGAGTCGGGACATCGGTCACAGTCGCTGGCATG
>NZ_JBXAPA010000016.1:0-11759 GCF_058803545.1 Agrococcus sp. GW821-FHT14H11
GGCCTCGACGGCGGCCGCCGCCTGCGCGGCGAGCGAGCGCACCGCCTCCGCATCGACGTCGCCCGCGTGCGCCCAGCCGCCCCGCGGCGGCGAGACGGCCGCCCACGCCGGGCGACCCACGGCATCCGGCACCTCGACGTCGGCGCCCTCGCGCAGCGCGTCGCGCAGCGCCGGCAGCGCCACGACGCCGTCGAACCTCGCCGGCTCGCGCATGCGCGACGCCCGCGCGACGAGGATCGTCGGGCCGGTGTCGAGCAGGCCGCTCGAGGCGGTCATGGGCGTGGTCAGCAGCGCGACGTCGCCGTCGGCCGCGAGCCGCACCGTGCCGTCGCCGAAGACGGCGGCGCGGTCGAGCAGGAGGACGAGGTCGGCGCGGGCGCGCTCGTCGAGGGAGAGGATGGCGTGCATGCGCTCCCTAGACTAGAGCGGCCCCGTCGGGCACCGTTCGAGAGGACCCGCATGACCGAGCGCATCCGCATCCTGCTGGAGACCCTGGCCCTGGCCGAGACGGGCGCCCGCACGAGCGAGGACATCTTCACCGGCACGAGCCACCCGATGCCGTTCGGCCGCGTGTTCGGCGGCCAGGTCATGGCGCAGGCCGTCGTCGCCGCGCAGCGCACGGTCGCCGAGGCGCGGCGCATCCACTCGGTGCACGGCTACTTCGTGCGGCCGGGCGACGTCGAGCTGCCGATCACGCTCGCCGTCGAGCGCATCCACGACGGCCGCTCGTTCTCGACGCGGCGCGTGCAGGCCTACCAGCAGGGCGTGCCGATCATGTCGATGATCTCGTCCTTCCAGGACGACGACCCCGGCCCCAGCTCGCAGCACACGATGCCGGAGGGCCTGCCGCGGCCCGAGGAGCTGCCGAGCTCGGAGGACCTCCTCGCGCCCTACGCCGGCCACCCGCAGGCGCGCGCCGTCATCGCCCGCCCCTTCGACATCCGCCACGTCGAGGGGCCCGTCTACGTGCCCGACCCCACGCGCCCCCGGCACGGCAAGCAGCACGTCTGGATCAAGGCGAAGGACCGCCTGCCCGACGACGACGCGCTGCACCGCGCGGCGCTCGCCTACCTCTCCGACTACGCGATCCTCGAGCCGATCGTGCGCATGCACGGCGCCGCCTGGGCGACGCCCGGGCTCAAGGCCGCGAGCCTCGACCACGCCGTCTGGTGGCACCGGCCGGCGCGGGTCGACGAGTGGCTGCTGCTCGAGCTCGAGACGAGCTCCTCCGGCGGCGGTCGCGGCCTCGCGAACGGCTTCGTCTACACGGCCGACGGCACCCACGTCGCGACGATCGCGCAGGAGGGCATGGTGCGCGTGCCCGAGCAGCCGGGCGACCCCGCATGAGGGTCGAGCCGATCGCCCCCGCCGAGGCCATGCGCACCCTGCGCGACGCGCTGCCGCTGCGCACCGAGCGCCTCGTGCTGCGCACGCTCCGGCCCGACGACCTCGACGCCGTGCGCGACTACCGCAACGCCCCCGGGCAGCGGCGCTGGACCTACAACCGCGACCAGACCGAGGCCGAGCTCATGGCCTGGACGGCCGGCGGCGCCCCCGTCTACCTGCGCGACGGCGACGCGGCGCAGCTGGGCATCGAGCTCGACGGCCGGCTCGTCGGCGACCTCATGCTGCGCATCACGAGCCTCGCCGGCCGGCAGTTCGAGCTCGGCTGGATGATCGCCGCCGACGCGCAGGGCAAGGGCATCGCCACCGAGGCCGCGCGGGCGGCGCTGCAGCTCGCGTGGGCGATGGGCGCGCACCGCGTGATCGCCGACCTCGACGAGGAGAACGTCGCCTCGCGGATCGTGGCCGAGCGGCTCGGCATGGCGGTCGAGGCGCGACTGGTCGAGAACGAGGTCAACCCGGCCACCGGCGAGCTCGGCACCGCGCTCATCCTCGCCGTCCGGCGCGACGCGGCATAGCGACGGCGCCCCGTCCGGAGGCGGGGCGCCGTGCGCTCAGGGCTCGTACTCGGGGCTAGTTCTCGGGGAAGCCGAGGTTCAGGCCGCCGTGGCTCGGGTCGAGCCAGCGGCTCGTGACGACCTTCTCGCGCGTGTAGAACTCGAACGCGTGCTTGCCGTAGGCCTTGCCCTGGCCGAAGATCGAGCGCTTCCAGCCGCCGAACGAGTGGTAGCCGACGGGCACCGGGATCGGCACGTTGATGCCGACCATGCCCACCTGCACCTCGTTCTGGAACCGGCGCGCGGCGCCGCCGTCGTTCGTGAAGATGGCGGTGCCGTTGCCGTAAGGGTTGCTGTTGATGAGCTCGAGGCCCTCCTCGTAGGAGGCGACGCGCACGACCGAGAGCACCGGCCCGAAGATCTCCTCCTTGTAGGCGGCGGAGTCGGTCGGCACGTTGTCGATGAGCGTGGGCTTCAGCCAGAAGCCGTTCGGGTCGCCGTCGACCTCGGGGTCGCGGCCGTCGACGACCAGGTCGGCGCCGTCGTCGGCGGCGGTCTGGATGTAGCCGGCCACCTTGTCGCGGTGCGCGCCGGTGATGAGCGGGCCCATGTCGTTGTCGCGCGTGCCGTCGCCCGTGCGGATCGCCGCCATCTTCTCCTTGATCTTGGCGGTCAGCTCGTCGGCGATCGAGTCGACCGCGACGACGACCGAGATCGCCATGCAGCGCTCGCCCGCCGAGCCGAAGCCCGCGTTCACGGCCGCGTCGGCGGTGACGTCGAGGTCGGCGTCGGGCAGCACGAGCATGTGGTTCTTCGCGCCGCCGAGCGCCTGCACGCGCTTGCCGTGCTTCGAGCCCGTCTCGTACACGTACTCGGCGATCGGCGTCGAGCCGACGAACGAGATCGCCTGCACGTCGGGGTGCGTCAGCAGCGTGTCGACGGCCTCCTTGTCGCCGTGCACGACCGTGAGCACCCCGTCGGGCAGGCCGGCCTCCTGGAAGAGCTCGGCGATGAAGACCGCCGCCGACGGGTCCTTCTCGCTCGGCTTGATGACGACGCAGTTGCCCGCGGCGAGCGCGACCGGCGCGAACCACAGCGGGATCATCGCCGGGAAGTTGAACGGGCTGATGATCCCGACCACGCCGAGCGGCTGGCGCAGCGAGTAGACGTCGACGCCCGTCGACGCGTTCTCCGAGTACTCGCCCTTCGTGAGCAGCGGGAACGCGGTGGCGAGCTCGGCGACCTCGATGCCGCGCGCGATCTCGCCGAGCGCGTCGGAGTGCACCTTGCCGTGCTCGCGCGTGACGATCGTCGCGAGCTCGTCACGGCGCTGCACGATGAGCTCGCGGAAGCGGAACATGATCGACTGCCGCTTCGCGATCGACAGGTCGCGCCAGGCGGGGAACGCCGCCTTCGCGGTGGCGATCGCCTCCGAGACCTCGTCGGCGCTCGCGAGGCCGACCTCCGACACGGCGACGCCGATCGCGGGGTTGAACACGGGCGCCGTGCGGCCGTGGCCCTCGCGGCGCCGGCCTGCGATCCAGTGCGGGATGCGGGTGGGGGCGGTGGACTGCTCGGTGGTCTCGACAGCGGTGTCGGTCATGGTGGGAGCTCCTCCAGAAGGGTGGCCTCGTTGCGCTGCCAGCCTACCGGCGGGCCTCAGCCCCGGCGGAACTCGACCGGCGCCTCCACGTAGGGCGCCCAGGCCTCCCGCTCCGCGTCGCTCAGCCGGCGCGGCCGGCCTGTCGACGCATCCAGCATCACCACGGTCGTCGCCGCCCGCGCGTACACCTCGGAGCGATCGGGCGAGAGCACCTCGTAGCAGACCTGCATGCTCGCGCCGCCGAGCTGCCCGACCCAGATGTCGACGACGATCGGCTCGCGGTGGTGCGGGATCTGCCCGAGGTACTCGGCCTCCTGCCGCGCGATGACGGTCACGCTCGTCGCGCCGGGCCCGGCATCGATGATCGCGGTGGTGGGCGAGCCCTCCGGCCCGCCCGCCCAGAACGCCGAGACGCGGGCCTCCTCGAGCAGGGTCAGCAGCGCCGCGTTGTTGACGTGCCCGTACGCGTCGAGGTCGGACCAGCGCACGCGCACCGGCACCGCGAGGCGCATCAGTCCCTCGTGAGCTTGCGGTACGCCGAGCGGTGGGGCTTCGCCGCCTCCGGGCCGAGCCGCTCGATCTTGTTCTGCTCGTAGGCCTCGAAGTTGCCCTCGAACCAATACCACTCGGCCGGGTGCTCGTCGGTGCCCTCGTAGGCGAGGATGTGCGTGGCGATGCGGTCGAGGAACCACCGGTCGTGGGTGATCACGACGGCGCAGCCGGGGAACTCGAGCAGCGCGTTCTCGAGGCTCGAGAGCGTGTCGATGTCGAGGTCGTTGGTGGGCTCGTCGAGCAGCAGCAGGTTGCCGCCCTGCTTGAGCGTGAGCGCGAGGTTGAGGCGGTTGCGCTCACCGCCCGAGAGGACGCCGGCCTTCTTCTGCTGGTCCGGGCCCTTGAAGCCGAACTTGCTGACGTACGCGCGCGACGGGATCTCGACGTTGCCGACCTGGATGTAGTCGAGCCCGTCGGAGACGACCTCCCACAGGTTCTTGTTGGGGTCGATGTTGGAGCGGCCCTGGTCGACGTAGCTGAGCTTGACCGTCTCGCCGATCTTCAGGTCGCCGCCGTCGAGCGGCTCGAGGCCCACGATGGTCTTGAAGAGGGTGGTCTTGCCGACGCCGTTCGGGCCGATGACGCCGACGATGCCGTTGCGCGGCAGCGTGAACGAGAGGCCGTCGATGAGCTGGCGGTCGTCGAAGCCCTTCTGGAGGTCCTTCGCCTCGAGCACGATCGAGCCCAGGCGCGGACCCGGGGGGATCTGGATCTCGTCGAACTCGAGCTTCTTGGTGCGCTCGGCCTCGGTCGCCATCTCCTCGTAGCGGGCGAGGCGGGCCTTCGACTTCGCCTGGCGGCCCTTCTGGTTGCTGCGCACCCAGTCGAGCTCCTCGGAGAGGCGCTTCGCGAGCTTGGCGTCCTTCTTGCCCTGCACCTGCAGTCGCTCGGCCTTCTTCTCGAGGTAGGTCGAGTAGTTGCCCTCGTACGGGTAGAGGCGGCCGCGGTCGACCTCGCAGATCCAGCCCGCGACGTGGTCGAGGAAGTACCGGTCGTGGGTGACGGCCATGACCGCGCCGGGATACTTGGCAAGGTGCTGCTCGAGCCACAGCACGCTCTCGGCGTCGAGGTGGTTGGTGGGCTCGTCGAGCAGCAGCAGGTCGGGCTTCTCGAGCAGCAGCTTGCACAGCGCCACGCGGCGCTTCTCGCCGCCGGAGAGGGTGGTGACCGGCCAGTCGCCGGGCGGGCAGCGCAGCGCGTCCATCGCCTGCTCGAGCTGGGAGTCGAGGTCCCACGCGTCGGCCGCGTCGATCTGCTCCTGCAGCGTGCCCATCTCGGTCATGAGCGCGTCGAAGTCGGCGTCGGGGTTCGCCATCTCGGCCGAGATCTCGTTGAAGCGCGCGATCTTCGCCATCATCGGGCCGAAGGCCTCCTGCACGTTCTCGAGCACGGTCTTCGACTCGTCGAGCTCCGGCTCCTGCATGAGGATGCCGACCGAGTAGCCGGGCGAGAGCTTTGCCTCGCCGTTCGAGGGCGTGTCGAGGCCGGCGATGATCTTCAGGATCGTCGACTTGCCCGCGCCGTTGGGGCCGACCACGCCGATCTTCGCGCCGGGGATCACCGCGGTCGTGACGTCGTCGAGGATCACCTTGTCGCCCACCGTCTTGCGGGCGCGCACGAGGGAGTAGATGTATTCGGCCATGCCCTCAGTCTACGGTGACGATCTCCCCCACCAGGCACCGGCCGCTGCCGAGCGCGCTCGCCCGGACGGCGGTCGCCTCGCCCTCGCCGACGCTGCCGACGAGGCATCCGTCGCCCTCCCTCACCGCGATCTGCACGAACGTGACGGGCGCGCCGAGCGAGTCGACCTCGCGCGTGCGCTCGATCGCGGACCGCGCGAAGCCAGCGGCCTCGACCGCCGCCACGATCGCGTCGGGGGCGGTCGGCGACTGCCCCTCGAGCGCCGAGCGGAAGGCGGCGAGCGCCTCGTCGCCCGCTGCCGAGGCGGCGGGAGCGTCGGCGGGGCCGCCGGTCTCGGCCGGCGATGCCACGGGGACCGGCTCAGCCGGCCCCGGCGACGACGCGCAGCCGGCGAGGACGAGCGAGGCGAGCAGCACGACTGCCGCGAGCTGGCGCACGCGCCCTCCTCCACCTGCCGGACCGGACGGCCCCAGCCTAGGGCTCAGAACGGCGGATCGGCGTCGGCCCCGGGCGCGTGCCACTGGTCGGCGCCGGCACCGACCAGCGCCGGCTCAGGCGCCTGCGCCTCGCGGTCGGCGGGGGCCGGCTCGCGGTGCTCGGCGTCGGGCTGCGGCTGCCGGCGCTCGCGCGACACCGGGCCCACGCGCAGCGAGTGCCCGACGTGCTCGGCGCGGATCTTGACGCTCGTGCCGCGCTTGTCGCCCGACTCCCACTGGTCGACCTTGAGCTTGCCGAGCACGACGACGAGGTCGCCCTTGCGCAGCGACGATCCGACGTGCTCGGCGAAGCCGCCCCACGCCTCGACGGAGAACCAGTTGGTGTGGGCGTCGACCCACTGCTCGTCCTCCTTGCGGCGACTCGTGCTCGCGAGGCGGAACTCGGCCACGCGGTCGCCGTTGACGGTCTTCACGATCGGGTCGCCTCCGAGGGACCCGACGACGGTGATTGCATCGTTCATGCCGCGAGGATGCACCGCGGCGAGCGGCGCCCGAGCACGGCCGCGGCCGAGCTGTGGAGAACGGCGGTCAGCCGCGCAGGTACTGGGCGAAGCCGGCGCGGATCTTGTTGACCTTCGGCACCGCGACGGCGAGGCAGTAGCCCTGCGTCGGGTTCTTGGCGAAGAAGTCCTGGTGGTACTCCTCGGCGTCGAAGAACTCGCCGAGCGGCTCGAGCGTCGTGACGATCTCGCCCGGCCACCACTCGCCGGCGCGCGCGATCGCGGCCTCGAAGGCCTCGCGCTCGGCGTCGTCGCGGTAGAACATCGCCGACCGGTACTGGGTGCCGACGTCGTTGCCCTGCCGGTTGAGCTGCCGCGGGTCGTGCATCGTGAAGAACATGTCGAGCACGACCTCGGTCGGCAGCCGCTCCTCGTCATAGACGACCTTGACGGCCTCGGCGTGCCCCGTGGCGCCGGTGCACACGAGGTCGTAGCTCGGGTGGGCGACGGAGCCGCCGGTGTAGCCGGAGACGACCTCCTCCACCCCCTCGACGACGCGGTACGCCGCGTCGAGGCACCAGAAGCAGCCACCGGCAAGCACGATCTCACGCATGCGTCGAGCCTAGACGGCGAGCCTGTGCGCACCCCATGCCCGCGGACGCCCCGCGGCATGTGGGTGGCCGCTCGTAGCGTCGGTGGTGCGGAAGGAGTCGCGATGGCAATCATGAGCAGCACCCAGCGGGGCACGGCCCCTCGAGCGGCGCACGTCGCCACGCGCCGCGTGCGCGACGACCTCTGGCGCGTGGTGAGCGCATCCGGCCTCGCCCTCGGCTACATCGCGCGCGTCGACGGGCCGGGCGGCCCCGCGTTCGAGTCGCGCCGCCTGCTGCCGGGCGGCACCACCCTGCTGCCGATCGGCCGCGGCTGGTCGCTCGACGACGCGCTCGCCTGCTTCACCGGCCCCTGAGACCGGCCGCCGAGATGCGAGGAGCGGGGCCGGGGCATGCGCCCCGACCCCGCTCCGCAGATGTGCTGCCGCCGGCTCAGGCCGCGACGGGAGCCTGCTGGATCGCCGAGATCTCGATCTCGATGTCGACGTCGTCCGACAGCATGACGCCGCCGGTCTCGATGGCGACGTTCCAGCTGATGCCGAAGTCGCTGCGCTTGATGCGCGTGCGGGCCGAGGCGCCGGCGCGGGTGTTGCCCCACGTGTCCGGGCCGATGCCACCGAACTCGAGCAGCAGCGAGACGGGCTTCGTCACGCCGCGGAGCGTCAGGTCGCCGTCGACGTAGAGGTCGTCGCCATCGACGCGCGCGCCGGTGGAGACGAAGGTCCACTCGGGGTGCTCCTCGATCGCGAAGAAGTCGTTCGAGCGCAGGTGCTGGTCGCGGTCGGCGTTCTTGGTGTTGATCGTCGACGGGTCGACGGTCGCCGTGATCGACGACTCCTCGGGCTGCTCGGCGAGCACGATGGTGCCCTCGAGGCCCTCGATCTCGCCGCGGACCTTCGCCACCATCATGTGGCGCACGGAGAAGGTGACGTTCGAGTGCGAGCCGTCGATGACGTAGGTGCCGGGCTGGTAGCCGGGGATGTTCTGCAGCATGGGAGCCTTTCGGTGAGTCGGAAGTCCTTCAGAATCGAACCAACCGGCGGCGACGCGATCGCATTCCCGATCGATCCGAGGATCCTCCGCCGGCTCACTCGCCGTGCAGGAGGTCCTTGCCCTCGCGGCGGTTGCGCAGCACGCGCGCGGTGACCCACCACGCGATCACGATGAGCACGGCGGCGACGACCACCCACTGGAGCGCGTCCATGTATGGCTCGATCACGTGGTAGTTCCGGCCGAGGGAGAAGCCGATCATGATGAAGATCGTGTTCCAGATGGCCGAGCCGACGAGCGTCAGCCCGAGGAACAGCGGAAGGGGCATCCGCTCGATGCCCGCAGGGATCGAGATGAGGCTGCGGAAGATGGGCAGGAACCGCCCGAAGAGCACCGTCTTCCAGCCGTGCCGCGCGAACCACGCGGTCGTCCTGTCGATGTCGCTCGCGCGCACGAGCGGCACGCGGCTCGCGATCCTCGCCAGCCGCTCGTGGCCGAGCCACCTGCCGAGCAGGTAGAGCGCGAGCGCGCCGACGACGGACCCGATGGTGGTCCAGATGATGGCCTCGGCGAGCGTGAAGCCGCCCTGCGCCGCGGTGAAGCCCGCGAGCGGCAGGATCACCTCGCTCGGGATCGGCGGGAACAGGTTCTCGGCGGCGATCGCGATCGCCGCACCGGGCGCGCCGACCGTCTCCATCAGGCTGACGGCCCAGCCGGCGACGCCGGTGAGGTCGTCTGCGGGCTGGGTCTGGGTGAGGACGTCGAGCACCTCGACAGCCTACGGTCGCCGGTCTGGGCGAGGCCTGAGGCCGTCAGCTGCGCCCCCGGCGGGAGTCGAACCCGCGACAAAAGGATTAGAAGGCCTCTGCTCTATCCGCTGAGCTACGGGGGCACGCCCAATCTACCGGCCCGCGGACGGCAGCCAGCGGGCTGCACCGGGCGAGCCCCGTCGCATGCAAGGCTGGGCTCATGACCGGCGCACTCCTGTTCGACATGGACGGCACGCTCATCGACTCGGAGCCCATGTGGCACGACGAGATGCGCCGCTTCGCGCGGGCGCACCGCATCGAGTGGACGACCGAGGACTGCCACTGGACCACGGGGCGGCCGATGGTCGAGTGGGGCGAGCGGATGCGCGAGCGCGGCGTCGACATGGACCGAGCGGCAATCGTCGCCGACATCGCCGGCGCCGTCGCGGCGGGCGTCCGGGAGGACGTTCCGTGGCTGCCGGGCAGCCTCGCGCTGCTCGAGCGCGTCGCCGAGCGCGGCATCCCGGCGGCGCTCATCACCAACGCATCGGGCGAGAACGCCCGCGCGCTGCTCGAGGCGGCCCCGAAGGGCGCGCTGCGGTTCGCGGTCTCGGCCGACGACGTGGAGCGGTCGAAGCCCGACCCCGAGCCCTACGCGCTCGCCGTCCGCAGGCTCGGCGCCGACGCATCCGCCTCGATCGCCTTCGAGGACTCGGGCAGCGGCGCGCGCTCGGCGGCGGCCGCCGGCGCCCGGCTCTGGTTCCTCACGACGCAGCTGCCCGAGTCGCCGGTGCCCGCGGAGCGCACGATCGGCACGCTCGCGGATGTCGACCCCGACGAGCTCTTCGCCGCGCTCGGCTGAGCGCCGCGGCGCATACGATGAGGCTATGGCTGCGAGTGACCGGATCGTCTGGATCGACTGCGAGATGACGGGGCTCGACCCGAGCGTCGACGAGCTGGTGGAGATCGCGGTCGTCGTGACCGACTTCGAGCTCGAGGTGCTCGACCCGGGCCTGCAGATCGTGATCAAGCCCTCCGACGCGGCGCTCGAGCAGATGGGCGACTTCGTGCGGCAGATGCACGCGACGAGCGGCCTCGACGCCGAGATCCCGCACGGCATGCCGCTCGCCGAGGCCGAGCTCGAGGTGCTCGCCTACGTGCAGCGCTTCGTGCCGCTCGAGCGCACCGCGCCGCTCGGCGGCAACACGATCGGCACCGACCGCATGTTCCTCGCGCGCTACATGCCCGTGCTCGACGGCTTCCTGCACTACCGCTCGATCGACGTCTCGAGCATCAAGGAGCTCTCGCGCCGCTGGTTCCCGCGCGCCTACTTCCAGGCGCCCGAGAAGGCAGGCGGCCACCGTGCGCTCGCCGACATCCTCGAGTCGATCCGCGAGCTGCGCTACTACCGGCGCGCGGTGTTCACGGACGCGCCCGGCCGCGCGAGCGACGAGCTCCAGGCGATCGCGCGCGACGTCTCCGACGGGTTCGGGGCGCACCTGCCCGGGTGAGCCGCCGATGCGGCGATCCGGCTCCGGATGTCGTATGCTGTCCTGGTTGCGTTCTGAGCGCACATGGTGGGTATAGCTCAGTTGGTAGAGCGCCGCCTTGTGGTGGCGGATGTCGCGGGTTCAAGTCCCGTTACTCACCCACAGCCGGGTCACGTGTGAACTTCCTCCAAGGGACCACCCTTGGAGGAAGTTCGCACCTGGCCCTCTTTCTTTGCCTCGGCGGCCCCGGTGAGAGCGTCGGCCTGCAGGTCGGCGTCGCTCCGTCCGTCGTATGGAGTGCGGTAGCCGACGCGCACGTCGTTGTCCTCGTCGACGTAGATCGCCTTGAACAGCGCCTGGTTGCACAGCCGGCGGTTCGCGTGACGTTGGACAGCAGCTCGCACAAGCCTCTGCAGGAACCATCACGGAGTGGTGGGTCAGCGTGAGCCCAGCGGCACATGCGCCTCCACGCACCCGGTTCGTCAACCACATGCAGTCCGACGACGAGCGGTGGGCGTCCGCGACCTGCAGCGCCGCGGGTCCCGGCTACGCACCCGCGACGCCCGTCGCGAAGCCCATCACCGAGTCGAGCACCACGATGAACGCGAACTCGAGGGCGACGCCGAGGGCGCCCATGCCGATCGCGACGCTCATCACCCGCGCCGGGGACCGCCGGATCGCGACCGCGGCAAGACCGAGCGCGATGGCACCGCCGCCGAGCCACCACGTCGGGGTCGGATCGCCGGGCACGACTGCTGACCACGCCGCCGCGAGACCGAGAAGCGCGCCAGCGATGGCGAGCACGTGTCCGAGGACAGCCAGAACCGCGCTCCACGCCGCGGTCGGCATCTTGGGCTGCGCGGTCATGTGTCCTCCTGAGATTGGGTTGCGTCCATGATGCACGGAGCCACCCTCGCGCGCCGGCTACGGCCGCGGAAGCCGGCTCAGCTACCGGGCCAAACTGCGCCAGGGCTCGCAGGCGTCTCCGGCGAAGCTCCGCGCTCAGTCGGCCGCTTGCGCTTCCTGCTGGTCCTACCCAGCGAGCAGCTCCTCCCGCTCGCGCCGCCACGCGGCGTGGTGCTTCCCGTACTCCTTGCGATTGTCGGAGTCGAGCTGGCCGAAGACCGTGTCTTTCGGTGGCTGCGGCTCCAGGCTCAGACCTGATCACCGCTCTTCAAGCACCACCGATAATCCAAGTTATGTAGTTTTCAAGGTGGGTAGTACCCCCACTCGTACGGTTGGTCTCACTCCCCGCGCGTGACGCTCACTCTCCGAGAATCATGGC
>NZ_JBXAPA010000017.1:0-11321 GCF_058803545.1 Agrococcus sp. GW821-FHT14H11
CGAGCTATCGTCCGAGAGATCTTCCGCAACCTCAGAACCGATCTTGCGCATCCCGAGACATAGAACTATCCAGCGGGGGAGGGCTGACCAGCGCGCGCACGGCCTCCAGCGGGACCGGCAGCCACGTGGGGCGGTTGCGCACCTCGTAGACGACCTCGTAGAGGGCCTTGTCGAGCAGGAGGGCGCGCAGCACCGGGTCGTCGGGATCGACCGGGCCCGCCTCCTCCGCGTAGCCGGCCAGGAACTCCGACTGCCGCTGGAAGACCCAGTCGCCCGCCGCCGCGCCGTCGGCGTCCGGCAGCTCCTGCAGCGCCGAGCCGGCGGCGTAGTCGAACGAGCGCAGCATGCCCACCACGTCGCGCAGCGTCGGCTCGCGCACCGAGCGCTCGTGCATCGGGCGCAGCGGTTCGCCCTCGAAGTCGAGCAGCAGCCAGCCGCCGTCGGCGCCGCGCAGCACCTGCCCGAGGTGCAGGTCGCCGTGGATCTGCTGCAGCTCGCCGATCGAGGTGATCTCGCGCAGCCGCGTCGCCGCCGCGTCGAGGCCCTCGTCGAGCTCGGCGAGCGCGCCGGCCGCCTGCTCGCGCGCCCACGCGAGCCGCTGCTCGAGGCCCGTGACGAACCGCAGGGTGTCGGACTCCGTCGCCGCTGCCGTGCCGAGCGCATCCGCCAGGTCGTGGTGCACCGTCGCCACCGCGGCGCCGAGCGCCCGCGCGTCGGGCAGGTCGCGCTGCTCGCCGCGCAGCGTCGCGAGGGCGTGCTGGCGGAACAGATCCCATGCGTCGTCGGCGCCCGCGACGAACTGCGAGACGGCCAGCAGGTGGCCGGTGACGAACGCGTCGCCGGCCGGCCAGGTGCCCGCGAGCGACGCGAGCAGGTGCGGCACGCGCCGGCAGCCGGCGCGGGTGAGCGCGCCCGTGACCACGACGTCGGGATTGTCGCCGGGGGAGACGACGCGGAACACCTTCGCGATCCAGGTGCCGTCGCCGCCGATGATGGAGGTGTTCGACTGCTCGCCGGCGATGACGCGGATGTCGCCGGCCGGCGCGGGCGCGGAGGTCGCGTCGCCCGCGAGGCCGTCGACCTCGCGCGCTCCGGCTGCCACGTCGAGGATCGCCTGCACCGCCCGCGGGTCGGCGCAGGCGTCGACGAGCCAGCGGCCGTCGAGCTGCGCGATCGGCGAGGCGCCCGGCTCGTCGCGCCAGGCGACCGGCACCTGCAGCAGCGTCACGCCCGCGCGCAGCAGCAGGATCGCGGCGTCGGCCTGGGGGAGGTCGTAGCGCTGCTCGAGCGACACGTCGAGCTGCTGGCCCTTCAGCGGGTACCAGCGGGTCGTGGGCATCCACGCGGCGATCGCGTCGACGACCGCGGGGGCGTCGAAGCTCGGAGCGTCGGGCAGGGTGGTCGCGCTCATGCGGGCCATCATGCCGCGCGCACTTGGACGTGGGCTGGCCGTCGGGGCGGAGACGGGATCGTCATCTCCGCCCCGAAGCGCTACTGCACGAGTGCGCGCAGTTGTTGTGCGACTGCGTCGTTGATGGAGTTGTGGTCGCCGAGGACGATGACCTGGTCGGGTTGGAGTCGCTCGATGGCTTGCTGGGTTGCGCCGGGGAGTGTCGCCTGCTGGCTGAGGAGGACGGGTGCGCCCTGGGCGCCGGCGAGGGCGGCGCCGGCGAGCGCGTCGGGGAACTTGGCGCCGGATGCGACGTAGACGCGGTCGGCTTCGGGGAACTGGGCAGCGATCAGGCTGGCGGTCTCGTAGCGGTTGCTGCCTGCGATGCGGCTCGTGGGCGCGTAGCCGTGGAGCGAGCTCATGACGGAGGCGCTGACGGACGGGGTGCCGCCGAGGACGACGATCCTGTCCGGGTTCAGCCTGCCGAGCGCCTGGCTGACGCTGCTGGGAAGGCTGGTCGGGTTCGTCAGCAGCACTGGCGAGCCGGTGGCGCCGGCGAGGGAGGCGCCGGCGAGCGCGTCGGGGAAGTTCAGGCCCGAGGCGATGTAGACGGTGCCGACGTCGGTGCCGAAGCCGCGGGAGATCTCGGCGGCGGTGGCGTAGCGGTCGGCGCCGGCGATGCGGGAGACGTTGCCGTAAGCGTCGAGCTCTGCTGCGAGCGCGCGGGAGAGGGTGGGCTCGCCGCCAAGCAGCACGATGCGCTGCGGTTGCAGCCGTTCGAGCGCTCGCGCGGTGGCGGTCGGGAGGGTGTCGCGCTGGGACAGCAGCACGGGTGCGTCGCCCTGCGAGGCGAGCGCTGCGCCTGCGAGCGCGTCGGGGAAGTTCGTGCCCGAGGCGATGTAGACGGTTTCGACACCGGGCGCGAACCGCTCGGCGATCGCGGCGGCAGTCTCCCATCGGGAAGAGCCGGCGACGCGCACCAGCGCGTCGAACGGCGTGACGGCGGCCGATGCGGTCGAGGCGGGGGAGCTGCCTGCGGCGTTCACCGCGACGACCGTGAAGGTGTAGCCGGTGCCGTTCGCCAGACCGGTGACCGTGGCGGTTGTCGCGCTGCCGGAGACGGTCGCGGTGGGACCGCCCGGGCTCGCGGTGACGACGTAGGAGGAGATCGGCGAGCCGCCGTTCGATGACGGGGCGGACCATCGGACCTCAGCAGACGAGACTCCGGGGGTGGCGGTGACCGCGCTGGGGGCGCTGGGAACGGTGCGTGGAGTGACGGCGGCCGACGCCGTCGAGGCGGGTGAGGTGCCGGCGGCGTTCACCGCGACGACGGTGAACGTGTAGCCGGTGCCGTTCGTCAGGCCGGTGACCGTGGCGGCGGTCGTGCTGCCGGAGACGGTCGCGGTGCGACCGCCTGGGCTCGCGGTGACGACGTAGGAGGAGATCGACGCGCCGCCATTCGACGACGGAACCGCCCAGGTGACTGCGGCAGACGTGTTGCCGGGTGTCGCCGCGACAGCCGTGGGAGCACTGGCGACAGTGCGGGGGGTGACGGCGGCGGAAGCGGTCGAAGCGGGAGAACTGCCGGCGGCATTCACCGCGACGACCGTGAAGCGGTAGGACGTGCCGTTCGTCAGCCCCGTGACGGTCGCGGAGGTAGAGGTTCCGGACACGGTCGCCGTGCGGCCGCTAGGGGTCGCTGTCACAACATACGACGAGATCGCTGCTCCATTGTCAGAGGCAGGAGCCTGCCAGTTGACTGATGCAGAGCCGTTGCCTGGAAGGGCAGTCACGGCTCGCGGCGCCGATGGGGCCTGCGGGCGGTCGCCCGTCAGAACTTCGAAAGTGGCAGTGGCGCTCGGCGTCGCGGTATTGCCGCGAACGTCACGAATCGAAGGGATAGCGGCGACCCAAGCGCCGGCGACCGACTCGACGTCGAAAGGGCCCGTCCACTCGTAGATGCCGTCGTTCGCCGAGCCTGACACGAGCACGAGCTGCTGCTCGTAGACGAGGCCGGCCGGTTGCGCGGGGTCACTCTGGAGTCGCGCCACGGGCGCGACCGCGCCGGACGCTGCGTCGGTGATGCGAGCTCGCACGGTGAGCGTGGCGTCGGTCTCGCCGGCGTAGTACTGCTGTGGCGAGACAGAGATGCTCTCAAGGCGGGGTGCCGTCTCATCACCGCTGAAGTTGACCACGTTGACCACGTTCGGGAACCCGGCGGGCGGGCCGAACCAACCGCTGTTGCCGTTCGCGTCACGTAGTGGGTAGAGGACGAGCTCCCATGGGCCGGGCGCCGCGCCCTGGGGCACGAAGGCTGACCACTCGTACCAACCGTCCAGAGCGGTGCCGGACACGCGCTGCATCGCGCCGAACCCGGCGCTCTGATCGGTGTCCTCGCTCGAGAGCGTCATCGTCGGCGCCAACGCGCCCGACCTGTCATCCGTGATGCGAGCTCGAACCGAGACCGTGGCGCCAGCGTCAGCGACGTCGATCGTTGCGGGGGTCACCTCGAGCTCGACCAGGCGAGGCGGCGTCACGTCGCTTGCCCCGCCATTGATCACAGTCACGTCGTTGGCAAAGGATGCGGGCGGACCGAACGAGCCGGCGTTGCCACGGCCGTCTCTCAAGGGGTGCATGGTGGCCTCCCATGTGCCGGCCGCAGCGCCCTGCGGCACCGTGGCTGTCCACTCATACCAGCCGTCCAAGGACGTGCCCGAGACGCGCTGCATGGACCCGAACCCAGCGGTCTGGTCAGTGTCCTGGCTCGCCAGCGTCATCGTCGGAGGCAGCGCTCCAGACTGGTCGTCGGTGACTCGAGCGCGCGCGTGCACTGTCTGGGCAGATTCCGTCACGTCGATGATCGCCGGGCTGACCGAGAACTCGATGAGCTGCGGCGGCGCGGTGTCCGAGCCGGACGGGTTGACGACGTTCACCTCGTTGGGGAAGTCCGAGGGAGGGCCGAAGTCGCCCGCGTTTCCGCGCAGGTCGCGTAGCGGGTACAGGACAACATTCCAGGTGCCAGGAGCGGCGCCCTGCGGAACGGTCGCCGACCACTCGTACCAGCCGTCAAGAGCAGTGCCCGAGGTGCGGCGCATGCTGCCGAACCCCGCGCTCTGGTCTGTCGTCTCACTGGACAGCACCATCGTGGGGGTCTCAGCTCCAGCCTGATCATCGGTGATCCGGGCGCGCACCGAGACGACTGCAGACGTGGCGGATACGTCGATCGAGAGCGGCGCCACCTCGAACTCCACCAGCTGCGGCTCGCTCACGTCGGGTTCGACGGCGCTTGCCGGCATGGGCTGCGACAGCGCCATGACCGATGCGAGCAAGAGAGCCGTGAGCGGAGCGGCAACGGCACGACGAAGAGACGCCAAAGCAGGCCTTTCGGGGGGAGCGCGGAGGGAACCGCGCCCGGTGGTGCTGGGGTTTGCTCAGTATGGCACCAGAGTGACGTTCTCTCGAGGAATTCTTCTTCCGCTCCCTGGCGTCATCCGGCGCCAACTTGCGCCGGATGTACCCCACTTGGGGTACACTCGTTGTCCATAAGCGAACTACTTGAACCCAGCACCACGTACAGCGACGCGCAGATCCAGGAGATCCTCGCGGACCTGAATGCCAACGTCCGCGGGCTCCAGAGCCTGCACGTCTGGGCCTCCCAGCGGGACTTGGACATCGCCCGCCTGACGGCAGGAGCGAACCTGACCTACATCCGCCTCGCCGGGCGGGATGAGCGCGGGGACCCGATCGTGCTCATGCTGCTCGACAACGTATGGGAGAGGGCGATCTGAGATGCCCGAGCACCTCGACTGGACGTTCTACGTCACGATCGGCGCGGTCGCGCTCTTCCCGGCGCTCGTGGGGCTGCTCGTCTACGTGCTGCGGCGCGTGATCATCCGGCGGCATCCGGAGATCGACGAGGGGTAGCGGGGCTCTCGTCTCGTGTCGTCTCGATACGGCCCTTCGGGCCTACTCGACGAGCGGTGGGGCGGGCCTACTCGACGAGCGGTGGGGCGGGCCTGCTCGACGAGCGGTGGGGAGCGGGCCCGCTGGACGAGCAGGGTTGCGGCGCTACTCGACGATCGGTGCCTTGGGCGCGGGGTTCGCGACCGCTGACCCCGGCGCGGCCGCCGGTGCCGGCAGGCGGCGCAGCAGCCGGCGGATGACGAGCCAGGCGACGAGCGCCAGGATCGCGAGCGCGACGAGCGCCGGGATCGACTGGCCGAGCGCGTACAGCGCCGTCGCGCCCCAGGCGAGGAACGCGCTCCAGCCGGCCACCAGGCCGTCCCAGAAGCTCGGCGTGCCCGTCGGCCCCTCGACCGTCGTCGAGCTGATGCGCACCTCGATCGTCGACATCGACACCTGATCCTCGAGCGCCCGCTGCTCCGACAGCAGCTGCTCGAGCTCGCTCGTGCGCTGCGTCAGCTGCGCCTCGACCTCGAGCAGCGTCTCGGTGTCGGCCGCCGTCGTCAGCAGGCCGGTGAGGCGGTCGACCGATGCGCGCGAAGCCTCCACCCGCACCTCGAGGTCGCGCACCTGATCGGTCACGACCTGCTCGCCGAGGTCCACGCTCGTCACCTCGCCGAGCCCGCGCAGCGCCGCGAGCAGATCCTCGACCTGCGCCGCCGGCACGCGGACGGTGAGCATCGCCCACGCCGGCTGGAAGTCGGTCGACGCGCCCTCGGCCCGCCGGTCGATCGAGCCGCCACGGGCCTCGGCGGCGTCGGCCACCGCATCCGCCATCGTGATCGGGTCGCCGACCCGCATGCTCATGGTGCCCGAGATGATGACCGCGCGATCCTCGTCGGGGGCCTCCTCGGGCTGGCCGCCCCCGCTGGCGCCCTGATCGCCGCCGGACTCCTCGGAGCCGGGCTGCGGGGCGAGGTCGGGCTGCTCGGCCCAGTCGGGCGCGCTGCCGTCGGTGACGGGGGCGCCGGGCTCGCCCGCGGACTGCTGACTGCCAAGGGCGCCGCAGCCGGTGAGGAGCACGCTGCCGGCGATGACGATGCCGGCCATCGAGAGGAGTCTGCGGGTCATGCTCTCACTGTGCGCCTGTTCGGGGGAAAGCACAGCCCAACCTTTTGGGGGAGTGGGGCGTCTCGGGAGTGGTCTCGACTCGCGGCCTGCGGGCGCGGCTCGACCGGCGGTGCGGGGAGTGGGGCGTCTCGGGGTGGTCTCGTCTCGATACGGCCCTGCGGGCCTACTCGACGAGCGGGGCGGTGGCGGTCGTCTCGATACGGCCCTGCGGGCCTACTCGACGAGCGGGGTGGGGCGAGCGGGGTGGGGCGAGCGGGGAGGGCGGCCTACTTGCGGGCCTTCGCCTCCGCCTTCGCGGCGCGCAGGTCGGCTTTCGCGGCGGCCCTCGCCGCGGCGGCCTCGGCCTTGGCCTCCTCCGCGCGCAGCCGCTCCACGGCCTTCAGCAGCGCATCCGCCGCCTTCGACTCCGCCTGCCGCAGCTCGGCGCGCGCCTTCTCGACCGCCCGCGCCGTCTCGCGCACCTGCTTGTCCTGCAGCACGGCCGTGGGCAGGCGCTCGAACGGCCGATCGTCCTCGGTGCGCTCGAGCCAGCGCTCGATGCCGTCGAACAGGCGCGACAGGCCGAAGCCGAACCCGCGCTCGGGGTCGGTCTCGCGGGCCTCGAACACGCCCGCGCGCACGGCCGGCGCCAGCAGCGGGAACCGCTCGTCGGTCACGAGCTGCGGCAGCGCCTGCCGCACGGCCTCGTCGACGCCCGCGTTGCTCGACGCGCGCGAGTAGAGCGCGATGTAGCCGAGCAGCAGCAGCAGCGTCGGCAGCTTCATGCGGTCGGGCGCCGGCACGCCCTCGAGCGCGGCGAGGCCGGCCTCGATGATCGCGAGCCGGTTGGGCGTGGTCGGGGTCGAGCTGGGCGGCAGGTCGGCGAGCCAAGGGTGCGCGTCGTAGGTCGCCCGCACGAACATCGCCCACTCCCGCAGCCGCTCCCGCCACGTGCTGCCGGCGCCGGGCACCGTCACCTCGCTCGCGGTGTCGTACATGAGCAGCAGCAGGTCGTCCTTGCCGGTGACGTACCGGTAGAGCGACATCGGCGCCACGCCCACCGCGGCCGCGACGCGGCCCATGCTCACCGCATCCAGCCCGTCGGTGTCGGCGATCTCGATCGCGGCCTCCACGATGCGCTCGGTCGTGAGCTCGCGCTTCGGCCCGCGGTGCGGGAGCGCGGCGACGCCCCACGTCACGGCGTGGGCGTGCGGGAGGTGCGGGGTGTCGTCGGGGATGGGCGCGGGGTCGGTCTGGGTCACGTGGCTCGTCGCTGTCGGTGTCGGTCGTCGGTGTCGGTCAGTTGCGGTCGTCGGGATGCGTGCCGGTGCGCTCGCCGGTCTCGAGCGCCGCGATCGCGGCCATGTCGTCGTCGCCGAGGCGGAACCCGTCGACGTCGAGGTTCTCGCGCAGGCGGTGCGGATGCGTCGACTTGGGGATGAGGGCGCCACCGAGCTGCAGGTGCCACCGGATGATCGCCTGCGCGGGGCTCACGCCGTGCGCGGCGGCGATCCGCTGGATCGTCGGGTCGTGCAGCACCCGCGAGCGGCCGAGCGGGCTCCACGCCTGCGTGACGATGCCGTGGTGGCGGTGGAACGCGCGCAGCTCGTGCTGCGGCAGCCACGGGTGCGACTCGACCTGGTTGATCGCGGGCGTCACGCCGGTCTCCTCGATGAGCCGGCGCAGGTGCTCGTGCGTGAAGTTGCTGACGCCGATCGTGCGCACCCGGCCCTCGTCGCGCAGCTCGACGAGCGTGCGCCACACGTCGACGTAGCGATCGCGGGCCGGCCGGGGCCAGTGGATCATGTAGACGTCGATCGGCGTTCCGAGCGCTCGTTCGCTCTGGGCGAACGCCTCGCGCACCGTCGTGGGCTCCTGCGACGCCTCGCCCCAGAACTTGCTCGTCACGGTGAGCGCGTCGCGCGCGACGCCCTGCTGCTCGGCCCGCCGCAGCGCCTCGCCGAGCTCGCGCTCGTTGCCGTAGAACTCGGCGCCGTCGACGAGCCGGTAGCCGGCGCCGAGCCCGGCGGCGACGACCTCGGCGGTCTGCTCGACGGGCACCTTGTAGAGGCCGAAGCCGAGCGCCGGCAGCGCGCGGCCGTCGAGCATGGGCAGATCGGCGGGCATGGCCTCGATTGTGTCAGGCCGGCCCGCCCGCCGGGGTGGCGGGCTCGTGACCGGCCCGCCCGGGCCCGCCACGCATCCGTGACCGGCCCTCCCGGGCACGCGACACATCCGTCTTCGGTGCCCGCGAGGCCGCCTCAGCGCGGCAGCTCGACCGGCGCGGTGTCGGGCGGATCGCCGATGCCGTGCCGCAGGTCGGGCTGGTGGCGGCGGAACACGGCCGCGAGCAGCGCCGCGAGCGCCACCATCACGACCGCCACCCAGACGGCGCCGACGCCGCCGACCGCGTCGATCGCGATGCCGGCGACCGCGGAGCCCACTGCGGCGCCGAGCAGCTGGCCGGTGCCGATCCAGGCGTACGCCTCGGGGGTGTCGGCGAACTTCACCGTGCCGGCGATGATCGCCGAGAACGCGGCGAGCGCGGGCGCCGTGCCGAGGCCGGCGATGAAGAGGGCGGCCGAGAGGCCGATCACCTCGGTCATCGGCAGCGCGAGCGCCATGCCGGCGAGCACGATCGTCAGCCGGATCGCCACCGACCACGGGCCGATGCCGCGGCTGCCGACCGCGAAGCCGCCGATGAGCGAGCCGATCGCCGAGACCGCGAGCACGAGCCCCGCCTCGAGCGCGCCCTCGCCGAACGTCGCGATGACGCCCGCCTCGACCGCCGAGAATCCGCCGATGAACATGGCCGACACCGCCACCGCGAGCAGCACCGGGGGCTTCCGCAGCACGCGGCCGAGCTTGCGAGTGGTGGGCGGGATGCGCAGCCGGCGCACCTCGGGCGAGACGATGAACAGCGCCGCGCCGCCCGCCTGGATGGCGATCGTGACGAGCATCGTGGGCCCCGTGCCGAGCGCGGACACGAGCAGCGTCAGCAGCACCGGCCCGAACACCCAGATGATCTCCTGCAGCGCCGCGTCGAACGAGAACAGCGGCGACAGCAGCCGCTGCGGCACCATGCGCGGGTAGAGCGTGCGCACCGTCGGCACGATCGGCGGCATCGCGGCGCCCGCGACGAGCCCCGCGGCGACGTCGGCCCAGAGCGGCAGGCTGAGCGACCCGATCGACGAGAGCGCCGACACCGACACGACGGTCGTGACGACGAGCACCGTCACCGTGCCGAAGCGGCTCATCAGCCGCGAGACGAACGGCCCGGCGGCCGCCATGCCCACCGAGAAGGCGGCGAGCACGAGGCCGGCGGCCGTGTAGGAGCCGTGCTGGTGCTCCATGTGCATGAGGATGCCGAGCGAGTACATGCCCGCCGGCAGCCGCGCGATGAGCTGCGCGAGGATGATGCGCGCGAGCCCCGGGACCCTCAGCACCTCGCCGTATGCACGCACCAGGCAAGCCTAGGACTCGGCGGCGCAGGCCGGCTCAGGGGGCGGGGGCGACTGCCTGCATGGTCCAGGCCGGCCCACCGCCGACGGCCATGATGTCGGCGATCAGCAGCGGATCCGGGCGCCCCAGCACGACGGACGAGGTGTAGTCGGGCGCGTGCGCCACCCAGTTGCCGCCCGTGTCGATGCGATCCTCGACCACCTGCAGTCCGGCCGCGGCTGCGCGCACCTGCTGGGGCACCGCATCCCCGCGCAGCAGCAGCAGCGTGTAGACCGCGGAGCCGTCGTCGAGGGTGACGGCGCAGCCCACGTCGGCGTCGCCCACCGGCAGCGCGACCGGGTGGTCCGCCGCTCGCGCGCGCATCGACGCGCCCGTGGCCGAGGCGTCACCGGTGAGCAGACGGGCCATGTGGTCGCCCACCGTCGCCGGGCACAGCTCGGCGTCGAGCTCGCTCGTGGCGGTCGGCTCGTCGGTGGGCAGCGGCGGCGGCAGCGGCACGCAGCCCGCGAGGGCGAGGAGGGCGGATGCGACGAGGCCGCTCGCGAGCGCGGCGCGGCGGGCGCGCGGCGCGGTCGCGTCACTGCGTCGCAACGGTGCCCTCGAGCAGGTAGCGGTCCTGGGTCGACTCGATGCCGCCCTCGGTGAGCACGTCGGCGCCGGGCCGGTGCAGCACGTAGCGGGTCGCGGCGTCCTCGCTGACGAGGATGAGCGCCGCATCGCCCTCCGCGGGCTCCTCCTCGAAGCCGCGCTCGCCGGCGACCCCGGCGACGGTCTCGGGCACCGTGCCCGGGCCCTCGAGCACGCTGAGCGTGTGCGTCGCGGCGCCGGTCGGATCGGTGAGGGCGACCGAGCAGACGACGACGACCTCGCCCGTCGGCAGGTCGCCGGGGCCGTTCGGCACGGGGTCGAGGTCGGCCGCGGTCAGTTCCGGGTCGTCGCCGAGCCGCAGCCACGCCTCGATGAGGCTGTCGGGGCAGCGGTCGTAGGCGGTCGAGCCCTCGCCCTCGGTGCCGGGGTCGGATGCGGTGGCGGGCGGCGCGGAGTCGGGCGCCGGCGCCGCGGGGGTCGGGCCGTCGGCGCCGGGCGCCGTCGTCGCGTAGTTGGGCGGCGGCACGTTGCCGGAGCACCCGCCGAGGGCGAGCGCCGCGGCTGCCGCGACCGCGGCGAGGAGCGGGATGCGCGGCATGGCGGCTCCTCTGCTCGGCGGCGGTGGTCCTGGGGGAACGGTACGCCAGAGCGGGGGTGGAGTCACGGGTTCCCGCCCAGAGGGAGTGGTCTCGACTCGGTCGCTGCGCGACCGGCTCGACCGGCGGGGCGGGATGGGGTGGTCTCGACTCGGTCGCTGCGCGACCGGCTCGACCAGCGGGGTGGGGAGTGGGGGTGGTCTCTCTAATGGTGGATGCCGGTCTGTGACTGGTGCAGGCTGGCGGCGGTGATTGCCGGGCGTGGCTCTTCT
>NZ_JBXAPA010000018.1:0-9032 GCF_058803545.1 Agrococcus sp. GW821-FHT14H11
TCGACTGGATATCGGGGATATCAACCTAGGTCGTGAGTTGGATGTGCTCGGCACTCTCGTGCGAGTACGTCCGTGGCCGATTCCAGCAGCTCCCGATTGCTCGATGCTGCCTCCCCGCTCGGTAGCGTCAGCACGTCCTCGAAGCCCATGCGCGTCGCGAGTCCCATCCGTGCCGCCTCACGCAGAACTGTCCACGCGCTTGCATCTTCGCCGTGCAGCAGGATCTGGCGCGTGGAGACCGCGCGCACGCCGGCGACGAGCATCGCCGCCTCGGCGATCGCTGCATCCGCGGCCATGGGCTGCACCTCGACGAGCACACGAAGCACACGGTCGCGGTGAGGGGAGCGGGTCCACGCCGCGAGCCCCTCCTGATGCCACACGCCGGCTTCGACAGCGACTCCGGCCTCGAGCAGTGCCTCCGCGACGGCGTCGGCACCGTCCTCATGCCAGTTCACCGATGCGACGTCCGGCAGCATCGTCCAATTGCGGATAGCGGCGACCCGTGTACCAACGTCGGGCTCGGCCCACGCGCCCGTCGTGACGCCCACCTCGAGTTCCGGCGCGGCCCGGCGCGCTGCCGCGACCGCAGCAGCGACGTCAGCGGGCACGACCGAGTCGGCACCGACGGCGTTCTTCGCGTGCACGTGGATCGACTGCACGAGGCTGGCGATACTCGCGGTGGCCTTCGCGATCGCGGACGCGTCGAGGGGTACGGATATGTGCTCGTCGCGAGTCCGCGCACCATTGAGGCACGCCTGTAGAACGAGATGCGTCATGGAGCACGATCGTAGCCACGACCGTCTCCGCCGCTAGTCGACCAGTCGGTCGGCCAGTCGAGACAGTCGAACTCGACCGGTCGGCTCCATCGCGGACCTCCGGTTGCAGAATCTGCACCATTGGTGCAGGTTCTGCAACACGTCGCACGAAATCAGCGGTCAAGAGGTGCTTATGCGTGTTGCAGAATCTGCACCATCCAAGCTGACGAGGTGAGGTCGCAGGGTCCCGGCGAGCAGAGAAAGTGCCGGTGAGCGGCAGATCTTGCTAGGGCGACCTCGGCACGCGGGGAGGCGTATCAACAGGTCGCGAGTGCTTCATCCCTCTTTCGACTGGATACCGGGGATATCAACTCAGGTCGTGAGCTCCCGCGCTCGGACTCGCCCGCGCGCACCACAGCCACGTGCTCAGGGCTAGGGCCGCATGGGCTTACCCATGAAGGCGAAGGCGATGCAGAGCGCCAAACCACCGAATACGAACACGTCTGCGACATTTCCGATGAACCAGTCGGCGTAGGCGATGAAGTCCACGACGTGGCCTCGGCCGGGACCGGGGTGTCGTGCCAGGCGGTCGATGATGTTCCCGAGGGCGCCGCCGAGGATGAGGCCAAGGCTGAGCGCCCACGGCAGCGACGTGGTTCTCCAGGTGAGCCAAGCCGCGAACATCGTGCCCGCAGCGGCGAGGACGGTGATGAGCGGCGTTGCGCTGGCGCCGAGCGAGAATGCCGCCCCCGGGTTGTAGGTGAGCTGCATCGCGAGCATGTCGCCCAGCACCGGATGACGCTCGCCGACAGCGAGGGTCGCCTCTGCCCAGACCTTGCTGAGTTGATCGATCGCCACGGCGGCGAGCGCGGAGACGTAGCCGAGAAGGGTCACCCTCCACAGTCGACGTCTCGTGTGCGGCGAGGCGGCGCCCCCCGCGACGGCTGTCTGTGCCGCCGAGGGACTTGGTGAGCTGTTGCCAGTCGTCGACATCAGGCCAGTGCCTCGAAGAGGCGGGGGACGACGCCGGATTCGATCAGGATGAACAGGCCGAGGCCGATGAACACGGCGGGGACCAGCCAGTGCTCGATCCGCTCGAGAGTCTCGGTGACGGCCTTGTGCGTGCCGATGAGCTTCCCGAAGAGGCACCAGACGCTCACCAGAGCGAGGAACACGACGATGGTGATCGCGGTGTCGGCGGGCGAGATGGTTCGGAACACCGGCGTGTAGAGGCTGATGTTGTCCGCGCCATTCGCGATGGTGATCCCGGCGATGCCGAGCAGGCCGAGGCCCTTCATGGCCGACTCGTCTGGATCTGCATCGTCGCGCTCGCGCAGTCCCCGGATGAGTCCGATGACACCGATCAGCAGGGGGATGAGGCCAAGGAAGCCGACCCACTCGTCCGGGATGATCGTGAGCCCGAGTGCCGCGACAACGCTGATCGCAACGAGCGTCGCGAATCCCAGGTACTGGCCGAGGACGATCTGCCAGGGCCGCGGCCCGCCGCGGGATGAAGCGAGGAAGAGCACGGTGAGTATGACGATGTCGTCGATGTTGGTTGCCGCGAACATGCCGATCGCGGAGGCAATGGTCGCGAGCATCTAGTTGTCCTTCGCCTCGAGCTCGCCCAGGACTTCGAAGGGCGATTCGACATCGCCGCGCCACGCCTCGACCCCTTCGCGGATCGCGAGCCCGGCGACGACGAGTGCAGCCACGGAATCTGCCCACATCCAGCCGAAGAGCAGGTTGAGCAACAGGCCGACGAGCACCGTGCCCGACAGGTAGATGCACAGGAGCAGCTGCTTGGCGTCCGCCTGCACGCTGCGCGACCCGAGCTCGCGACCGGTGCGGAACTCGAACCAGGCCAGTGCCGGCATGACGAGCAGGCTGAGGGTGGCGATGCCGATACCGAGCGGGCTGTGATCGACCTCTTCCACCCCGGTCAGCGTGAAGACCGCGTCGATGATGACGTACGCGGCGAGAGCAAAGAACGCGATGCCGATCGCTCGGACAGTCACCTTCTCCCACCGTTCCGGATCCTTGCGCGTGAACTGCCACGCGACCGCTGCCGCAGAGAGCACCTCGACGATCGAATCGAGCCCGAACCCGATCAGCGCGGCCGAGGAGGCCATCGAGCCCGCCCAGATCGCGACAATCGCCTCGATGACGTTGTAGGTGATCGTGAAGCCGACGATGAACCGCACTCGGCGATGCAGAGTGCTCCGTCGTGCCGCGGTCAGCGTCTCCGCGCTCATCGGGCCGACTCGCAGCAGCCGGGGACCGGGCACTCCGGATCGAGGCATAGCGCTTGCTCGTCGATAGCCAACGTCACCTCGACCAGCGCAGTAAGCGCCCGCGCGAGGTGCGGGTCGGCGATCTCGTACCGCGTCTGGCGGCCCTCAGGCTCGGCCACGGCGATGCCGCAGTCACGCAGGCAGGCGAGATGGTTCGATACGTTCGAGCGTGTCAGCTCGAGCTCGCGCGCAAGGACAGCGGGATAGTTCGGCCCCTGCAGCAAGGTCAGCAAGATGCGCGAGCGTGACGGATCCGCCATGGCGCGCCCGAGCCGATGCATCACGTCCAGTTGATTCGTAATTGTCAGCACACACTGAATATACAGCAGGCACTGACGTTACGAGGACGTGGAGGAGGGACGCGCGGAGTTGAACTGGAGAAAGCACCGGTCAGGCACTGATTTCGGACAAGCTTGCGGCCCGCACGGGAGTGACACCAAGTGTGCGAGTGGGGGTACTACCCACCTTGACTGGATATCGGGGAGGTCACGTCCCGCTGAGTGGTGGAGCGGAATTCCGTCCACACGATTTCCCAATTGAAGGCTCTTCGCATGACCACACTCAACGGCGAAGAGCCCCTTTTCGGCACGTTCCGCAACCCGACCGCGCACGCCCCGAAGGTGCTCTGGTCGACCTCTCGCAGCGACGCGCTCGACATGCTGACGCTCGCCTCGATGCTGCACCGCCGCCTGGACGCGGCGGCGATCCGCAAGCGGTGAGGCGGCCCGGTCAAGGATCCCTTAGCGTGCAGGTTCGGGAAGTGGGATGAGCGATCGGTCGTCCTGAAGCAGCCTTCGGATGCGCGCGGCGAGCGCGGGCACGTCGACAGCTCCGGCTGTCGCTACGCGCAATGCAGGTTGTCCGGAGCACGGTCGAGCGGTAGCCACCATCGTCTCCCACTCCTCGAGTCGAGAAGTGTCGTCGTGCGCCGAGTGACGGTGCCGGGTTGAGAAGCGCTCTCGCGCCAGTCCGAGTGGCACCTCGCACCACAGCTCAACAGCGCGACGCGCGCCGGCCGTGCGCAAGCCTGCCTGGAGGAATCCTTCATCGCGCTCCGCAGCCCAAAAACTCTCTACGACGACTGGACCATCGATCAGGGCGGCCAGATTCCACATCGTTTCGCTCGCGAGCGCCCCCAGGCGACGCGTCGGCAATGGGACCGAGACGAGATCGGCCAACCCCTCTTTGATCGCGTCCTTGCCGATCAGCGGGACTCCAAGCTCCAGTGCCAACGGGACCGCCAAGGTTGTCTTGCCGGCGCCCGGCACGCCGTTCAGGATGATTACGGAAGTGCACATCCTCACACGCTAGCGAGGGGCATCAGAGTCGCGCTGGTCGGGTCTACGACCACTCCCGCAAGCCGATCCCTCACTGGGACACCGAACAGCGCCGCACCTGGTCGGCGATTTCCCCGCGGTCGGTCATTGCGGGGATTCCCGTAAGACCCGCCCGGAAAAATGCCCGGTGAAGGGGCCTCAAACGCTACAGTCGCGTCATGCTCATCGGGTACGCACGCGTCTCGACCAACGCGCAAGACGTCACGGCGCAACGCGACGCGCTTGCAGCGCTCGGCGTCGAGTCGCGGAACATCTACGTCGACCACGGACTCACCGGCACGAACCGTGCCCGGCCCGGCCTGCGCGAAGCGCTCGCCGCTTGCCGCGACGGGGACACGCTGGTCGTGTCAAAGCTCGACCGGCTCGCGCGGTCACTGCCTGACGCGCGAGACATCGCGGACGAGCTCGCATCGAAGGAGGTCAGTCTCAGCCTTGGTGGCAGTCTCTACGACCCGAACGACCCGGTCGGCCGGCTGCTCTTCAACGTGCTCGGGATGGTGGCCGAGTTCGAGGCCGATCTCATCCGCGCCCGTACCCGCGAGGGCATGGCCGTCGCTCGCGCGAAGGGCCGGCTCCGCGGCAAGAAGCCAAAGCTCTCGCCAACGCAAGAGGCGCACCTGGTCAGTCTCCACCGTCAGGGGTCGCATACCTCGAGTGAACTCGCCGAGCTCTTCGGCGTCGCTCGCTCGACGGTGTACCGCGCGCTTGAACGGGCGGCGGCGAAGAGCGCCGGGACGGCGTGACGTGGCGAGGCTCGACGATGGCCTGAGCGACGCGCAAGCGTGGGCATTGCTCGCCGAGCAGACGAGCACACGGAACCTGCTCGCCTACGGGCTGCGGACTCTGCGAACTGCTGCGTTCCTCGAGACGACCCGCGACCCGGTCATGACCATGCTGTCGATCGGGTTGGAGAAGCTTCTGAAGATGGCACTTGGGCTTGCACACCTTGCAGAGCATCGGGAGTGGCCACCGGTGGCCATCTTTCGAGACCACTGGCGACACGACCTCGACACGATGCTGCGCGAGACGCTCGACACCCTGCGAGTACGTCTCGATCGCGCGAACCACCGGCCGTACGTAGAGTCGCTGCTCGATGCCGTCGAGCGCGACCCTGTGCTGGTCCCGCTCGTCGCCGCGCTGAGCAGGTACGGGCGGCAAGGTCGCTTCTACAACCTGGACACCCTCGCCGAGAGTCCCCAGCGAGGTCCGTCTCCGGAAGCGATGTGGTCGAGAGTCGAACAGATCTTGCTCGCGCACGATAAGAAGCTGCGGACGCGCCTGTCTGCAGTGACGGGCCGCGACGCCGAGGCACACGAAGCCCTGATTCACCAGATGGAGGCGAGCACCGCCGATTCGCTGCAGCGCCTGTGGGACCTAATCGCCATGGCCGGCGTGCAAGGGATGCTCGGTGCACGCGGGCGCGGATGGGGCGTCGACATCGATCGCGATCTCGTGGGGCGGCAGATCAGGGCCTGAGACCGCTGCTGTCGCGCGGCTCCCGCGGCCGCGCGGTGTAGCTCGCGAAGGCGAGCCCGCCCCGAAGCGCGTGCTTCGTGAGTGTCTGGTTCGTATAGCCGAGGATGTCGGCGAGGACGGCAGGGTGCAGCTGGTGGGTGAGGTCGGCCAGGGTGGCGTTGCGGCCGGCGAGCACGGAGACGCCGAGGCTTCGGAGCTGGTTGCGGACGCTGTCCGGGTGGATGTGGCGGCCGACTCGACGACCTGGGAACAGCCAGCCTGCATCGACAGCGGCGGTGCGGGTGGCGGCGACGGTCGTGATCATCTCGAAGACCACCGCGGAGATGGGGCCGGGCACAAGTGCCGGCTGCGTGCCCCCGAGGTCGATTCGCATGCCGTCGGGGACCTCGGTGACCGCGTCGCGGCGGAGTTGCACGAGTCGACCGATCGGGGTGCCGTAAAGCAGCATGAGCAGCCCGACGACGCGAGGGATAAGGGGAGCGTCAGTTTCGCCGAGAAGACGTGAGAGGTTTTGGACGCGTTCGGTGTCGGTGGCGAGCGGGGTGGAGATCGCGTCTCGGCGTCGACCGGAGCGGAGCTTCGTGGCGCCGATCGTGCGGTTCCAGTTGATGAAGTTTCGGGCGATCTTCCTGGTCGATGGGCCTGCGGAGAGGTATTCGTCGATGAGGCGTTGCTCGGCGTCGGCGAGCGCGACGTCGTGGGTCACGTCGAGCCAGGCGAGCAGTCGTCCGGCTTCGGTGATCTCCTGCTTGGCCGCGCGAGTGGCGTAGTTGAGGTTGCGGATGCGGGATGCGTCGTCGTGGAGCCGGCGTGCGTGATGCCAGCGCGCGAAGGGTTCGAGCGCGGCGACGATTCGAGGACGTGCCGCGAGGTCGCGGAGTCGTTGCTCGAGCCAGAGGTCGAAGCGGGCGAGGTCGACGTTGCCGCGGTCGGGGAGCATGCCGTGTGCGACGAGCAGACTGCGGAGATGCTCGTTGGCCGTGGAGCGGGGGAGTGCATCGAACTCTGCGTGGTCGAGGTCGAGCTCGCGCCTGCCGACACTGGTGAGGAGGGCATTGGCTGCCCCGCCGCGCATCCAGGTCCGGATGCTCGCTGGGCGGTCGACGCCGCACAGGACGTTGACCAGACGCTTGATGCGCAGATCGGGAGGGTCGTTGGGGGAGAGGAGTGCTTCGAGGTCTTCGCGGAGCACGCAGCGTGTGCAGCGCTTGTTGCGGATGAGCTCGCCTTCGCTACCGCATCGGTGGCAGTCGAGGTCGGTCGTGATGCGGGCGCAGACTCGGCAGATCGGTCGGTCGTGGTCGTCGCGGCCGGGGAGCATGCGGTTGTCCTCGCACTGCGCACAAGCGCCGAAGGTCTCCACAGCGCGCACGTAGCAGGGGGTGCAGATGCGACCATCGGGCCAGGTCACGCGGTGGCGTTTCGCGTTCTCTCCGCAGCGTGGGCAGTGAAACTCGCCTCCGACGCGGGGTCGACCGATGCGCCTATTCGTCATCGGGGTCACGGACAATGCGCGCGCGGATCGGTCGGTAGGACTCGAGCAGGGGAGGGGCGTCGTCGTTGACGATGCGCTTCTTCGTCGCGCGGATCCGCTCGGACTCGACGGTGATGAGCTCGCTCATGCCGATGTCGAAGATGTCGCATAGTGCGGCGAGCAGTTGCAGCGAGATCCGTTCGGGGGCTCGGGTGAGGCGATAGACCTGGCTGCGCGAGAGCATGATGCCCCGGTCGGCCAGCGGTTCGATCAGGTCGGTGGTCGTGCGGTAGCCGGCTCGGGCCATGATGACGGGCAGCTGCCAGCGGTAGGTGACGTCGATCTTCATGGCTGTCCATCTCCTCGGTTGCGGTGGGGGAGCGCTGCTGCTCGTTCGAGCGTTGCGCCGAGCACGCGGTCGAGCTCGCGTGCGCGGTAGTCGGGGGTGGCGATCGTGTAGATCGCGGTCGTGGATGCGTGCTCGTGGCCGAGCTGCTCCTTCGCGAACGAGGTGTCGAAGCCCCACTCGAGCTGCAGGTGCGTGGCGTACGAACGTCGGAACGAGTGAAGGTCGAGGCCGCTGGGGAGCTCGAGCGCGGTGACGTACTGCTGCATCCTGCGAAGCAGTGACCTGCCGTCCAGTACTGCACCTCGTTCGGTGGGAAAGAGCCATCCATCGGTGGCCCGGAACCGGGGGAGTCCGCGGTCGACCCAGTCTGCGACGACGCTGGAGGACCAGTCGAACACCGTAAGCACGGTGCGCTGCTTCGAGGGGGAGCCGCGCATGGCCTTGCCGTAGCGGACACGGAGCACGCCCCAGGCGCCGAAGCGAGGGGCGCGGATGTTCCTCGAGAAGTCGACGACCTTCAGGTGGCACAGCTCCCGTCGTCGCAGACCCCACGCGTACATCGTCTTGAAGGCGACCGCGTCGCGGTAGGCGGCGAGTCCGCCCCGCAGGCCCGAGCGCAGGATGCGCTCCACCTCATCGTCCGCGAAGTCGAAGAACGTCTGCAGCTCCGCGGTGGTGAAGGGGCGCTTGTCAGGGCTTTCTGGACCTTCCTGGCGGTGCGCCATCCGGCGGGGCGAGATCGGCACGAACGGTTCGCCGAGCAGCTCCGAGCAGTGTTGAGCCCAGGGATAGAGCGGGTCCGCGATATAGACGAGGAAGAGCGCGAGATCGTTCTGGATCGCGCGAACCGTCGACGGTGCCAGGTGGTGGATGCCGCGCAGCTCGGCGGAGAAGTCGTCTGCTTCGAGTTGCGACCACTGCCACGGGTACTTTCCCGACCAGTCGATGAATCGTTTGACCGTCCGCTCGCGACGACTCGCTGTGCGCTGCTGGAACCCTTGCGCGAGTTGTGCATGCGCCCAACCGTCGAGCATCGCGGCGCTCAGCGACTCCGCGTCGACGACCGCACTGGAGGAGCGAAACAGGCGAATCCGACCGGTCGACTCCATCGCAACCTCCGTGTCACAATCTGCACCATTGATGCATCAGATGCAACACTCGGGACGAAATCACCGGTCAGCGCCCATTCCGATTGATGCATCTGATGCAACACGTCGCGAGCCGTTCGTTGTGGCCCGTGTCGTGCCGTGCGGGAGAAACTACCGGTCAAGCCATGATTCTCGGAGAGTGAGCGTCACGCGCGGGGAGTGAGACCAACCGTACGAGTGGGGGTACTACCCACCTTGA
>NZ_JBXAPA010000019.1:0-1842 GCF_058803545.1 Agrococcus sp. GW821-FHT14H11
CATAGAAAAAGGGGCCCCAGATGAATCTGGGGCCCCTTTCCAAAAGAAGTCCGGCGGTGTCCTACTCTCCCACAGGGTCCCCCCTGCAGTACCATCGGCGCTGAGAGCCTTAGCTTCCGGGTTCGGAATGTGACCGGGCGTTTCCCTCTCGCTATGGCCGCCGAAACACTGTTGATGTTTCAGTCTGCACAGCACTCCGCTCGAAGCGGAGGGCTGCAGTTCTCGACCGTACATCGAGAACCACAAAGTGGACGCGAGCAGCAAGCTCATAATATGTGTTATCAAGTCATCGGCTTATTAGTACCGGTCAGCTTCATGGGTCTTTAGTCCCCACTTCCACATCCGGCCTATCAACCCAGTAGTCTGGCTGGGAGCCTCTCGCCCGAAGGCACGGAAGTCTCATCTTGAGGCCGGCTTCCCGCTTAGATGCTTTCAGCGGTTATCCATCCCGAACGTAGCTAATCAGCGGTGCTCCTGGCGGAACAACTGACACACCAGAGGTTCGTCCAACCCGGTCCTCTCGTACTAGGGTCAGATCCTCTCAAACTTCCAACGCGCGCAGCGGATAGGGACCGAACTGTCTCACGACGTTCTAAACCCAGCTCGCGTGCCGCTTTAATGGGCGAACAGCCCAACCCTTGGGACCTACTCCAGCCCCAGGATGCGACGAGCCGACATCGAGGTGCCAAACCATGCCGTCGATATGGACTCTTGGGCAAGATCAGCCTGTTATCCCCGAGGTACCTTTTATCCGTTGAGCGACAGCGCTTCCACAAGCCACTGCCGGATCACTAGTCCCGACTTTCGTCCCTGCTCCAGTTGTCACTGTCACAGTCAAGCTCCCTTGTGCACTTACACTCGACACCTGATTGCCAACCAGGTTGAGGGAACCTTTGGGCGCCTCCGTTACTTTTTGGGAGGCAACCGCCCCAGTTAAACTACCCACCAGGCACTGTCCCTGAACCGGATTACGGTTCGAAGTTAGATATCCAGAGTGACCAGAGTGGTATTTCAACAATGACTCCACCCGAACTAGCGTCCGGGCTTCACAGTCTCCCACCTATCCTACACAAGCCACACCGAACACCAATACCAAGCTGTAGTAAAGGTCACGGGGTCTTTCCGTCCTGCTGCGCGTAACGAGCATCTTTACTCGTAGTGCAATTTCGCCGAGTTCGCGGTTGAGACAGCTGGGAAGTCGTTACGCCATTCGTGCAGGTCGGAACTTACCCGACAAGGAATTTCGCTACCTTAGGATGGTTATAGTTACCACCGCCGTTTACTGGGGCTTAAATTCTGAGCTTCGCTTGCGCTAACCCTTCCTCTTAACCTTCCAGCACCGGGCAGGCGTCAGTCCGTATACATCGACTTGCGTCTTAGCACGGACCTGTGTTTTTAGTAAACAGTCGCTTCCCACTGGTCTCTGCGGCCTTCAAACGCTCGGGCAGCTAGTGCCGTCACGCCTCAGGCCCCCCTTCTCCCGAAGTTACGGGGGCATTTTGCCGAGTTCCTTAACCACGATTCTCTCGATCTCCTTGGTATTCTCTACCTGACCACCTGAGTCGGTTTGGGGTACGGGTGACTTGAACCTCGCGTCGATGCTTTTCTTGGCAGCATAGGATCACAGACTTCCCTCTAGGGTTCGGCAAAGCTCTCAGGCTGTATGTGGGACGGATTTGCCTATCCCACGCCCTACGGCTTACCCGGACTCAACCATCGGCCCGGTTCTGCTACCTTCCTGCGTCACACCTGTTAATACGCTAGCCGCACCAGCATAGGGTCGAGTGCTAGCCCAAGGACGTCACCCCGAAGGGATCGGTCCAAGGATTCGGACTCTTAGCA
>NZ_JBXAPA010000019.1:1940-5412 GCF_058803545.1 Agrococcus sp. GW821-FHT14H11
GTATCAACCTGATGTCCATCGACTACGCCTGTCGGCCTCGCCTTAGGTCCCGGCTTACCCAGGGAAGATTAGCTTGACCCTGGAACCCTTGGTCTTTCGGAGGACTGGTTTCTCGCCAGTCTTTCGCTACTCATGCCTGCATTCTCACTCGTGTGGCGTCCACGGCTGGATTCCTCCGCCGCTTCACTCGCCACACGACGCTCTCCTACCAATCCGCACGCCTGGACAGCCACGAGGGCTGCCGAGCTGTTGCGCGAATTCCACGACTTCGGTGGTGTGCTTGAGCCCCGCTAAATTGTCGGCGCAGAATCACTTGACCAGTGAGCTATTACGCACTCTTTCAAGGGTGGCTGCTTCTAAGCCAACCTCCTGGTTGTCTAAGCAACTCCACATCCTTTTCCACTTAGCACACGCTTAGGGACCTTAGTCGGTGGTCTGGGTTGTTTCCCTCTCGACGATGAAGCTTATCCCCCACCGTCTCACTGCTGCGCTCTCACTTACCGGCATTCGGAGTTTGGCTGACGTCAGTAACCTTTTGGGGCCCATCGGCCATCCAGTAGCTCTACCTCCGGCAAGAAACACGCAACGCTGCACCTAAATGCATTTCGGAGAGAACCAGCTATCACGAAGTTTGATTGGCCTTTCACCCCTATCCACAGCTCATCCCCTCAGTTTTCAACCTAAGTGGGTTCGGTCCTCCACGAGGTCTTACCCTCGCTTCAACCTGGCCATGGATAGATCACTTCGCTTCGGGTCTAGGACATGCGACTGAATCGCCCTATTCAGACTCGCTTTCGCTACGGCTACCCCACACGGGTTAACCTCGCCACATATCGCTAACTCGCAGGCTCATTCTTCAAAAGGCACGCTGTCACAGCTGCTAGGGCTGCTCCAACGGTTTGTAAGCAAACGGTTTCAGGTACTATTTCACTCCCCTCCCGGGGTACTTTTCACCTTTCCCTCACGGTACTTGTCCGCTATCGGTCATCTGGGAGTATTTAGGCTTACCAGGTGGTCCTGGCTGATTCACACGGGATTTCTCGGGCCCCGTGCTACTTGGGATGGACCTCGCGCCATTGCGCGGTTTCGGCTACGGGATTGTCACCCTCTTCGATGAGCCTTTCCAAGCTCTTCGCCTACCGCGGTCTGTAACGCTTGCTGCTCGGCAGAGCAGCTGAGATGTCCCACAACCCCGATCGTGCAACGCCTGCCGGCTATCACACACGATCGGTTTAGCCTCTTCCGCGTTCGCTCGCCACTACTTACGGAATCACTGTTGTTTTCTCTTCCTGTGGGTACTGAGATGTTTCACTTCCCCACGTTCCCTCTACCCGCCCTATATATTCAGGCGGGAGTCACTGGGTCGGCACGCCGCCCAGCGGGGTTTCCCCATTCGGAGATCCTCGGATCAAAGCTCGTTTATCAGCTCCCCGAGGCTTATCGCAGATTACTACGTCCTTCATCGGCTCCAGATGCCAAGGCATCCACCGTTTGCTCTTAGAAACTTGACCACATACATGAGTATTTTGGTTAGGACACCACCGCCGAAGCGATGGCGACCAATGATCTATAAAGATCATCAAGACTCGAGCCGAAGCTCGAATCTAAGATGCTCGCGTCCACTGTGTAGTTCTCAACTTACGGTCGGTACCGTCAGCCCCAGCGCCCTGCGCTGCGACCGGCCGGTCCGAGGTTCCGAAGACGCCAAAAGGCGCCGTCTGGTCCCTCAGGACCCAACAGCGTGCATGTGCTCGATCTCCCGCGTCCCGCCGTTCCTGACTGCAAGCAGTCGTACTGAGCTGGACCCGATCCCTCGAGCACCAATGTCAATGTTCCACCCTTGAGCTGACCACCGGTCGACGTGTGCGACCGTAGTGGCTCTGCGCCGGCTGAGCCGGCGAGATGCTCCTTAGAAAGGAGGTGATCCAGCCGCACCTTCCGGTACGGCTACCTTGTTACGACTTAGTCCTAATCACCGATCCCACCTTCGACAGCTCCCTCCAAAAGGTTAGGCCACTGGCTTCGGGTGTTACCGACTTTCATGACTTGACGGGCGGTGTGTACAAGGCCCGGGAACGTATTCACCGCAGCGTTGCTGATCTGCGATTACTAGCGACTCCGACTTCATGAGGTCGAGTTGCAGACCTCAATCCGAACTGAGACCGGCTTTTTGGGATTCGCTCCACCTTGCGGTATCGCAGCCCATTGTACCGGCCATTGTAGCATGCGTGAAGCCCAAGACATAAGGGGCATGATGATTTGACCTCATCCCCACCTTCCTCCGAGTTGACCCCGGCAGTATCCCATGAGTTCCCACCATTACGTGCTGGCAACATAGGACGAGGGTTGCGCTCGTTGCGGGACTTAACCCAACATCTCACGACACGAGCTGACGACAACCATGCACCACCTGTATACCGACCTTGCGGGGCGACCATCTCTGGCCGTTTCCGGTATATGTCAAGCCTTGGTAAGGTTCTTCGCGTTGCATCGAATTAATCCGCATGCTCCGCCGCTTGTGCGGGCCCCCGTCAATTCCTTTGAGTTTTAGCCTTGCGGCCGTACTCCCCAGGCGGGGAACTTAATGCGTTAGCTACGACACGGAGACCGTGGAATGGTCCCCACATCTAGTTCCCAACGTTTACGGCATGGACTACCAGGGTATCTAAGCCTGTTTGCTCCCCATGCTTTCGCTCCTCAGCGTCAGTTACGGCCCAGAGATCTGCCTTCGCCATCGGTGTTCCTCCTGATATCTGCGCATTCCACCGCTACACCAGGAATTCCAATCTCCCCTACCGCACTCTAGTCTGCCCGTACCCACTGCAAGCCCGAGGTTGAGCCTCGGGTTTTCACAGCAGACGCGACAAACCGCCTACGAGCTCTTTACGCCCAATAATTCCGGACAACGCTTGCACCCTACGTATTACCGCGGCTGCTGGCACGTAGTTAGCCGGTGCTTTTTCTGCAGGTACCGTCACTTTCGCTTCTTCCCTGCTAAAAGAGGTTTACAACCCGAAGGCCTTCGTCCCTCACGCGGCGTTGCTGCATCAGGCTTGCGCCCATTGTGCAATATTCCCCACTGCTGCCTCCCGTAGGAGTCTGGGCCGTGTCTCAGTCCCAGTGTGGCCGGTCACCCTCTCAGGCCGGCTACCCGTCGTCGCCTTGGTGAGCCGTTACCTCACCAACTAGCTGATAGGCCGTGAGCTGATCCTTGACCGAAGTTCTTTCCACCATCAGGAGATGCCTCCGAGGGTCGTATCCGGTATTAGACGCCGTTTCCAGCGCTTATCCCAGAGTCAAGGGCACATTGCTCACGTATTACTCACCCGTTCGCCACTAATCCAGAGGAGCAAGCTCCTCCTTCATCGTTCGACTTGCATGTGTTAAGCACGCCGCCAGCGTTCGTCCTGAGCCAGGATCAAACTCTCCGTAAAGAAATGTTGCATGCCGGCCGGGGAAAACCGGTCGGCAG
>NZ_JBXAPA010000020.1:0-1403 GCF_058803545.1 Agrococcus sp. GW821-FHT14H11
CCGAGGTGCCTCATGTCAATATGCCCGCGTGCGTGAAGCGGTGCCTCACGTAGGAATGCCCGCGTGTGTGGTCAGCTGGCTCGGCGCAGCTTCACGCCTCGAGCGGTGTCGGGCAGTGGCTGTTGGAGGCTGGCGGCGAGCTTGAGCGTGGGTTCGCGGGCGATCGCTACGAGCCGGTCCTGGATGGTTTGGATGCGGCGAGCGAGCTCGGCCGGGTTGAGGCTGTCGCGGTAGGCGCGCAGTTCGGCTTCTTGCGCGGGAGAGAGCACGCCGGCGGCGAGCAGGCGGTTGAACGGGATGCGCGGGTCGTCGTAGTCGCGGCGGCGTCGGCCGGAGCGGTCGGTGGACCAGCCGATGGGCTTCTTCGTGGGCAGGAAGTAGTTGAAGCGGTCGTTCACCAGCGGCCATAGCTGGTTGAGGAGCCGGAGCGCTTCGGGGGTGTCGTAGCGCCAGTGGAACGCGTAGGCGCGCACGAGGTGGCCGTTCTTGGACTCGATCGTGGCCTGGTCGTTCTTGCGGTAGGGGCGGCCGCGGGTGAAGAAGATGTGGCGGTCGGCGGCCCAGTTGACGAGGTCGTGGTTGATGAACTCGCCGCCGTTGTCGAAGTCGAGACCGGTGACCGCGAACGGGATCGCCTCGATCGCGCTGTTCATGACGGCCAGCACGTGCACGGCCGCGTTGTTGCGCATCGAGCGGGTGTGGACCCAGCCGAGGCGCATGTCGGTGAGGTTCACCGTGCGGCAGAACTCGCCCTTGAGGGTCGGCCCGCAGTGCGCGACGGTATCGACTTCGAAGAAGCCCGGCTCGTCCTCGACCTCGTCGCCGGCGCGGCGGATCGTGATCGACGAGCGCAGCAGCGGCGATGGCTTGGTCGAGCTCAACCCCCGCAGCGGGTCTCGCTCGCGCGCCGGTCGCAGGTAGCGGTCGATCGTCGCCGGCGACATCGCCAGCAGCTCGGCGCGGACCGCGGGCGAATAGCGCTCCTTGCCGTGCACGAGCTCGCCGTGCCGCTCGAGCGCGTCCAGCAGCGGCTCCATCGCGACCACGAGGTATTTGCCGCAGGAGCCGCCGGAGATGGCCCAGACGCGCTGCAGCACCTTGAGCGCGTCGTACGAGTACTTCCTGGCCCGCTTCCGCTTCCCCGGCCGCGCCGCGCGGGGCTTCGCGGCCGCCCGCAGCCGCCGCCGCGCGTTGTCGCGCGTCCATCCCGTCACCGCTTCGATCTCGTTGAGCAGCTGCGACTTCTCCGCCTTCGACGCCCGCAGGTACGCCCGCGCGTACTTGGCCGTGATCTCCGCTCGAGCCTGCATCGACAACTCGCATCCCATGCCCTCAGAGTTTCGCGGGCATTCCTACGTGAGGCACCGCAAACCTGTCGCGGGCACTTCACGTGAGTCTCGTCG
>NZ_JBXAPA010000021.1:0-1319 GCF_058803545.1 Agrococcus sp. GW821-FHT14H11
CCCGCTGGATAGTTCTATGTCTCGGGATGCGCAAGATCGGTTCTGAGGTTGCGGAAGATCTCTCGGACGATAGCTCGCTTCAGCGCTCGCATGATGTCGCGCTTGGAGAGGCCCTCGGCAAGCCGTCGATCACGGTAGGCGCGGGTGCGGGGGTCGTGCGCGAGTCGGGTGAGCGCGATCGTGTGGATAGCGCGGTTCGCTTGCCGGTTGCCGCCGCGGTGGAGGCGATGCCGGTGGGTCCTGCCGCTGGAGACCGGGATCGGCGCGGTGCCGGTCAGGCGCGCCAGCGCCGACTCGGAGCGGATGCGGGCGAAGTTCTCGCCGACGGCGACCAGCAGGATCGCGGCGGTGATCGGGCCGACGCCGGTCGCTGCCAGCAGCGTCGGCGCGACCGCCTGCACGAGCGCGGCGATGTCGGACTCGGCCGCATCGATCTCTTCGGTGAGCTGCCGAGCGCGGGTCGCGAGGCGCCGCAGCGCCAGCTTGGCGGCCTGTTCCGGCTCGTCGAGCCTGGCGGTGTCGGGCCGCAGTCGCGCGGCCGCCGTCACCAGCGCGCCGGTCGTGGTCGGCAGCGTTTCCCGCAGGGATGCGGGCGCAGTGGTGCGGACCGCCTGCAGCTCGTTCAGCGCCTGCGTGCGGGACTTGACCGCGCTCTCGCGAGCGGAGTGCAGCAGCCGCAGCGACTCGACCGGCCCGGTGGTGTCCTTCGGGATCGTGCTCGCGGAGCCTGCGAGGACCTTCCCGGCCGCGGCGATCGCGTCGGTGCGGTCGTCCTTGCCGCGACGGGCCCGGGTCGCGCGGTCAGCGGTGTTCACCTCCAGCACGGTAACGCCCGCGGCCCGAAGGTGCCGGGCCAGTCCTGCCCCGTACGAGCCGGTCAGCTCGACCCCCATCCGGTCGATCAGGCCGTAGCCGGCGACCCAGTCCAACAGCGCCTGGTAGCCGGCGCTCGAGACGGGGAACGCCGCGTCGGCCAGCAGCTCGCCGGTGAGCGTCACTACCGCGGCGTGGTGCGTGTCGAGATGCGTGTCCACGCCGGCGACAACGGCCCGCGCGAGCGGGCTTGCGGTGAGTACCATCAGAATCTGTCTCCCTCCGAATCACGTTTCGGCGCGGATGACCGATCCGGGCGGGGCCGACACCACATTGACGAGCGAGATCTCGCAAGGTTCTATCAAGTCAGGCCCCGTCCGGCACCACGCCAGGACGCGACGGCCACGACAGCCACCGACAGATCCAGCGCAAGGCATCCGAGGAGCCTGTCGAGTAGCAAGTCAGGCGCCCGCGAGGCCGCCGCGCCCATTCTCAATGTCGAGTAG
>NZ_JBXAPA010000022.1:0-1273 GCF_058803545.1 Agrococcus sp. GW821-FHT14H11
GAACCCGAAGACGAGGAGGTGTTGGTCCCTCTTGATCCGCCAGCCTCTCGGCCCGGCGTCTATGGGGTGACGAGGGACAACATTACATGTGTCTCGCCTCCTGTGTGCAACCGGCCGCTGCCCGGGCGTGTCGCGCGGTCCCGACGCCGATGCGGGAGGTTCCTGCTCGCCTGTCGGGACGCCGTCGCCGGTAGCCCAACGCCCCGCCGGACAGTGGGAACGTGGTCGCCGCCGGCCCCGCGCGCTGGAGCAGCTGCGGCCGGTGCCATCGCCATGACGCATGAGCTCCCCCGCGCAGAGCGTTCGTCGAGTACCGCGGGCTCGACCGACCCGACGCTCGTCGCCGAGACGGAGGACGTGACCATCGAGGGCCCCGCTGCTCGGCGCGATCGAGTGCCTTGCGCAGCTGCGCGGTACGCGGCCAGCCGGCGGCAGCCTCGAGCGCCCCGGTGCAGAGGTCGACCAGGGCACTTCCGCGATGGTCGTCATCAAGCACATGACGGAGGTGGACGCATGACCCGCACGCGCACCACGGAGCGCGCCGCAGGACCGGCTGAGGCTGCGGTCACGCTCGCGGAAGCGCGGCTCGCTCCCCGCGCACCGAGCCGTCAGCCCCATGGCGCCGATCAATCGCTCGGGCACAGGCAGCCTCGACCGCGCTGGAGCGGTGGGATACGCAGTGAGGTCCCGGAGGCTCTCGTGCCCCAAGTCATCCCGCTTCCGTCTCCGTTCAGCAGAGACCTAATCGTGAAACGTGTCGGTAGCGTGCGTCACCGAACCGCGTGACTCGTGGAGGTCCGCGGCCGCGTCATCTGCGGGGTAGGTGAGCCGGCGATCGTCGTCGAGGGCTGCGTCTTCCGCCGGCGAGCGGCGGACTACCTCGCCGACTACGGCATCACTCGCATCGAATAGGTCATGACCGACAACGCGCTCGCCTACCGGCGCGCCCCCGCCTGACGCGCAGCCGTCGCAGAACTCGGCGGCCGGCAACTGCACATCAAGCCCCACTGCCCCTGGCAGAACACCAAGGTCCAACCGATGGCTCAGTGCAGCTCGCGCCGATCAGCGCTGCGCGATACGCACGCTCGAGGTGCTCATCGCCGCAGTGCGAGAGGCCGTGGGGTGGGCACCACCTCACCGCGCTCGAGACGCAGCCGCATCGGCGGCACCGCAACGATCGCTCAGCGGCGTGCGGGCATAGAAAAAGGGGCCCCAGATGAATCTGGGGCCCCTTTCCAAAAGAAGTCCGGCGGTGTCCTACTCTCCCACAGGG
>NZ_JBXAPA010000023.1:0-962 GCF_058803545.1 Agrococcus sp. GW821-FHT14H11
CGAGTCGACGCTTCTATGGTCGTCTGTCAAGCCATGGTGGCGTTGAGCTGGCGGAAGATGGATCGGGCGATGTAGCGCTTGAGGGAGCGGATGATCGCTTTGGTGGTCTTGCCCTCGGCGGCGCGCTTGAGCCGGTAGGCCTGTGTGGCGGGGTCGGTGGCGAGACGGGTGAGCGCGATCCGGTAGAGGGCCGCGTTGAGTGCTCGGTCGCCGGTGCGGGAGAGCCGGTGGTGGCCGCTGTTGCCGGAGAAGACGGGGATGGGGGCGACGCCGGCGATCCTGGCGAACGCCGCTTCGTCGCGGATGCGGCCGCGGTGGGAGATGACGTCGACGATGGTCGCGGCGGAGACGGGCCCGACGCCGTGGAGGTCGAGCAGGCCGGGCGCGAGCTGCTCGACCAGGGCGCGCAGCTGCTGCTCGTTGTCGGCCAGCTCGCCCTTGAGCGCGCGGATGCGACGGGCCAGGCGCGTCGCCTGGTCGCGGGCGGCGGCGAGGTCGACGGGGTCGGCGGTGCGGGCTCGCCAGGCGCTGACCTGCGCGATGGTCGCTTCGGTGACCGGGCCGCGCGCGTCGATGCCGAGCGGGTGGATGCGCAGCAGCGCGATCAGCTGCTGCCGGGCGCGGCGGATCTCGCCGGTCATCGACTGCCGGGCGGCGGCGCGGACGTGGAGGGCGGAGCGGAGCCCGGCCGCTCGGGGCGTGGCGAGGCCGGCCGGGTCGGCGTGGAGGATGCCGCGGGCGGCGGCGAGCGCGTCGAACCGGTCGGTCTTCCCGTCCCGCACGCGCGAGCCGCGCGCCGGCGGTCGGACCTCGAACACCGACAGCTGCGCGGCCTCGAGCGCGCGCGTGAGGGTCGCGCCGTAGGAGGCGGTCCCCTCGACCGCGACCGCGACCGACTCACCGGCGCGGCGCCGCATCCACGCGAGCGCGCGCGAGATGCCGTTCGGGCTGGTCGGGAACGA
>NZ_JBXAPA010000024.1:0-716 GCF_058803545.1 Agrococcus sp. GW821-FHT14H11
GGTGTCTGGGTTCACGACATAGGTCGCACTTGATAGGTCTCTCATGAGTCGGGACATCGGTCACAGTCGCTGGCATGTCTCGCGCTCGTGTCGCTGTCCTGATGATCGTGTCGAAGCAGCTGTCGGTGACGGCGGCCGCGGCCGAGTACGGCATCTCCCGGCGCCACCTCCATCGACTGCTGGCCCGCTACCGGGACGGCGGGATCGACGCGGTCGAGGCCCGGTCGCGCGCGCCGCGCAGCAGCCCGCACCGGACTCCGGTGCAAGTGCGGGAGCGGATCGTGGTGCTGCGGCGAGAGCTGACCGGGCAGGGCAGCGATGCGGGCCCGGTCACGATCGGCTGGCACCTCGAACGCGAAGGGCTGCCCGCGCCGTCGACGTCCACCATCCGGCGGATCCTGCACGACGCCGGGCTGGTCGAGCCCGAGCCGCGCAAGCGCCCCCGCTCCTCCTGGATCCGCTTCGAGGCGGCGCAGCCGAACGAGACCTGGCAATCGGACTTCACCCACTGGCGACTCGCGGACGGCCGCGACGTCGAGATCCTGAACTGGCTCGACGACCACTCCCGCTACCTGCTCTCCTGCACCGCCCACGCGCCGGTCACCGGCGACGTCGTCGTGACCGCGTTCCTCGCGATCGTCGATGAGCACGGCGCGCCCGCCTCGACGCTGACCGACAACGGTCGCGTCTTCACCGCCCGCCTCGGCGGCGGCCGC
>NZ_JBXAPA010000025.1:0-546 GCF_058803545.1 Agrococcus sp. GW821-FHT14H11
CTCGGCGGCGGCCGCAACGCCCTCGAGTACGTGCTGCCGCTGCTGGGCGTCCGGCAGAAGAACGGCAAACCCGGCCACCCGCAGACGCAAGGCAAGATCGAACGCTTCCACCAGACCCTCAAGCGCTGGCTGCGCCAGCAACCACCGGCGCACGACCTCACGACCCTGCAGCAGCAGCTCGACCGCTTCCGCACCAGCTACAACGAGCACCGCCCGCATCGCGCGAACGACCGCGCCACCCCCGGCCACACCTACCGCGCCACACCGAAGGCGCTCCCCGCCGCAGCCGCGCACTCGCCCGGCCACTTCCGCATCCGCTACGACCGCGTCGACCACCAAGGCCGCGTCAGCCTCCGCCGAGCCGGCCGCATGCACCACCTCGCCATCGGCGCAGCACACCGAGGCCGACGCATCCTCGCCCTCATCGACAACACGACCGCCACCGTCATCGACCTCGAGACAGGCGAGCTCCTCGCCACCAACACCATCGACCCGGCACGCAGCTACTGGCGCAACACGAGAAGAGCCCCCGGCCGATGGCCAGGG